>JBLFXY010000205.1:0-7389 GCA_047611645.1 Glaciecola sp.
AAGTGGCGGGCCTACTGCACTCGACCATGGGATTCGATCCAGTTTTTGCCGTGGCCAAGGCTCCGCGCAACGATCCGCTTTCGCGCTACATGCAACGCACGCGCGAGCAGCAAGGGGGGCGCTTGCTTCCTCAGCTCGATGCCATGAAGAGCGTTCCCGCAGCTATTCGGGGGGGTGGTTCGATCATGTTCATGCTCGACCATCGGCCGCGCCGCAAACCAGTGTTTGCACCCTTCTTTGGACGCCCCGCGGCCTGCGGTCGCAGCGCCGGAATCCTATTGCGCCGGGTGGGAGCTCCCATAGTCTTCTATTCGTGCTGTCGAAGCTCCGGGGACCGCCCCTTCGAGTTGCTCTACGGACCGGTTCTGCAGCCCGAGGAGTTGGCGGGTCTGAACCCCACCGAAGTCGCCACGCGCATCAACCAGGTGTATGAGGTGCTCATCCGCCGCCATCCCGAGCAGTACTTGTGGCTCCACGACCGATTCCGCCGCATGCCCAAAACCTGGGAAGCACTCGAACGGGCCCAGGCGAAAGGCCTGGAGTACCCCTTCCCCAGGACCGAATTGGAGTAGGACCCTGGCCATGGGGCAAATGCGGGCATTAGGCCCCAGCTTTGGGGCCCGCAGGGTGATTCATAGGGGGCGAAGGATTATCCTGCTGGGCCAGGTCTTCACCGATGCAAACCCCATGAGTTCCTCCTCCACACCCCATCCCTTTCCGGCCATGCAGGGCGTGCGCACGTACCCCTTGGCCGAACGCGAATCCTTGGTGACCACCAAGGACTTCTGCTCGGTGCCCGAGCCTTTGCCCGGATTCAGCGCCTTTGTCGATGCCCTACCCGATATCTACGCGGGGCTGCATTTCAAGCAGCTCGTGGATCGGGTGGTCGCCGCACGCAAGGCGGGCAAGCCCGTGGCCGTCGCCATGGGGGCCCATGTACTGAAGGTGGGGCTTGCACCGCTCATCATCGATCTGATGGAGCGTGGCGTGATCACACATGTGGTGCTCAATTCGGCCGGCGCGATTCACGACTATGAAATCGCCACGGTGGGGCGCACTTCGGAACGCGTAGACACGCAACTGCCCAAGGGCGAGTTTGGCTTCGCCGATGAGACCGGCCGTGCCATCGCGCGCGCCGCAAAGCGCGGAGCCCATCCGGAAGAAGGCGCAGAGGTCGGCTTCGGCCGCGCCTTGGGGCGCTGCTTGATCGAGGATCAGGCGCCGAATCTACATCTGTCCGTCCCTGCGGCTGCTGTGCGGCTCGGGCTCGGAGTGACCTGCCATGTTTCCATTGGCGCGGACATTGTGCACATGCATCCCGCTTGCGATGGTGCGGACCTGGGTGCCGCCGCCTTGGCCGATTTTCAACACGTCTGCAAGATCGTGTCGGAATTGGATGGGGGCGTTTGGATCAACGTGGGGTGCGCGGTCATCCTGCCCGAGATCTTTTTGAAGGCCGTCAGCGTGGCTATCAACTTGGGCCACAGCCTAGAGAACATGACCACAGCCAACTTGGACATGATCCGCCAATACCGGGCGGAGACCAACGTGGTGCGACGTCCTCCCGGCACAGGTATCACTTTGATCGGACAGCACGAACTCTTGCTGCCTCTTTTCCGCATGGCCGTGCTCTCCAAACTCGCAGACTGAACCATGAATTCTAATCCCAGTGAAAATCGTTTGCTCGAAGAGCGCTTGTCCACCCTCGGCAGTCCCCGCCTGGCGATCATCGGCGACCTGATCATGGATCGCTACATGATCGGCGAGGTCAGCCGTATCTCTCCGGAAGCCCCTATTCCGGTTCTAGCCGTCAAAACCAATGAATTGCGCCTGGGTGGAGCCGGCAACGTGGCCGCCAACCTGGTGGCCATGGAAGCTCAAGTCGAAGTGGTCGGCGTGGTCGGCGACGATGGGCTGGGCCGCGCCATGCGCGAGGAATTCGAGGCGATCGGAGCCGCGGTTGACGGTTTGGTGATCGACAGTGAACGCCCGACGATCGAAAAAACGCGCATGATGAGCGGCGTGCAACAAATGCTGCGCGTGGATCGCGAGGATCTCAAGCCGATCTCGTCCGGTGTGGAAGCGCAGATCATCGAAGCCGCCTTGAAGGCCGTTTCGCGTTGCGATTGCATCGTGCTTTCGGATTACGGCAAGGGGCTTCTGACCGATAAGGTCCTGGCCCAGGTCATCGCCGCTGCTCGCGAGCGCGGCGTGCCCGTACTCGTGGATCCCAAGGGGTCTGACTATACCCGCTACAAGGGCGCGACCCTCGTGACGCCCAACCGCAAGGAAGCGGAGTTGGCGCTGGGCCGCCCTATTCCGGACCTGGCGTCGCTGCCCGTGGCGGCGGACGAACTGAGCACTCTGGCCGAACTCGATCTGATAGTCATCACACTTTCCGCGGATGGCATTTACTTCCGGAGCCGCGGCAACCCCGTTCAAGAAGGCCGCATTCCCGCCGTGGCGCGCGCCGTTTATGACGTGACCGGCGCCGGGGACACTGTGGTCAGTCAATTGGCCTTGTACTTGGCCTTGCACTGGGATATCGCCGATGCCGTCGCCATGGCCAACCATGCCGCTGGCGTGGTCGTCGAGAAACTTGGTACGCACTCCGTCACCCGCTCCGAATTGATGGCGCGCTTGATGGACTCGCGCCCCAGAACCGGCAAGGTTCTGGTCGATGGGGACTTGGAGGGCGCGATGGAGGAGTGGCGCCGCAAGGGCAAGCGCGTAGTCTTCACCAATGGTTGCTTCGATGTGATCCATGCGGGGCACGTATCCTATCTGCGCTTTGCGCGCAATAAGGGCGACGTGCTCATCGTAGGCGTCAACAGCGATGCCAGCGTTTCCCGACTCAAGGGACCCACGCGCCCCGTGAATTGCATCGAAGATCGCTTGCAGGTTTTGGCTGCTATGGAGATGGTGGATGCGGTCGTATCCTTCGAAGAGGATACGCCCCAGGGGATCATCGAACGGGTGACCCCGGATGTGCTCGTCAAGGGCGAGGATTGGGCGGACAAGGGCGTGGTCGGCCGCGAGTGGGTGGAATCCCATGGCGGTCAGGTCGTGCTCGCACCCGTCATGGCGGGGCGTTCCACCACCTCGATCCTGGAACGTGCCAAAAGCGGCGAACGGGCTGATTCGGGGGACCCTCATTAGCACGGAGCCCGAAAATTCGAACCAGGTGGGTTTTGTTGCGCGCAGCGTTCCCGCTCCACTGCTGAGCCTTGCGGGTTTCCTAATCTCTAGTCTTGGAGCCCTGTGCGGCATAGGTGGGGGATTGTTCACCACGCCGTTGGTGCACTATGGCTTTCGCTATCCTTTGCGTCGCGCTATAGCTGTCTCTTTAGCCGTGGTGGCCACGGGAACCATCAGCGCCACGGTGGCCGAATCCCTGCGTGATCACAGCGACGTTCAGTGGAGCCTGGTCGCCGTGCTGGTGGTATCCGCCCTGGGAGGCAACGTGATCGGATTCTATCTGGTGCCGCGCATTCCAATCCGCACCCTCAAGAGCGTGTTCGTGGTGTTGCTGATCCTCGTGGGTCTGAAAGTCGTTCTCTCCGCGGGCCAGGACACTTCGTTGTTGGCGTTGGATCTGAGTGTGGCCGACCACGTACGGGTCCTGGGCTTGGGTGTATTGGTCGGTATTATGGTGCCCTTGCTCGGAATCGGCGGGGGCATGATCATGGTTCCCGGCCTACTGTTCTTGCTGCCGGAAATCGGCTATCTGGGCACGCGCGCCACGAGTATGGCTGTAGCAGCTTTCATCGCCAGTCGTTCCTTGTGGCGCTACTCGCGCCAAGGGCAAGTCGATTGGCGCACGGCACGTTGGTTGGCGGCCGGTTCCCTGGTGGGCGCCTGGGCCGGCGTGGCCCTAGTCCACATTCCCGGCGTGGCCTCTGGGGCCCAGATCACCATGGGCCTCGTACTGTGGTTGACGGCAGCACGCTTCGCCTTCGACGTGTTCAAGTCGGACGATGAGGATGCCTAGCCGGAGCGCCGACCCCTGTGGCCCGACGCTCCGTTTGAAGCGGACTAGAAAGTCACGCTGAGTCCGTTCGAGAAGTTGGACTCTCCGGCACCAGCCGGCGTGTCGCGGTGCCAAACCTGGAAGTGCCAGGTCTCGCCGGGGGCGATGTTGACCGGCAGCACGGTGGGGATGGCCGCGGGGAGGTCGAACCCGGATCCTACGAGGGAGTTGCCCGCAAGGTTCTGAAGGACGCCGGCCGCATCGAACTGGCCGATGGAGTTGGATGGAGTTCCTACAATATCGAATCGGTACACCTGTGCGCCGGGGCTGCCGAGCAGGCAGAGCAGACCTTGGCTGACCGGAATGCCAGCCGTCGCCATGTTGCCTGCGAGCACGTAGCCAAACTCACCCGGAACACCATTGATACATTCCAAGTGCAGGTCACTTCCCACGCCGCTTCCAAAGGATCCAGCCAGGATGGTGGATTGTCCGGTGGAGTTGGTGATGGAAGGGTTGCAGAACGGGGTACCCGTGGTGCCGCCCGCGCCGCATCCTCCGGTTCCGGAGATGACCATGTCGTAGTTGTTGCAGTTGACGTTGTCCTGGTCCCAAACATTGACTTCCAGAATCACATTCAAGTCGCCTCCCGAAGTGTTGACCCAACTCAGGGCTTCGTTGTTGCTAGCTGAGAAGCCATCGGCCAATTCGTCTGTACCATTGCCATTGCCGCATTCGACCGAGCTGGCTGCTCGCAAGAAACAATCCACATCTCCGTTGATGTTGCTAAAGAGCAGATCCACATTCAGGGTGGCGCCGCTTGCTACACAGAAGGCGTAGTGGTCGTGGTCCGACTTACTCACGAAAAGGCCCGTTAGCGTTCCATTGCCGACGACCGTGGCCGTGGCGCAATCGTCGTTGTTCTCAAAGGCGTCGTCGGGGATCGAATCGCAAGGGTCCACGAAGCGCACGATGTTGACAAAACCGGATCCGGAGCTGTTGCCGTATCCGCCAATCTGAATCAAAACCTGATCGCCAGTGGAAACACCACTCAAAGAGACCTGGCTAAGAAGCCCAACCGTGTCATCGTTGTAGTCTGCGCAAATCGCGGCAGAACCGACGCCCAAGTGCACACTCAGTTTGGTGTCATAGCCGCTGTTCAGGGTGTCAAACGTATAGTCGCCGTTGGCAGGAGCAGTCCACTGCCAGAAGGCATCCTGGTTGATGGACGAGGCCCCGCCCCCGCAGGAACCTCCACCGTTGAAGCCGGAGGTGGTCATCGCTGACGTGTCGAAGGCGAAGGAGCCATCCGTATTGATCGGCGTTGCCGTGTCAGGATTGTTGTCTTGGGCGAATACCGTACTGCCGAGAGCCAAGGTCAGAATGGAAAGTCGGGTGAGTTTAGAAAGCATGGGGATCGAGAAGGGATGGGGTCGTCGCCCGGCGAGGCAATGGACTCACCTGGTAGGGGCCTAGGAGGAAGCGTGGATGCAGAGCCCCATGATAGAGCTCCTGAGCTAGATAGGGGGGGGTGCAGGCAATGACTACGAAACAAAAACGCGCGCCCTGGCATGACCAGGGCGCGCGTGCATTTGAGGGCTATGGAGGGGCCTTTTTACGCGTAGACGCCGCGTGCTTCGTCCGCTTCTGCGACACGGCGCACGGCCAACATGTGCGTGGCCTGGCGGAGGGAGCAGTCGTGCTCGTCCTGGAGGGCGCGAACCGAGTTCCAAGCTTCGCGCATCATCTGGCCCAAGCGGCCCGTGACCATCTCCTCAAACCAGGCCAAGCCCGTGCGGTTTTGTACCCACTCGAAGTACGAGAGAATCACGCCGCCACCGTTGGCCAGGATGTCGGGAACCACGGGAATGTTGCGTTGGGCGAGAATGCGGTCGGCGCGCAAGGAAACAGGCCCGTGGGCGCCTTCCAAAATGAACTTGGCTTGGATTTGCAGCGCATTGCCAGAGTGAACGGCATTGGCCACGGCGCAAGGCACCAGGACATCACAGGGCGATGCCAGGAATTCTTTGTTGTCGAGCGCTTGGTAGTCTCCCACGAAGTCGGTCAAGTGACCATGTTCCTCGCGGTAGCTCAGCATGGCCGGGATATCCAGGCCGTCTTCGTTGAAGAATGCTCCGTGCACATCGGAAAGACCTGTGACCAGCGCGCCTTCTCGATGAAGCATGCGCGCAAGATTGCCACCTACGGTTCCAGCGCCTTGGATGTTGACCTTCAAGCCCTTCAGGTTCAGACCATAGTGGGAACAGGCCAGTCTCATGATAATGACCAAGCCCGCGGCGACCGCGTCCTTGCTTCCCAATGAACCCGCCATGGCGAGCGGCTTACCCGTCACCGATGAACTCGCGGTGTAGCGCTCATGGTTGGAGATCGTATCCATGATCCAAGCCATCACGCGCTCATCGGCGTACAGATCGGGGGTGAATACGTCCTGCTCCGGACCCACATCGCCGATGAGATTGGCGGTGTAGCGCCTTACGATGCTTTCCAAATCTCGGATGGAGATGTCTGCGGGATCGACACGGATGCCGCCGGCAGAACCACCGAATGGGATACCGAGTAAGGCACACTTCCAGGTCATCCAGGCGGCCAGGGCGCGCAACTCATCGATGCGCAAGTCGCCGGAAATACGTAGGGGCCCCAGGAAGGGACCCAAGCCTTGGTTGTGTTGGACCCGGTAGCCGTCGAACACTTGAAACGTGCCATCTTCCAGGGCGACGGGGATGGAGACCGCGACCTCACGGTCCGATTTACGCAGGATGGAATATTCTGCGGGACCCAAACCCAACCGTTTGGCCGCTTCGTCGAAGCTGGCCATCATGGTCGTGAAGGGAGTCTCTTCGTCGAGCAGTGGCGTGTTCGGGAGCGCGCCTTCTTCGTCCTGCTCTTCCGCTTCGTTGGCGTGGGTGTCCATAGCTAGCTCAGGAGAAAAGACCGCGCATGCGGTACACGGTTGCGACCCGGTCAATGGCGACGATATAGGCTGCGGTGCGCAGGCAAACGTCATATTTCTTAGCCGTGGCGGAAACCTCGGCGAAGGATTGCACCATGATTTGCTCCAGGCGGGAGTTCACGATCTCTTCGGTCCAGAAGTAGCCCATACGGTCTTGAACCCACTCGAAGTAGGAAACCGTCACACCGCCAGCATTGGCCAGAATGTCGGGGACCACGACGATGCCGCGGTCGGTCAAGATGTCGGAGGCTACGGCGGTGGTGGGGCCGTTGGCTCCCTCCACGATCAGCTTGGGCTTGATCTTATCGGCGTTGCGCGAGGTGATTTGGTTTTCCGTGGCGGCGGGCACCAACAGGTCGCAATCCAATTCCAGCTGTTCGCTGTTGGGCAGGTGTTCCGCTTCCGTGTAACCCTCCAAGCGTCCATTATCCTTTAAGTGCAGCAGAACCGC
>JBLFXY010000206.1:0-7261 GCA_047611645.1 Glaciecola sp.
AGGGCCCTACAGGTCTCGGTACTGAACGCGCTTGCAGCGACCCACGACGAACGGCGCAGGTCCACAAGTGAATCTCGATTGGGGCCTCTTGAGAGATGCGCAGGGGCTAAAAGGGCATACTCTTGGCATGCGCTTTCAAAACATCCTAACCGCCAAGTGTATCGCCATCCTATTGTGCATCAGTTGCCAATCTGACCAGGGCGTTCTCGGTACGCCGAACCCTCCCCAGCTTGTCACGTATCCGACCTCGGTCACACTGGCTGGCAAGGCGCTGCACTACAGGGTCTCCCTGCCCGACGAAGCCAGCAGGCCCGATGCCGGCTGGCCGCTACTGCTCTTCCTGCACGGATCCGGCGAGCGTGGCACCGACATCGCACAGTTGGAAGTGCATGGCCCCTTGCGCCTGGTCGGCGACATCCCGGAGCTTTCGCAGTGTGTCATCGTGGTCCCGCAATGCCCTCAGGATGCGTGGTGGGAGCCGGAACCGTTGAAAACCCTCATCGACGAGGTTCGTGCGGTCGGGGGCATTGATGATGCACGCATTTACGTGACGGGACTCAGCATGGGGGGTTATGGAACCTGGGGCTTGCTCGCACGGTACCCCGGCCTATTCGCGGGTGCGATTCCGATCTGCGGGGGCGGCGACGTCAGGCGCATTTGGAAGGGCATGCCGAGCCATTTCGAACTGGAAAAGTTACTTCAGGCCAAGGCCGTTCCGATTCATGCCTTCCACGGCGAAGAGGACAACACGGTCCCAGTTGAAGAGTCGCGCCTTCTGATCGATGCGTTAACTGATGTGGGTTCAAACGCTCAATTGACGGCTTATCCTGGAGTTGGGCACGATTCCTGGACGCAAACCTACGCGGAACCCGCGCTCTATAAATGGCTCTTCGCACAAAGTTTATAGATCTAGAACCTCGGTCTTGAGGCCTGCTGGTTGCGCAGACGCGCGGCTCTTGCGCGCCCCGCGACCCCTATTGTCGCTTGGATACGCATCCGGTTTAGCCGCCGCATGATGGACCCTGGACTCAATATGCAGGACCCATTCACGAGCCATTGAAGGCTATCCGATGCCGTCGGACGCCAGCTCAACCCGCCGAATTAGTGTTGAACTCGGCGCGGGTCGGTCATGGTTTCGGGGCGCAGCAGGTCGTCGAGTTCTTCGGCTTTCAACCAACCTTTTTCAAGGACCAAGTCGTAGACGCTGCCCCCGGTGTGGAGGGCTTCTTTGGCGATGGCGGCGGATTTTTCGTAGCCGATGACCGGGCTGAGTGCGGTGACCAAGCCGATACTGTTTTTGACGTATTCGGCGCAGACTTCGCGGTTGGCTTCGATGCCGACGATGCAGCGACTCGATAGGGTCACGCAGGCGTTGCGCAGGATGAGCATGCCGTGGAATAAGTCGTAGGCGATGATAGGCTCGGCCATGCAAAGTTCAAATTCGCTGGCTTCGGCGGCCATGGAGACCACCATGTCGTAGCCCATGATCTGGTAGCAGATCTGATTGACCACCTCGGGGATCACCGGATTGACTTTGCCGGGCATGATCGAAGAACCGGGCTGCATGGGCGGCAGGTTGATTTCGTTCAGTCCGCAGCGAGGGCCCGATGACATCCAACGCAGGTCCTTGCAGATCTTCGAAATTTGCACAGCGGCCAGTTTCATGCTGGCCGACATGAGAACGAAGGAACCCACGTTTGCTGTGGCTTCGACCAAGTTTTCGGCCAGCTTTAGATCGAAACCACTAACCTCCGATAGCTTGATCGTGACCAGGTCCGCATAGCCGGCGGGGCTATTGATACCCGTTCCGATGGCGGTGGCGCCCATGTTGATTTGCTTGAATTGTTCGCCGGCGCGCTCGAGGGTGGACATGGCACTCGAAACCATGGTGGCGTAGGCTGAGAATTCCTGACCCATTGTCATGGGCACGGCATCTTGATTTTCCGTGCGGCCCATCTTGAGCACGTCCGCGAATTCGACGGCCTTGCTGGCCAGGGAGGACTGCAGTTCACGCATGCCGCCCAACAGATCTTGCAAGGAGAGTAAAATTCCGAGCTTGATCGAAGTGGGGTAGGCGTCGTTGGTGGATTGGGAGCGGTTGACGTGGTCGTTGGGGTGCAGGTATTTGTACTCGCCCTTGTTGTAGCCCATCAATTCCAAACCGCGGTTGGCGATGACCTCGTTCGCACACATGTTGGTTGATGTGCCAGCGCCGCCTTGGAACATGTCCACGGCGAATTGATCGTGTAGCTTGCCCGCGAGCAGCTCATCGCAGCTGTCGGAGATCGCTTGGCCTTGCTGGGGCGTGATCACTCCCAATTCCTGGTTGGCCTTGGCGGCGGCCTTCTTGACCATAGCCAGGCCAAAAATGAAGTGTCCGAAGTCTTTCACGAACGTGCCTGAGATCGCGAAGTTCTCCATGGCTCGTAAGGTTTGAACGCCGTAGTACGCATGCTCGGGAAGTTCGCGCTCCCCGAGAGAATCGTGCTCCAAGCGCATGCGTCCAACCACGTTGGGGCCACTCTCCTGGGCCTTGCGGGCCGAGGCCATGCGCAAGCGATCGCTGATCTGGGCTGCGATTCGGGCCACGATGCGATAGAACACCTCGGGGTTTTCAGTGCGGTAGGAAGCGATGGCCGCCTGGTCGATTGTCCAGAGTGTCACACCGCCGCGCGTCATGGCGCCGATGGAGTGGGCCTGCTCGTCGAGGACCGCGCCCTCGGAGATCATGGCGCCGGGCGTGAGTACGGCCAGGATTCGACTGTTGCCATGCAGTCCCTGAACCAACTCCACCTCGCCTTCGAGTACTAGACCCGCCCATGCCTTCGGGGACGATTCGTGGAACAGCCAGGCCTCGGGTTGGTAGGTGACCTCTTGACCTTTTTCAAAAAAGGCGTGCAGCTCCTCGGCTTCGAGCCCCATGCGCTGGGACAAACGGGTAACGATTTTTTCTAATCGGGACATGTTTCGCATTCCTTCGGGTTTGGGCGCAGGGTCGCGGACGGGTGTATACGTCCGGTTTCTGGCTGGCCTGCTAGCCTAGCGCCTCAAGGTCCACGCGCCACTTCGGCTCCGGGCCAACTTGTACTTGGGGCCTGATATGCCCCATTTCGGCCCTGGTGAGCATCATAACGAGCGGCGGCCCTTAAACGAGTTTGTCCTCTCACTGGAGAGGACAAACCATGCGCTGCGGGCCGCTAAGGAAGAGCCTTAGAACGTAACGCTCAAACCATTGGAGAAGTTCGAGTGCCCAATGCCGGAGGGCGTGTCCCTGTGCCAAATCTGGAAGTGCCATGTGGACCCCGCCGTGATGGCCGGCGCTCCAAAGGTCGGAATTATTGACGGTACGTCGAATCCGGATCCACCAAGGGAGGTGCTAGCAAGGTTTTGCAAGACGCCAGCATTGTCGAAAATGCCGATCGAGTTTTGATCGCCACCATGGATTGTGTATCCAGCAAAGTAGTCTGTCCCACCGGAGCCTAAGCAAAGCGCTCCGTTGCCGACGGCAAGGCCAGGATCGAGCGCAGACGTGCCGACCAAGACGAACCCGAATTCACCAGCAGGGCCCGAACTGACCTCAAGGTGCAATCCGGAACCTCCGGGTGCGGTCATCGTTCCCGCAAGACTTGTGGGTGCCCCGGTGGAGTTGCTGGGCATCGAGTTACAGAATGTGACGCCGGAGCCGCTGCTGCCATAGCAGAACGATCCGTTGAACATGCGAGGATCGAACAGACTCCCACTGAAAGGTGCAGAGGTTGCCGATCCGCCTTCGATGGTCAAGATGGGGCCCACATAGGATTGGTTGCTTCCAGTTCCGTTGGTGTATCGGTGCCCAGTGTTCACACCGACTAGGGCGATACCTCTCGTTCCAGCCGGTAAGTCAAAGGGTGCGACCAGGGTGATCGGTGTCGGAATGTCGGACCCCATGGCCGTGGCGGTTCCATCGTCCACAGCAACCTGGGTCCAAACCGTTGGATCCAATTGGTTGCCCACGTAAGTGGTCGGAGTAATCCAAACTTCAATACCCACCGAGCCACCCACCGCAGTAGTGGAGTTGATTTCGAGAGAAGTCACGCTGACCGGCGCGCTCGCGGTCACGTCCATATAAATGGTCGCCCCAGACGTCGTGAAGGAATTGTTGGTTGCGAATAGCGTGGTTTCGCATTGGGCCCACAGGGGTGCGGACGAGATCACGATAGCGGCGAGGCAGGTGGGCAGTAGTTGCATTGGCTTCATAGTCTTCAGGAGGGGGGCGGCTTGATGGCAGATGGCCTAATGGCATTGTAGATGAGAATCACCATTTCTGCTTCGCAGCGGTCGATCCAGCGCGCGTGTTGGATTCGAAGTGGCCCCGGCGTCCTAGAAATGGGGCTTTGCAATAACCTAAATTCAGCGTGAGACACAGCCTTAGACCCCCAGTCTCTGCATCTGGACGCGTCATCTAGCGCGATCAAAGAAAAAGGGCGGCAGGGATAAACCTGCCGCCCATTGTAGGGGGTCTGTCCGAGCCGAGGCCTACGCCAACGAGTCGTCGGCTACGAAGTAGTGCGGGTCTTCGGTCATGTTGACCTCGACCATTTTGCCGGCCTTTTTGAGGAGTCCGATGCAGTCCGGGCTCAGGTGGCGCAGGTGCAGGGTCTTGCCGGATTTGCTGTAGCGCTCGGACAGGGTGTCGATCGCTTCGATGGCGGAGTGATCAGCGACGCGGGCGTGCTTAAAGTCGATGATGACGTCTTGCGGGTCTTCCTTAGGGTCGAAGAGTTCCAGGAAGTTGTTGACCGATCCGAAGAAGAGCGGGCCGCGCAGGGAATAGATCTTGGAGCCGTGTTCGTCGGTGTGATTGAGGGAGTGCACGGCTTGGGCGTGCTTCCAGGCGAAGACCAGAGCGGAGACGATGACGCCAACGAAGACGGCCACGGCCAGGTCGGTGGCTACGGTGACTCCAGAAACCAGGATGATAACCAGGGCGTCGGACATCGGGATCTTGTGCATGATGCGGAAGCTAGACCATTCGAAGGTGCCTAGCACGACCATGAACATGACGCCGACCAGGGCCGCCACGGGGATCATTTCGATGAGAGGAGCGGCGAAGAGCACCGAGCACAAGAGCACTACGGCGGCCACGATGCCCGAGGTGCGTCCACGGCCACCGGAGTCGATGTTGATCATGCTTTGCCCGATCATGGCGCAGCCACCCATGCCGCCGAAGAAGCCACAGGTGATGTTTGCGGCGCCCTGGGCCACGCATTCCTTGTTTCCGCGGCCCCGGGTTTCGGTGAGCTCGTCCACCAAGGTCAGCGTCAGCAGGGACTCGATCAGGCCCACCGCGGCCAGGATGACCGCGTAAGGGAAGATGATGCGCAGGGTTTCGAAGTTGACCGGGATGCCGGGGATCGAGAAGGTGGGCCAGCCGCCCGCTAGGGAGGCGGCCGCATCGCCCGACATGGTACGCAGGTAATCGACGATGGTCGGGGACTCCAGGTTGAAACCCAATGCGAGCAGCGTGACCGTCACGATGGCGGCCAGGGCAGCGGGCACGGCCTGGGTGATCTTCGGCAGGAAGTGCATGATAGCCATGGTCAACAGCACCAAACCGAGCATGAGGTGGAGCTGGTAGCCCTGCATCCAATGCAATTCACCGGCGGCGTTAGGCTCTTTGAATTGCCCAAGCTGCGCCATGAAAATCACGATCGCGAGTCCGTTGACGAAGCCCAGCATGACCGGGTGCGGCACCATTCGAATGAACTTACCCAGGTGGAAAACGCCCGCCAGGACCTGGAGGATGCCCATCAGCACGACGGCAGCGAACATGTATTCGATGCCGTGATCAGAGACGAGACTCACGAGCACCACGGCGATGGCGCCGGTGGCACCGGAGATCATGCCGGGCCGGCCGCCGAAGACGGCGGTGATCAATCCCATGAAGAACGCGGCGTACAGGCCGACCAAGGGATCGACGCCAGCGACGAAGGCGAAGGCGACAGCCTCGGGGACCAGGGCCAGGGCTACGGTGAAGCCTGACAGAATGTCGGTCTTGAGGCGGAACTCGGGATTGTGGTGGAGGTCGAACAAGGTGGTTTCAGTGCTTCCAGAGGGGGAATCGGGCGGCGCAGCCTAGGGGCGCGGTCTCCCCGATTCACAGGAATCTGGGATAAATACTCCCAGTCCGGGCGAGAACGCAGGGTCCTCGCTTGGTTCCCACCTAAACAAGGGGACCGCAAGCGGCATGGAATGCAGGACGCCGCTGAAGGATCCACCCCGGATACCCGGAAACAATGGCCAGCTGCGGCGCTTCACGTCTCTTTTTGAGCAGGCCAATTGGGGAATCCATCGGGGCGCGGGCATAGGCTTGAGCCGGGGAGGAGCCCTTGACGATGAAGGCTAGGTCCGTAGCCGGATTGATCCCATGTTTCCCTCCTTCTCAAAATACGCCTCCGACAGCGCTGGTGATGCGATCGCTGCCGAAGCTGGACTCGTCTACCGCCCCCTGTCCGAGTTGAAAGGCCTTTTGGCCCGCTCACGCAATGTGCACTTCTTTGCCTGGGGACTCGGAGCCTTCGCAGTTTCCCTCGGCGTATTGCACGGCATGGGCCATGCGGGCGATCTCCGAGATTCCGGGACCATCGCGGGTATCAGTGGATTTGCGAGCGTCTGTTTTTACGGGCTCGCGGGTCTGGGAGCCGGTTTACGCACGGGCTGGGGCCGCTTCCTCTGCATTGGGATTTCGGCCGTCCTGCTGTCCCAAGTGGCGTGGTACATCTCGAGCCCGAGCCACTGGCATTGGAATCTCACAAGCGCGGTCATGCTCGGCCGCTTTATCGTTGGCTGGATCGGCTTGCTTTCTTTCGTCGGCATGCACGAACTATTTGGTGCCGACCGCCTGGGTCACGCCGTTCTGAAGGACGCGGTCGAATATGCCCAGGAAGCCTGGGTCCAGGAATCCGTTCTCCTGCAGATGCACGCGGATGGTCTGCGCGAAGCCAGTCGCCCGCAGAAACACTCTCGAGCGGCTTAGTCGGCGGAGTACCGGAGTACCGGCTTAGCCCAAACCCGGAATGGAGGTGGTCGCCAAGCTTATTGGCCTATATGGGCACCCATTCCGAATAGCTGCAAATTCGAAAGTGGGGGCTTGGAGTGGACCCCATTGGGAGTGCATTCGCATTGGCCACCGCTTCTCACTTTCAGATACCGGAGATACGGCGTCAGACCCCCAACCACCAATAATTGACCGGTGGGTACCGCATCAAACAGAGGCAGGCCC
>JBLFXY010000207.1:0-7213 GCA_047611645.1 Glaciecola sp.
GACGGTGTTGCCATCACCCTGACCACTGAACATGGCCGAGTCCCCATCCGCTATACGTTGGACGGCAGCGCGCCGACCCGAAAATCAACTCTCTTTTCAGCGCCCCTCAAAATCGAATCGTCTACCCTCGTCACGGCGGCAGCCTTTCGACAGGGGCAGCAACTGGGTCGCGTTTCAGCTCGGCAGATCGCACTGCACAAGGCCATTGGCAAAGCGATCGAGTCGAGTACCGAGTGGAGTAAGAAGTACCATGGCGGCGGTGCTACTAGCTTGGTCGACGGGGAGCGTGGTTCCGTACTGCACACCGATGGTCGTTGGGTTGGCTTTCAAGCCACCGACCTTGATGTCACCATCGACTTGGGTGAGAGCACTGAACTGACCGACGTTTCGTTGGGATGCCTTGAGGTACAGGGCAGTTGGATCTTCTATCCCACTTCCGTCGAGGTGCTGCTTTCGGAGGACGGCGAGCAATTCCAATCCGCAGGGCAGCTCAAAATCGATGCAGATGCCAAAGCGCAAGGTGAACACAAGCGGGACTTCCGAATTGCGGTCGCAAAGCAGCGTGCAAGGTTCGTTCGCGTGCGCGCTACAAACCTCATGGAGTGTCCCGAATGGCACCTAGGCGCCGGCGGGGGTGCCTGGCTTTTTGTGGACGAGATCGTGGTCCGTTGAAGTCAATGGGCTGGACAGCTCAACCGGGGGATACCGGGGCAAGTTCGTTCTGAATCAGTGAATAGGACGCCAGGCGGCATGTACAGCTAGTGCCACGGCCCAAAGCACAGTGCTTAGGCGGTTGGTAGCATTCGGGCCAGGCGGTTTGGAATGGTGCTCAGGCAGCCTTGGGTCTTGCGTGAATGAAGGAGATGGAATCGATGACAGCGCACAAAATTTATAAGGTCAGGATGTTCAACCGCTGCTTTGCGGGGTGTCTACTGGGAACAGTCCTATTTATGAATTTGATCCCAGGGGTTGCATGGATTGGGTTCATCGGAGTCGTGTTCTTCATGGTGCGCACTTCTTGGGCCAGCCACTGTCCCCATTGGGATACTTACCTGACTTAGCAAGACGGATTGGGTCGGTAAATTCTGCAAGCACTGCGGCGAAAAATTGAGGACAGGAACGACGATGAGGGCGTCGGTACAGAGTCCGAAACGCGGCACCCTCGTTCTTGATCTGGTGGTACTGTGTCCCGACACAGTACCACCAGTTCCACGGTCCTCTCTAGACCGGTTGCAGACTCACGTGGGCTGCTATTGCGGTTCGGATGCGGTCGCGTAGGGCGGGCTCTGCGGTGAGCAGGGGGAGGCGTAGTTCGCCGGGGTAGTTGCGGGCCATTTCCATGGCGGCTTTGACCGGGGTGGGGTTGGGTCCCAGCGAGAGGGCTGCGATGACTGGGGCCAGGAGGCTTTCCAGGTCGGCGACTCGTTTGGCGTTGGGGTTGATCGAGGCCAGGCCGATCAGTTCGGCGGTTTCGGTGGGCAAGACGTTGCCGGTTACGGTGATGGCGCCCTGGGCGCCGTGGCGCATGAAGTCGAACAGGGCTAGGTCGTCGCCGGCGTACACGGCCAGGTTTGCGTTGCCCATCAAGGCTTGGATGCGCGGGATGGAGCGCGTGCATTCTTTGATGCCCACGATGTTGTCGTAGCGGTCGGCGAGTTCGTGGGCGGTGGCCGGCTTGAGATCGCATCCCGTGCGACCGGGCACGTTATAGAGCAGGATCGGCGTGTCGGGGTGGGCTTCGGCCAAGGCTGAGAAGTGGGCGATCAGTCCGCGCGCGTCAGGGACGGTGTAGTAGGGCGTGACCGCGAGCAGTCCGTCGGCGCCTGCGGCGACAGCCGCGCGCGCCAGGTCGAGCGTGGCACTAGTGCTGGGAGCCCCTACACCCAGCAACACTGGAATGCGGCCAGAGACAGCTTCGATCGCACGCGACCAAAGCACTTGTCGCTCCGCCATGTTCAGCGATGCCGCTTCGCCCGTCGATCCTCCGACGACCAAGCCTTGCGTTCCGTTTTCGATATGAAACACGATGTCCTGCGCCAAAGCGCACTCATCGATGCTCCCCCCCCGGAAAGGCGTCGGCAATGCGACGATGCTCCCCACAAATGGTTTGTTTCCCCGTGCCATGGCTTCAGCATGGCGTTCTCTGGCTTTGCGTTGCAAGCAACAAGCAAAGACTTTTCTCGTTTGACCGTTACTTGGCCGCAGGGGCGCTATTCAGGAGGTTTTGCATCTCACCGATGGCGCGGGAGACGCCCACGAATACGCTGCGGGAGACCACGGCGAAGCCGATGTTTAGTTCTTCGATATCGGGGATTTGGGCTACGGGGACCGTGTTTTCGTAGTCCAGGCCGTGGCCAGCGTTGACCCGCAAGCCAATTTTATGGGCGTGGGCGACGGCGGTGGCTAGGCGCTTGAGTGCGGCCTCGCGGTGGGTGCCGGTGGCCTTGGCGTATTCGCCCGTGTGCAGTTCGATGAAGGGCGCTTGCAGTTCGCGGGCCATATCGATTTGCGTCAGGTCAGGGTCGATGAAGAGGCTGACCAGGCCGCCTGTCGCGGAAAGGCGCGGGATGGCTTCGCGCAAGCGGCTTGCTTCGCCCACCACGTCCAGGCCGCCTTCGGTGGTGACTTCCTGGCGGTTTTCGGGCACCAGGCAGAAGGCTTCGGCGCGGCTCTTTTCCGCGATGGCAAGCATCTCTTCGTCCAGGCAAGTCTCCAGGTTCAGGAGGGTTTTTAGGCACTCGCGGAGGCGCGTAACGTCCGCGTCTTGGATGTGGCGACGGTCCTTGCGCAGATGGCAAGTGATGCCCTCAGCACCGGCTTCCTCAGCGGCGAGCGCCCAAGCGATGGGGTCGGGGAAAGTTTCGCGGCGCGCCTGACGAAGGGTGGCCACATGGTCGATGTTGATGTGTAGGCGGGGCATGGTGGACTCCTATTTTTCCCTGCTCTTTTTAGCCTTCTTTAGCTTCTTGCGTTTCTTGCGCTTGAGCCAGTACTTCTTGAACTCTTCTTCGAAGCCGGCGATGTCGACCTGGTAGACCTTGAGAAGGCCCTTCTCGATGGCGGCCATGTTGCTGCGCGGCACGGCGCCAATGGCGTGTACGAACTCCAGGAATTTCTCCGACCCGAATTTGGAGTGACGCGCGAATTCGATGATAGCGGCCGCCTGGGTGTAGCTATTGCCCGCGTCGCTACCGCCTTTCACATCGTCCTTGGCATCGCCGAGCAAGCTCTTCAGCTTGAAGAACTCTTTGAAGGGTTTGTGTCGGTCGCGCTTGACCAGGCCCTTGATACTGCTCAAGTCGCCGGGTTTTTCGCTCATGTATTCAGCGACACCCTCTTGGAACCAGGATCCGCCACCACCCAAGAACAGGCGGTTCTTGAAGATCTGGTGGGTGGCTTCGTGGATGTGAACCGGGGCCCCCGAGCTCTGGTGGTAGGTGGCGTATACATCGCCGAAGGCCACGCCGGCGGAGGAGGCCATGCGATCCTTGAGCGTGACTTCACACCAGTCGTGGTATTGCGTCGGCGTGATAAAATAGAAGATGGGGAGCAGGCGCTGGGCGGGCACATCCTCGAAGGGGTACACACTGCGGATGATCTCGTAGTTCTCGTCGAGCTTCTCACCAAAGGACTTCGTGGTGCCTTTGCCCACGTTCGTCATGATGAGGTAGTACTCCGTCCGCAGGATGGTGAGCTTGCTCTTCTCTTGGACCTTGGGCGGTGCGTCACGCTCCCAACGTTTTTCGACCTCTTCCTCGGACCACAGCGAGTTTCTAGTGGGGCCGTCGTACTTCGCACAGGACTTGAGCCACTCCAGAATCGCAGGACGGTCCTGCGGGTTGAGGGCTTTGGAAGTCTGCACTTCGATCGAGTAACCCGCCTTTTGCGTCAAGCCGCAGAAGTGAATCTCATGCTGGGTGATGCGGGTTCCCTTTTGAATGCCGTGGATCCCGAGCCAGGCCACCGGCACGTAGCCATAGGGGCCTTCGATGACCTCGGTCTCGAGGAAGGAGAGCTTGATGTCCTTGTTCTTGGAACCCCTGGGCGGATCCAGGTTGAGCTCCATAATATTGAGCACATCCCTGGGCTCGCTGAACCGAAATTTCTTGGCCCCCAGGAAGAAGAGGTTCACCGTCAGCTTGGTATCGCCGATTTTTCCGGCCCAGCGCCCGTGGAGTTGGCCTTGGGACTCGTCCTCGAGGGTTTTGAAGTCCTGGAGACCGCTGAAATCGAGTTCCAGCTGTTGCTCTTCGTACCGGACCTTGACCTTGGACTCTGGGTTGTCCTGGGCCTGAGCGGCGGTGAGCAGGCTGCCAGTGAAAAGAATCAGGGCCATGAGGGCGTGGACGATGATCTGCATGCTGGGAGCTTAGCCTGCGAGGGCGCTCTGAGGGGTGCTTTGCGCCCCAATTTTCGAGGGTTGTAAGCGCCTCGTTTTCGAGATCGTTTTAGGGCACTTGGGTGGGGGGGCTGGATAGGGGAGCTCGGTCCCGATTATTCGGGGCAGGCCAGACGTTGAGTCCCTTGCATGCACCGACTTCCATGCGGCGGATTCGGGTTCGGTGTCGGGCTGCTATGCTGCGACCCCATCCGACGGGCCGCCGACGCCCGAGATGGTTGCGCCGGCTCCCAGCCGACCCCCAGCACCTCGACCTCCATGGCCGCAAAACAACACCTGACCGCCCCCGATCCCCGGGAGACTAAGTTCCCCAAGGGCATCCCCTACATCGTGGGCAATGAGTTCGCGGAGCGTTTCAGCTTCTATGGCATGAAGGGCATCCTGGTCGTTTTCATGACCACTTATTTGCTGGGGCCGAATGGGGAATTGGTGAACATGAGCCGCGACGAGGCCATGTCCAACTATCACCTGTTTACCGCCGGGGCGTACTTCTTTCCCCTGATCGGTGCTTTGATTGCGGACATCTACCTGGGCAAGTACAAGACGATTCTCTACTTGAGTTTGCTGTATTGCGTGGGGCACGGAAGTTTGGCGTTGATGGATGTGGCTCCGGAGCACTTCGGAATTGGAATGCGCCCGTTCATGTTCTTTGGTTTGGTTTGTATCGCCATGGGTGCCGGAGCGATCAAACCTTGTGTCTCCGCGCACGTGGGGGACCAGTTCGGGTTGGGGAACCACCACATGCTGACCAAGGTCTTCAACTGGTTCTATTTCTGCATCAACATCGGTGCGGCCACCTCGTTGCTGCTGACGCCGATTCTGCTTGAGAATTACGGCCCGTGGCTAGCCTTCGGACTGCCGGGGGTCTTGATGGGCATTGCAACCTTCCTGTTTTGGATGGGTCGCAATGAGTTCGTGCACGTCCCGCCTTCAGGGATAAAGAAATTCATGGAGGAAGTGCTCAGTCCGGAAGGGAAGCGCTCCATTCTGAACCTGATTCCCCTCTTCATGATCTTTGTACCGGTGTTTTGGGCCATCTTCGATCAAACGGGCTCGTCATGGGTGTTGCAGACCGAACAGATGGATCGGGTGTTCTTGAAAGCAGAGGCTTGGCTGCCTTCCCAGGTGCAAGCGGTGAACCCGGTTCTGATTCTGATTGGTATTCCAATTTTCACGTACGTGCTGTATCCCTTGTGCGACAAGGTTTGGAAGCTCACACCCTTACGTAAGATTGGTATCGGATTCCTCATCACGGCAGGCGCATTCGCTCTGTCCGCAGTGATTGAATCTTGGATTGTGGCCGGTTCGGGGCCCGTGATCGGCGAGTTGTGGGCAGCACTAGCCCCCGAAGCGAAGGAAGGTTTGAGCATGCCCACAAAGTTGGGTGACATGCTTCAGATCTTGAAGGATCAGAATTGGACTTCGGCACAGATCTCACCCTTCCTCACGGAAATGCCGAATATCGCATGGCAATTCCTGGCGTACATTCTGATCACAGGCGGCGAGATCATGGTGTCTATCGTTTGCCTCGAATTTGCCTATACGCAGAGCCCGAAGCGCATGAAAAGCTTCGTCATGGGGATCTATTTCCTGGGCGTTTCCCTCGGCAACTTCTATGTGGCCGGCGTGAACAAGTTCATGGATTACTCCAGGGATGAGGCCGGCAACACGCCCTTGGATGGGGCCAATTATTTCTGGTTCTTCACCGCCCTGATGGTCGCGACCACCGTCGTGTATGTGGTCTATTCCCAGTTCTACAAAGGGGATACTTTCATCCAAGGCGATGAGCAGCCCGGCGCGCATGCGGAAGCCGGAGCCGAAGGGACCGACGTCCACTAGGCCGTTAGGTGGAGTCGCGCACCCCGGTCACGGGGTGTGTGACTTCACGGTGTGTCTGGCATGATGATGGACTCGAAGAGTTCGGTTCTTGCGGTGCCTGGCCACTGGGACCGAAGGGGGGCGCAAAGGCGGGGCCGCGAGGGACCGTCGAGCGAAGCGCGAGATGACGGACGAGTTTTCGTCCGATCGAAGCGCGCGAGGAGCTTCGAAGCGCGGAGCCGCTGAAGTCGTCGGGCACACTCGCTGCTGGTGGCGGACAGCACGCGGAGTGATCCAGCACATCCCGGGCAACTCCTACTTTGATCAGATGGGAAGTCCCCGCCTGGACAAGTCACCTCAATCTATCGAACCGCCGTGGTGCGGACCCGAATGCCCGGTGGTGTGGGAGGGGAACCGGGGAGACTTATACTCCCCGGCCCCTATCCCGATCGTTGCGCTTAGCCAGAAGCGCGCGGCGTGGATCAGGAAGTGGTCGCCGTGTACGTGATTCCGCGTTGTGCTAGTTCGGACAGCATGCGGTTGACGATGGTTGGATTGCTGCCGAGGAGTTCGGGCGGGTGTACGCCAGGTTCTGCGAAGGTTCCGTCGACCAGCATGCGGGCCATGATGGTGCAGGGCAGGGCCGTTGTGCGGGACATGCTGGTGGCGCGTTCTGCTTGGGAGTAGGCCTCGTACAGGTCCCAGCGGTAGCTCTTGGGTTGGCCGTTCTCTTGGCCGCGCACGATGATGCGCATGATCGTCAGGTCTTCTTCGCCTTCTTCGAAGGTCCACTTGGGGAAGAGTAGGGCTTGGGTGAGGGCGAGGGGGGAGACCATTTGGCCCTGCACGTCGATGGCTTCTTTTTGGAAGAGACCGGTATCGCGGAAGACGCGCATGAGCTCGATGTGCCCAGGGTAGCGCAGGGTTTTTTCCTTCATGTGAGGCACATCAAGCGTCTCGATCAGGCTGCGCAGACCGTCGGTGTTGAAGGCTTCC
>JBLFXY010000208.1:0-7200 GCA_047611645.1 Glaciecola sp.
GCAACGTCCATTTCCCAGCGGCTTTGTCCAAGATGCTAGGTCACGAGGATGCCCAGAGCGATGAGCGCGGCAGGCGCGGTCCAATTCGCGGCTCGGCCGCCACGCTTGCCTCTCGCTTGTGGACCCGGTGTGGGTCTACCCTTCGGATGAGTCCCACGACTTCATCGGTTTTGGGCCTCAGACAAACCGAAGGCTTGCTTGGAATCTCGGAAGCGAATCATGATTGACCAGCTCCGTGTATTGCCCTTGAGTATGTTTTTTGATCCGGCCATGTGGTGTGTCAAAAAAATGGCGTGGTCTGAGTCATTGCCCTTGGGATCGCGCTTGACCAAAACCCGCCCGCGGTGCGTGCCCGTGGCGTTGTACTAGAGATACACTAACTCCTGTGTCAACCACATCACGGTCCGGCCGTAGATCGAGACCTGGCGCTCGACCCCGTCAGCGTTTTATTTTGGGGCAAGTGTTTTGGGCTGGGTGGTCGATCGTCCATCACCCTGGGCGTGCTACGCTATTGGGGGGCGTCCTTGAGCAACCGGCTGGAAGACCTCGCATTCATTGGCATGGGCCGGTGAACTCCACTTCGGAGTCCAGGTCCCGCAAAATTGTCTTACATGCATATTCGCGGTCTCCCATGATGTGTACGGTGCGGGCGGCTTTGAAGTCGGCTCCTGGATCGGCCTTATTGCTGGGGTCTGGTACCCGAGTGCGGTTCCGGTTGCCGCTGGCTTGGTGGTTTTGTTGAAGCAGGGCGCTGTGATCATGCATGCGGATGTGCAAATTCCGCTCATGCGCTGTCTGCCCGCAATAGCCATGCTGGCCATGAGCATCGGATTGTGCACAGGACGTTGGCCTTCTTAGGCATCGACCGCTGTATTGGGCTGCGGGTGGGCAACAGGGGGGGCGGGCTCAGTATCTAGAGTAAGGCCTGTACAGTAGGCCACGCATCTAGAAGATTGTTTGAGTACTGGCAGGCTGCAATGGCTAGTTTGGCGGCATGTCTATGCAATTGCGCGGTGTTGGCGTGCGCCTGGGTCGCACCACTATTTTAGAACACGTTTCGTTCGATGTGCCCTCTGGTTCGATCACGGGGTTTTTGGGGCACAATGGTGCGGGAAAAACCACCAGCATGCGCGCGGTGTTGGGACTCTTGCCGGGCTCTAACGGGAGCTTTGTTGTCGATGGTTTTGATGGTCGACGTTCGGCCTGCGAGGCGCGGGCGCGCATTGGGGCGTTGATCGAGCATTGCGCCTTTTATGGGGGCTGGAACGGCACCAAAAACTTGGTGGCTCTTGGGATATTGCAAGGTTTGACCGCACAGGAAGCTCGCCAGCAAGCCCAGGATCACATCGAAGCGGTGGGGTTGACCCATGCGAGCGGCCGCGCTGTACGCACTTACAGTCAAGGCATGCGTCAGCGATTGGGTATTGCTCAGGCCTTGCTCGGCAAGCCGAGCAACCTGATCCTCGATGAGCCCACCAACGGGCTGGATCCCGAGGGTATTGCTGAAATGCGCCAACTGCTGGTCAATCTGGCCCAGGAGCAAGGGTTGGCCGTGCTTATCTCCAGTCACCAACTGCACGAGCTGTCGGGCATGACCGATCGTGTGGTGGTGCTGCGTAAGGGTGGTGTCATCGCCGAAGGCGTCACCCAGGATTTACTCGGGGACGCCCGTGACCGCTATCAAATAGATGGCCCCGATCGCGAGGGATTGCATAAGGCTTTGCAAGCACGTGGTCTGATCAGCACCCCGACCCCAATCCCGGGCGGATTGGATGTGGAGCTAATGGGCACGCGCCCGGGGGATCTGCTTGCGGAGCTGGTGCAAGCTGGGGTGGTGATCGAGGAATTCGCGCCGCGCCGCATGAGCCTGGTGGATTTTTATCTGCACGCGGGCGATCGACCCGCGCCGGAAGTGGCTGCCCTCAACCCGGAGCCCAAACCCGAAACGCGGTTGGCTCCAAGACTCGCGGTTTGGCGAACCCTGCGCTTCGAACGCATGCGGCTCTGGAGCGCCTTGCCTTGGTTGCTGTTGCCCGCAGCTGCGGCGGCCATTCGTATCGGTGCCCAGGCTCGGGGTTTGGCAGCGCAAACCGAGGAAGTGCAAGCTGCCACGCAATTCAGCGCGACCGACGTGACCGCTTATTCCGCAGTGTTGCGCGGACTGGAAACCGGGCTTCCGCTGCTGGCCCTGTTCTGCGCGGGATTGGCTAGTCAAAGTCTGGCGGGTGAGTTTGGGCGCGGTACCTTGCGCAACCTCGTACAGCGGGGTTTGACGCGCAGAGCACTGGGCTTTGGCAAGCTGCTGGCGCAATGGGCCTATGTATTGCTTGGGTATGCGGTCCTCGTTGGGACTGCGATCTTCGTCGCTACGCGCTACTTCGCCTTTGGGGATTTGACCGAGTTGCTGCCCAATGGGCAGCGCTTCCCGATCCTCGAGGCGGTGGAGGTTTGGCCCGAGTATCGCAGGGCGCTTTTGGCGCCTCTGCTACCCCTGTTGGCCTTTACGAGCTTGGGTTTCGCAATAGGCGCTTTGCTACGCAGCGGTGCCGCCGCATTGGCCACCACACTGGGCGCGGTACTTTGCTTTGACTTGCTACGGGGTTTGGTGGGGTCGGCGGCCAACCAGGCTTACGTTCTGGGGAGTTACCTGCCTACGCCCCTGGGTGATCGATCGGAAGTGCACGCAGCGCGGCTATTTGCCGAGGGCGCAACCAATGCTGTGTTTGCCTTTGATTCGAGTAAGCTTTGGGTCCCGCTCCTGTGGACGGTTTGCGCTGTTTTGATCAGTCAAGTCGTCTTCCGCATGCGCCGCATCCCCTAATGAACTCTTCTCTAATTTCTGTGCAACGGGCCTGCCCGCTGCCTGTCGCGTTTCTGATTCTGTGTGCGTGCCAAAGCGCTGTCCCGAATGAGTCGCCCGCTTTGATCGACATGGAAGAGCCGTTGGAACTCTTCCATGAGCCAATGGACGAGGCCCTGCGCCTGGACCTACCCCAAAGGACTTTCAGCGGCATCGAATTGTCCAACGCCCCGGCCAGCTTGGACAGCCAATTTGGGGGCGAAAGCGCGCCCGGTTTGGAGATCCTCGGCGTGGTGAGGAACTCTCCCGCTACCTTGGCCCACTTGGAGGTCGGAGATTTGCTTTTGGAGGCGGAATATCAAGAGGATGGAAAAACGATTACCCGCGAGTTGCAATACGCTTCGGATTGGCGAGCCATCGAATTGGAACAGCCGGCGGGCAGCTCGATCGACCTCTTGCTGGACCGTGCTGGGAGAGAATCTCATACGGTTTTGATTTTGGCCGCGCGTAACGTTCCGGTGGAACGGGTTGCTGCTGCGCGCTTCCGTGAAGAACAACGCTCCGGAATCGTCGTGCGTACCGCTACCGAGGTCGAAGCACGCGCCGTTGGCCTGGCACCTGGCGCGGGCGCCGTGCTGGTGGGACTGTCGGCCAAAAGTCCCTGGCGGCCTGCTGGTTTGCGATTTGGCGACATCGTGACCCGTGTGGACACGGTGGCCGTTGCTCACCCCCAAGTCTTGCTGGAGGCCCTGCGCAGCGCACCCGAGGATGGATTGATCGAGATCACCTATCACCGGCCCGCCACGCAAATGACGGACATCGCGACGGATATTCAGCCGGGGTTTGGCGCGGCCATGACCGTGCGTATCCCGGTGACGCATCGGGTCCGGGCACTGCGCGAACTCGACGTGCCCTTGCTCTTTCACTACGAGCGCGGCGGCCACGAGCGATCAAATTGGTCGGCTTTGTTTGGAATATTGCAATACAAGCACACACCTGCGGCCTGGCGCTTCCGCCTGTTTTGGCTGATACGCATGGGCGTGGGCGATACGGAGCAGTTGACCGAGGTGGGGCAATGAGAGTCGTTACGCATGTTCTAGCCCTAATGGTTTTGGGCGGTTTCGCATTGGGTTCTGCTCGCAGCGAAGATCTGGTGCGCCTATCCAGTGTGCCCATCGCTTCAGATAAAAAGCCCTACGACGCGGCCTTGTGGGACTTGGACGGCGATGGTTTGAGCGACTTGGTGGTCGCTTGGGGCGATAGGACCGGCACGGGTTTGCGCCAAATCGCTTGGTTTAGGCGCTTGGGCCCTGGAAAAGGCTTTCCCGAGCAACCCACCCAGAGCTTTGATTTGCCCAAGGATATTCTGGCCTTCGCCATGGCCGATGTGAATCCGGCCCCCGGCCAGGAAATTCTACTGCTGACCCAGGGTGGAGCCTATGCGCTTTTGCTAGCTGCAGATGAAGCCAACCGTTTCCAGCGCTTGCTTGAATTGGATTGCTTGTGGCAATTGCCGGACGACAACTCCTTACCATATTGGCCGCGGGCGGTCGCGGACTTGGATGGGGATGGTTTGCAAGACCTACTGATCCCGAGTTTGCACGGCTATGTTTGCGCCATGCAGCGACGCCCAGAGGCGTCGGAGGGTTTGAAGGAATTGGCGAAATTCGAAGCCCATGCCCTGCCCTTGCTGGCGCGCTTGTCTGTGGACAAAGAAAAAAACGGACCCTTACAGGTGAAAAGTACGTCCTCCGAAACCAGCTTGGAGTTGAATTTGAACAACGCCTTTGGGGTTTCGACTTTGGTGGAGGTATCCGACGAGGTGCCCGCCCCTTTCTTGCTCGACGCAGACGGGGATGGCCGCCGGGAGCTCTTGGTTCAGGACGAAACCCAGCTGCAGTGGTTTGCGGGCGGTAGCCAAGGGCCGCAAGGGCCCGCGGAATCCCACCCTTCGCCGGTGATTGTGGATGCCCGGCGGGCCTTGGACGTTTCGTTTGCCAGCTTGCTCGCGGACATCGATGGGGATGGCCGTTTGGATTGGGTCTTGGTGGTGGGGGATCAGCGTGCCTCTAAGCCGCGCACCCAGGTATTGGTGCACCTGCAAAAAATACCCAGCAGTGAGGCTCCCGAGCGCTTTCAGTCCACCCCCGATCAGGTGTTGGTGCTCGATGGTTTTGCAGGGGATACTCGGTTGTACGACCTGAACGGCGACGGTTTATTGGATCTCAGTCTGGTGGCACTGCGGCCCGATTTGTTGCAGGCCATTGCGCAGAGTTCTTCCGATCGTTACGAGCTGGAGCAATACATCTACCTCAACGAAGGTGGACAACTTTCCCGGCGTCCGATCCTGGCGGAAAAGTTGTCGTTCCAAACCGAAGAGTCTTTTCCCAGCATGGAATTCGTGCGGGATCGGACGGGTGACAAAGTGGCTGACTTTTTTTGGCGCCCAGAGGCGGGCAAGTTACGGCTTTCGATGGTGAACACCCGCGGTGAGCGTTGGGCGCTTATGTCTAAACCCCTTTGGGAACTTGGAATCGATCCCAAAGCACGTCTGCTGGTGGATTCGATCCGCGGGGCAGGGGCCATGGCCTCTCCCTTGCAACATGCGCTCGTTCTGGGCGACAAAGACATCAGCGTGGTGGAATTTTAATGCTTACCTTCCTGCTTTGCATGCTCGCACAAACGGGCGACTATACCGTGCCCGTACCCGTGTCCAGCATCGAACAAGTGCGGACTTCGAATGGGGACCGTTTGGTGCTAGTCACGCCGCAAGGTGCGGTGTTGACGTTGGGCCAATCGGACGATCCAGAATCCATAAGCCTTGGGCTAGACGCTTTTGAACCCGCCCCACGCGGCGGTCTTGTGTTGCCCGATGCGAGTCGCACGCTGCTTTGCCTAGGCCAATGGAACATGAGTGCACGGCCCAAGGAGCAAGGGGCCTTCAGCAGGGGCGCTGCGCGACAAAGCGCGGATCTACTCTTTGCCCTGGGACCCAAGGGCTTGTTTGCCTACGAGCTGCAAGCTGATGGAACTTTCGCCCTTGAAGGAACACGTCTTGCACGTCGAGCTCGCTTTTCCTTGCGGGTGGGCAGCCCACAGTTCGCACCGCTCATCGACGACGTCAATGCGGACGGCAAAAGCGATTGCGTGGTGCCCGCAGCGGACCAGGTGAGTCTCTGGATACAAAAGTTGGATCCTGCAGGAGTCCGGAGCTTTGAAAAGGCGGGCGACGTGGCCGTCGAGGTCTCAGAGGGCGCGGACTTTTCGGTGGAGGACCTGTCGGACAGCGTCAGCATGACCTTCTCCATTCCCGGGCTCAATACCAAGGATCTCAACGGGGACGCACGTCCGGATTTGATCGTGAAGCAGGGCGCCAAGCATGGCTTTCATTTGCAACGGGCGGACGGCAGCTATGCCAAAGAGCCCGACATCAAGGTCGACCTGGGTATCTTCAAAGATCCCGAAGCCTCCGGGGATAGCAACCGACCCGGCGGTGCGCTGACGCTTGAGGAGCGCGCTGCCATGACCCGCGCAGACCTGAACGGGGATGGCATTCCCGATCACGTGATCAGTCATGGGCGCAAACTTTGGGTCTTTCCCGGTGGCGGGGACGGTCCGCAGTTCACGGAGCCGTCGACCATCCTGCGCAGCGCCGAACCTATCACCGGGGTCATGGTGGCGCGTATCGATGACGACGACCTCAAGGACCTGTTGCTCCTGCGCATCGACCTGCCGACCATTCCGACCCTGATGTTGGGCCTGTTCTCCAGTTGGGATATTTCCCTACGCGCCAGCGCCTACCGCAACCTGGGAGATTCCAAGTTCGAAACGCGGCCGTTCCAGAGCAGCGAGCTGCAACTGCGACTGCCTCCGATCTTAGATGTGATGCACGATCCGTACAGTTTGCTGGAACGTTTTCGAAGCGCGGGCTCGCAATTTCGCGACAAGACCCAGGGTGATTTCAACGGCGACGGCAAACCTGATCTGTTGTTACTCACCTCGGAAAGGGACGCCCTTGACATCTACTACGGCCAACAAGCCAGCGACCGGGAATACACCCTCGACGATTTCGAGCAAACCCTACGCAAGGAGCTGTTCGAGTCCAAGGAGCGGGTTTGGGATGTGGATCGCTTACTAAGTTTCATCGGCGGATTGGCCGCTGAACAGGAACGCCGCTTCACAGAAGGCCAGCCCGCAAACACCCACTTGGCCTTGGAGAATCCAGAGGGCTACCAACTGGTAGAGATTCGCGCCCTAGACCTAAACGGCGATGGCCGCGACAACGCCCTGGCAGTGTTCGCCAAAGAAGTCTCCAGCCAGGAGTTGATCTTCCGGTTGCTCTTGTAGGGCGAACCCGTTTCAGGCCCGATTACGGTCGATATAGGTCCCAGCCAAATTGT
>JBLFXY010000209.1:0-7142 GCA_047611645.1 Glaciecola sp.
TTCAATGTGGCTCGCTTGGCAGGCTCTCCGGTCATTGCGATTTATCCCGATCAACAGGTGGGTCCCAATGGCGAAGAACCCTTGGGCGCCTTGATGATCCCCAACACGATCGCCATCCCCAAGGACGCACCGCACCTGGATAACGCCAAACGCTTCGTCGATTGGGCCCTATCCCGCGAAATGGAAGAACGCCTGGCCCATTCCCCCTCCGCCCAGATTCCCGTGCGCGCCGACGTTCCCGCACCCGCGCATGTGATCCGCGATTTTCGGGCCATGAAAATCAGCTACGTGGCCCTCGGGCAACAGATGAGCCGCCGCGTTGAAACGCTCAAGAACATGTTCTTAATCCGCTGATGCCTACGCACCGCCCCACATTAGCCTTGGCCATGACGGCCTTGGTGCTCTTTGGTCTGCTGCCCTTAGCCGTCATGGCTTGGCGCATCACGGGAGACATGAGCGCCCTCTCGCGCTTGCTGGATGAGCGCACAATTTCGTTGATTGGGCGCACTGTTCTGCTGGGCTCGGGAGTGGCTGCCCTTGCGCTGCTCGTGGGTATTCCGTTTGGCTACCTGGTCGCTCGCACGGACCTGCCGGGCCGCACCCTATGGGCGCCGCTCGCCTGGGTACCGCTTCTGCTTCCTCCGCTGGTCATGGCCATGAGCTGGACCGTGCTAGCTCCCATGCGTGGCGCCTCCATGACCATTTGGATTTTGGGCCTGGGTCATTTCCCTTTGGTTGCAACTTTCGTGGCCAAGGCGGCGCGTCGCATCGACCGTCGCCAGGTGGAAGCCGCACGCCTCGTGGGTGGCTGGTCCGCCCAATGGCGCATGGAGTGGCCGCTGATCGCTCCGGCCGCGGTGCTGGGCGCCACGCTCGCGTTTGTCTTCGCCATCAACGACTTCGCTGTGCCCGACTATGTTTCTTCGGTGGGCGCAAAATTCAACGTGTACGCGGACGAGGTCTTCGCCACTTGGCAGGTCGATCAAAAAGATGCCGAAGCGGTGTCCACAGCCTTACCCTTGATCGCATTGACGCTCGCCGCTTTGAGCTTGGCTTTGTTCATGCGTCGGCGCGGAAGTTTGGCCTCACTGGCCGGAGGCTTTGAGCGTCCTCCGGTCCTACGCCTAGGTCGTGCCAAACTACCCGCGCTGCTGTTTGCCGTGGGCCTCATCACCGCCTCGGTTTTCATGCCCGTGGGCCAATTATTGAACGAAGCGGGCACGGGCGAATCGGGTTGGTCCTTGGGTCACACAGCGGGCGCATTCAGCATGGCGCTGGAGCGCTGCCGCGACAACCTGAGGGCATCGATTCTATTCGCAGCCGCCGCAGCCACGGCTGCCTTGCCTGTGGCTTTCGCCCTGGCCCACGCCGCCGCGCGCATGCGCCACGGGAAGTGGATTCTCGCCGCCTGCATGCTCCCGTTCGCCGCACCCGCCATTCTATTCGGGATCGGACAGATCACTGTTTGGAACCACCCGGAGACCCAGGACTTCTACACCGGTGATGGATTGGTCATCGGCATGTTGCTTGGCCGCTATCTGGCCTTTCCTGCACTGGTGCTCACGAGTGCCATCGAGAACCTCTCTCCGCGACTTGAAGAAGCGGCTGCGATGGTCGGCACCTCACCGTTCACGCGCCTGTTCCGCATCGTAGCGCCGCCGCTCCTACCGGCTTTGGCGGGTGCCTGGACCTTGGTTTTTGTCTTCTCCATGCGCGAACTGGACGCGGCCATTCTGGTGCCAGGTGCCAACAAGTCCGTCATGTTCCGGCTCTACAACGCGGTACACTTTTATCGACAGGATTACGTGGCTGCCCTAGCCCTGGTGACCCTGTTTGTGATCATGATTCCCGGACTCCTATGGAGCCTCTTCGCCCGCAAAAAAATGGACGTGCTGTCATGAAACTTGCCCTAGAAACAAAAGGTCTGGTGCTGCAAGCCGGTCCCAGAGCCATCAGCGACCCCTTTGACCTGCAGGTGGAAGAAGGCCAGCACGTGCTGGTCCTGGGCCCTTCCGGTTGCGGAAAGTCCACGCTGTTGCGCACGATCGCCGGGTTGCATGCGCCACGCCAAGGCACGCTCGAACTGTTTGGACAACTCACGGACGACGGCCGCACACGGTTTGTCGAGCCCCACCAACGCGGGATTGGATTCCTATTTCAAGAGGGCTCACTCTGGCCCCAGTGGAACGTGCAGCAGACGCTGACTTTTGTTTTGAAGCAGCGCGGTATGGCCAAGGCCGAAATCAAAGACGAGGTCGAACGCCTGCTCGAATGGGTTGAGCTGCCGGGTTTCGAAAAACGCTCCACGTCCACTCTTTCGGGGGGCGAAGCGCAACGCATAGCACTGGCGCGCGCATTGGCCTGTAAGCCCAAATTACTGCTGCTCGATGAACCCCTGGGGCCATTGGACTTCGAGTTACGCCAGGGCCTTTTGAAGCGCCTGCATGAATTGCGCAAGGAGCTGGGTTTGACCCTGCTGCACGTGACCCACGATCCGCAGGAGGCGCGCGCCTTCGCCGACGTGGAGGTTCGCTTGAACCACGGGCGTTTACGAGCGCCGCAACCCATCCTAAAAGACAAGCTGCCCGCCCCGGGTACCGGAGAAAACTAGTATGCGCTGGATTGCAGGAATCATCGTACTGGCCGTTGTCAGTTTGCTTTTGGGCACCCTATTCGGACCCGGCCCGGAACCGGACCCTGTTCCCGCAGGGGGCTTCGTGTCCTCCACCCAATGCCAGGAATGCCACCCCAAGGTCTATGAGGAATGGAGCGAATCCTGGCACTCCAAGTCATGGACGGACCCGGACGTGCGCGCGCTCTCCAATGATTTTGCCAATACGGATTGCATCGATTGCCATGCACCCAAGGACATCTTTACAACCGGCCCTGGCAAGCGTGTCCTGCCGCGCAGCGACCGACGTGCGCAGGGCGTAGACTGCTTGGCTTGCCACCGCTTGCCCGAATCCATGGGCGGCGGCGTGGCGGGCACCACCACCAACTCGCAGGCCGCTTGCAGGCCTCAAATCAAAACAGAGCTTGCGCGCGTGGAGTATTGCGGCTCTTGCCACAACCAACACAAAACCGTGGATCAGTGGAGGGCGTCGAGTTATGCGATCAAGGGCAAAGGCTATATGGATTGCCGCGATTGTCACATGCCGGTGCGCGCGGATGGATCCGGCCGTAGTCACCACTTCCACGGCGGCCACAACATAGAGCTGGTGCGCTCGGCCGTGACCTTGGCTGCGGTGCGCAACGCCGACACGCCCGACGAGATTCAAGTCAGCCTGCACAACCACGGAGCGGGGCACGCCTTTCCCACGGACGAGCGCTCGCGTGCGGCTGATATCTTCTGGCGCAAAACGCCAGCCGACGCCAACTCGGAAGGCGGCTGGACGCACCTTTACCGCATTCGCCACCCTTACCGTAGTGAGGTGGATGTGCCTCGCACCCTGGTCGACGCCGGCGAAACCTTGCGGGTGAGCATTGAAGCCGCGCGCAGCGATGGCCCCATACAGGTGGCACTGTTCTTCAAACTGACGCCCTACTTCCGAGACACGGTCACTGGGGAAGCCATCCCCTATGCCCAGATTACGGAGCCCGAGCTGGACGCCAAACTCGTGCACATGGTTGAGGTCGCACCTTGAGGTTCTGCTCGATTATATTCGCGGCCTCACTAGCCGGATTAGCCGCCTGTGGAACGGACCCGTCCAGCAGCACTGCGCTGACTGAAGTGAGCGGGCCGGCACTGCAATTGAGCGACGTGCTCGGTACCAAACTTCTGCAGTATGCAGCCCACAATCCTCGCACAGCCACTTGGCCCGCAAGCCTGGTAGATGCGGACCAGGACATGGTTCAGGGTTTGCTCATCACCCTGGCTGGGTCCAACAAGCGTTATGCGAAGCTGGCTCAGCAAGACATGGACTCCCTGGGACTGGCAGGCCTGCGGCCTTTGCTCACCTGCTTACAGCTAGCCCAAGAAAAATTGGGCGACACGGCAACGGAGCGTTGGCTCATCGCCCGCACCCTAGGATCCATCCCCCATGCGAGTGCCATGTTGGCCCTGCTCGAATTGGCTAAAACGGATCCCGATTCGAAGGTGCGCAGCATGGCCATTTACCAGTTGGGTGAGTCGCCCCTAAACGGCGATTGGACAGTCCCCCACCTGTGCCTACGACTTAAATATGAAACGGACGCTGAGTGTCACCGCTTGCTCGGCCAAGTCCTAGCCAAGCATCAAAACTATAGCTTCCTACCAGCCTGGTTCGAATTGACGCGCTCCCCCGATCCTGAGGTCAGCACTCCGATCTGGGCTGCCCTGCGCCACCTCGAGTCACAATCCGGAAGCACGGGTGAACAAATGGCCGCGGATTGGAATGCGGCCACGGGTTCTCCCCAACCGGCCCCGTCGGATGCCCTGCTGCATGAGGTCTGGTTTTTTGTGTCCGGGCTTTCGGGCCAACACTTTCAATTGCGTGGAGTCGACGATGCTCGCTTTGCCTTGAGCGACTTGGGCCCCTGGCTCGCCGAGGAATTGGCTCCCGCACTCAAGGACTCTGATCTTTATGTGCGCCTGCACGTTGCCCAGGTTCTGCAGCGGCTGGCAGCCCGAGGCAAGGCCGCCGTCCCCGCGCTCATTGAAGCGCTTCAGGATCCCGACCTGGGTCCTCAAGCAGCGGCAACTCTGGCAACGCTTTCCACACTCGAGGAGCGCTCCGCTCTTCAGCCGCTTTTGCAAGCGGCTTCGTCTACGAGTGCGCTCGATTTGCGCACCGCCGCGGTGCGCGCCTTGGGTGAAACCGCTTGGCCCGAAGGCGCCTCTGTTTTGCGCAGCGCCATGGCGGATGGCGCTGTACCTGGCCAAGCGGATCTTGGCGTGCACGCGCGCTGTGCGTTGCTTCAGGTGGCTCCTACGGCCGAGGTCTTGGACGACCTTCTCGAGCTACTCATGAACCAGGAAACCGGACAAGCAGCAGCCGAATTGGCTTTCGAAGCTTCTTTGCGTCGCAAGGCCGCCGCTGCGCAACCCGAAGACCCCGCCGCCCAGGACTGGCGAGCTTGGGTTCAAATGGGATCCTCGTTCGGGGCACGTCCCAGCGCGGAAGGCCTAGCGAAGCGCCGTTCTTCGCGCGCCCAGTGGATCGAGCAAAACCGGGAACGGCTACAGATGTATGGCGCAGCAACCCGAGCATCGCGCTAGATCGAAGCGCCGTGCTGGCTTCAATGCGCCATGGACAAGCACCAAATTACGGTGCTAATCCAGAACAGCGCGTTGGCGACGAAAACCAAATCGCCGCCCAAGAGAACCTGGGTCGGGCTGCCTCCGCCGCGTTGCGTTTTCACCAACAGCATGTAGCGGAAGAGACCGAAAACCACGAAGGGCACCGTCCACCAGAGCCCGTGTTCCGCGCCGAACTTGGCCTCCGTTTCTTCGGCCACCGTGTACATGGCATAGGAAAGGATGGCGCACGCAGCCAGACATGAGGTCGCTTGGCTCAAAAATTCAGGTGTGTACTCAAGAAGGATGCGCCGGTGTTCCCCGCGATCGTCGCCTAGAAGGTCGATTTCAGCCTGGCGCTTGCACAGGGCTAGGAACAGCGACAGGAACATGGTGCACAGCAATAGCCAGTGGGAAACCCCAGTGCCCACAGCAAAACCACCGGCCATCACGCGCAGTAAAAATCCAGCAGCGATGCAAAACACATCGAGCAGGACCACATGCTTCAAGCGCCAGGAATAGAGCGAGTTGATCAGCAGGTAGGCAGCGGTACAGGCCAATACTCCCAAGCCGTCGGTGTCCGCTCGCCAAGCCAGCAGCAATCCACCCACCACGCAAACCACCGCTCCAAATCCCGCTGCGGGAATAGAAAGTGTTCCCGCCGCAATGGGGCGCTTGCACTTTTCCGGGTGCTTGCGGTCCGATTCCACATCAAAGATGTCATTGACCAGATAGATCGCGCTGGCCGAAATACAAAAAGCAGCCACCGCGAAGAGGACCTGCCCCAAGGCCTCACTCTTGAGCAGCAAACTGCCCTGTTCCCCCCAGGCGAATACCAGCGCGGCCAAAACGAAAACGTTCTTTACCCACTGTCGGGGGCGCATCGCGGCGAGCATAGGAAGAGGATTCATGCGAAAACCAAAAAGAGGTGAAATCCAAGGCCGTCCCCTGAGCCAGCTCAGGATCTCAACGGCCGAGCGGGTCCTACTCCAAACTCAACTTGCGAAGATCTTCGCGCCAAGCGTCCGGGCCCACGATGACGAATTCGTCTTCTGATGTGGCATCGCCCAAATCGCGCTCTTCGACAATCTCGATGGTGCGCACCGAGAAGTCGGCGTACAACGCAACAGTGGTCGTGCGGTGGTTGCCATCAGGATCGTTGTCATCCGCGACCAGAACCTCTTTGCCCACGTTTTTGCCTTCCAATTTACGGATGGGGAATCGGCGCGTGTCGCGGGCGGCGTAGGAGGTCCAACCTCCATCCACACGGTCCAACTCTGTGTACCAGTCCGCCAGGGGGATTTCGTCCTGGGACGGGGTGAGGAAATCCAACTCGACCCCAGGGCACGTCAAGCGCTTGGTGCTGACCTCGGTGGCATCCCAAATTTCTTTAGCGACCAAGGTTGCTAGGAACTGGGCTCCGCCGGCCTTCGGGATGCCCCCGTGCTTGCCTCGGTACAGCATCAGACCGTTGCCTATCTCCTTCATGTTCGCCTTGCAGGCGGTCACGTTGGCACTGTCGATGACCTCGGGGATCTTGGGGAGCAAGAAGGTGGCCAAGATGCCAATGATCAAGATCACGGCCAACAGCTCCACCAGGGTGAAGCCGGCACGCACGGTGCGCGAAATTGTACGAAGGGGGGTCTTCATGGAGCGGATCTTGTGGGGAGCGAGTGGGCCTGGGCCCCAATGAGAGGAAGAAGAGCGGGACGCTAGATACTAGCGGGCCCGCCCCCCTGAGTTACGCGTTAGGAAGCCAAGGCGCCGACAGCAGCCTTGAGTTCCTCAACCTTGTTGCATTGCTCCCAAGTGAACTCTTCCCGACCGAAGTGACCGTGGTAGGCAGTGTGACGGTATTTCGGCTGCTTGAGGTCTAGCGCGGTGATGATGCTGTGCGGCGTCAGATCAAATACCGTGTTAACGGCCT
>JBLFXY010000210.1:0-7093 GCA_047611645.1 Glaciecola sp.
GATCGAGTTGAGCCTGCAAGATGATGTCCTGCATCATGAACGTTTGAAATTCCCGAAGCGCGCGAGAGGGAGCGTTGAAAGTGTAGAGCTCAGCAAGGATTTTAAGGTGACCCGCAAAACCGTGGTTTCCGGGTGGATCCTGGACGACGAGGGCTACGGCGTGGAGGGGGTCCGGCTGTACTTTACCCTGCAAAAGGGTCGCAAGATTCCTCTCGGCGATGGCGTGAGTCAGCAGGCTGGAGAGTTTCAATTTCTGATTTCCGAGGGCCAGCAAGGCAAGGTTGAGGTGGCCTTGCGTTCGCGGGTTTGGCAATTGCCCAAGGGCGTCAGTCGCGAGCTGTTGCTGCCTTTTCCCGATCCGCTGATCATCAACGTTGAGCGCCGGGCCCTCGAAGCCGGCGCGCAGATTCGCGCGGAGGTTCTGATAGAAGGCTCGAGCGAAGCGGTCGCGCGCCTGCGTATTCAGAATGGCCGCGGGGGTGTTTTGGTGACCGAAGGCACGCGTTTTTCGCTGCGCGGTATTCGGCCGGGACGATTGCGCTTGAGCTTGCGTGCCAATGGCATGGCGAACCACTCGCTCCCGGCGTTGGATCTCACCCCGGGCATGGACTTAGATCTTGGGCTGATCCGCATGCATCGCGGCTGCGACCTGACCCTGGAATTGGTGGGGGTGAATGGAAGGCTGCCCAAAGGCAGCAAAATCAAACTTGTGGGATTGTCGAAGTACGCATGGGATCCCGAGTGGAAAGCACCGACTTTGGATCTGGTGAAGAGCGCCAAACGCCAGGGCAGCCAAGCTGTCAAAGTTACCCGGCGGGCCATCGCCCGCGGCCGTTGGAAATTGGAGGCTCAGATCCCGGGTTTCAAGAAGGTCTCCCAGGAATTAAACCTCAGGCGTCCCAAGGGTAATTACAAAATCACGTTCACACGCAAATAGGCCCCCGAGGAGTCTTATTTTGGGGTTTAATACCCGCTAAGGAGTCCCCCTTCGAGGGGAGGTGGCAGGCTGGGTTGCAAGGGGATAGCATCGGGTATGCGTATTGTTCTGTTTTTTGCTGGGATTGCGACTGCAGTGGGGGTCTGGACGTTTGCCGTATTGTCAGCTCCTCAAACTGCCAATGTCGCCGGATCCCAAACAGCGGTGTCGGTGCATAAGTCTATTCGACAGTCGGCGGTGCAAAGCCTGCAGATTCCTGCCCAGGCACGCGCACGCAATCGCTCTAGCGTGGTAAGCCGGAGGCGCATGCCGCGGCCGAGCAGCGTGCAAGGACCCACGATCAACCCGCTCGCGGTGATCGTTAATGGCCAAGTCATGCCTCCCATTCCGGTGGGCAACAATGCGTCCCTGATGCGAGCTGCAGGAATGTGGCACAACCTGTCCATCTTCGTGCCCGCGACCCAGCAGACCGAGCTGTTCATTCTAGGGATTCCGAATATACCCGCTTCGGTCTCAGCGCCGCTCTTGGTTGGAATGCGGCAAAACAACGTGTCCCACCAGGACATCATCGTTCATACGACTTTTTGGGAAGAGTGCTTGGCCAGGGGTTGGTACCTGTTGGCGCCGTTGTCCAGTGGCCCTCCAGGATTTTTGACCACGGGCGGGGCCACGATCCACGCACAGGTGAACACGGAAGCCGCCTTGGAGTGGGTCACCGCCAATTACCCGATCGAGTCCTCGCGTATCTATGGGGTCGGCTTCTCAGCTGGCGCCAGTGTTCTGGGCACCTATGCGGCCCGCCACTTGGATCCGCAGGATCCTATGTTCGCTGCGATTGTGTATCACACGGGAGGCAGCGATCTCGTGGACACTTACAACTCTTTAGATTCGACAGACCAGGCTGTCCTTGCAAACCTGATGGGGGGAACCCCTACGGCGATTCCATTCGAGTACCGACGCGTCGGGTCCGTGGAATTGGATCTCGTTCCTACGTGGGTTGCTGGTGGAGACCACATGGCATGGAACCTGGGATCGATCCCCACACAAGTCTGGTATGCCACCAATGACATGAATGGTTTACTTGTGACGCAAACCAGCGAATTGTTTGATTGGATGAACCTGAATGGCAATGGGCCGGTCAGTTTGTATATGGGCGTGAACCCGGATCCTACCAACGGCGCCCATAACTGGTCCCTGCTCAACGAAACACAGATCTGTGATTGGTTCGCTATGCAGGTCTTAACCCCGCCGCAGAGTGGCGATTTATTGATCGACCAGGATGCACGCTATCACTATTTCGACGTGCAGCAGAGTGTGCCTGGCGCCTTCTCGCGCTTGGGATTTGTGATCACTCTCGGCAACAACGAACTGGAGCTGAAGCAGACCGACAATGTGGACCGCATCACGTTGAGCCCGGCGGACTTGGGGCTCTTTACCGTGTCGGGGGTCGTTTTGACCCTGGACTTAGAAGCCTTGGACAGTGGCGATGAGGTCGTTCTAGAGGGCTTGGCTCTTGCGCCCTTGAACGTGGTTCGCGACGGGATGGCCAGCGCCAATTGGGTCTACTCCGCCACCGAAGAGACCCTGACGATCTCCGAGCCCCAAACGGGCTGGCACGTCTGGTCCGTGCAGTTCTAGCAGGCCGCTACAGGACAGCGAGTTCTTGAAGGTCGCCGTGGGTTCCCCGGTGGATAACTCCGAATTTGGATTGGGTGAAGAGAGCCAATCGCTCAGACCGGGAATCTGTCAAAGTCCTCAGGCGGGCCGTCGTCCGCGGCCGTTGTAGGCTGGAGGCTCCGATTCCGTGATTCAAAAAGGTCACCGAAGGGTTGAGTCTCAGGCGTTCCAGGGCCATAGGTCCATCCGGCCCGCGACCCAATAGGCCCCAGAGAAGTCTTGTAATGGGTCTTTATGGTCGCTGGTAGACCCTTAGGAAGGGAAACTGGCAGGCTCGGCTACAACGGGATAGGATTAGGTATGCGAATCAATTTGCTTATTACTGGGCTAGCCGCCGTTTTGGGGCTTTCCGCGATTGCCGCATTGGCAGCGCCCCAGACTGGAAAAACCGCCCGCGCGCAAGCGTCGGTGCCGGCCCAGAAAGCAATTCGTAATTCTAAGGCTCAACGCTTGCAGGTTCCCGCCCAAGGGCCGATCCGTATCCAACCCAGGGTGGTGCGTCGGGGGCGCAAGCCGGGCTCGAGCAAAGCGCAAACGCCGGCGAACAATCCGCTAGCGGTGGTCGTGAACGGGCAGACCGTTTCGGCCCAGCTGATGAGCCAAAGTGCTTCCTTTATTCCGGCCCCGGGTACTGGGATCTGGTACAACCTTTCCATCTTCGTGCCCGCGACCCAGCAGGAAGAGTTGTTCATCTTGGGGATTCCGAATACTCCGGCCTCGGTCGATTCTCCGCTCTTGGTAGGCATGCGGCAATCGGATGTATCCCACGGGGATATCATCAACCATACGACCTTTTGGGACGAGTGCTTGGCCAGGGGCTGGTACCTGTTGGCGCCGCTGTCCCGCGGGATTGCAGGTTACGACACCCGGGGCGGAGCTTCGATCAACGCGCAGTTGAATACGGAAGCCGCTTTAAAGTGGGTCACCGATCATTACCCGATCGAAGCCTCTCGCATCTACGGGGTCGGCTTCTCCGGCGGAGGCAGCTTGGTCGGCAGCTATGCGGCTCGCCACTTGGATCCACGTGATCCCATGTTCGCAGCGATCGTATACCACACGGGATCCAGCGATCCCGTGGACAGCTACAACTCATCGACGGTCGCCGGCAAGAACGACATCGAAGCCCTGATGGGGGGAACTCCCACGACGATCGGTTTCGAGTATCGACGCATCGGGTCCGTGGAATTGGATCTCTCTCAGCAGTGGGTTTCCGGTGGGGTCCACGGAGCCTTAAACCTCGGATCCATCCCCACGCAGGTCTGGTATGCAAGCAACGACGGCCAATCGGGGCTTGTCCAGCAAAACGACCAGTTGTTCGATTGGATGAATCTGAACGGTAGTGGGCCGATTAGTTTGGTTACGGGCGTGAGTGCCGATCCTACCGCCAGCTTCCACAATTGGGATGTTCTCGACGAAACCCAGGTCTGCGATTGGTTCGATTTGCAGACGCTGACCCCACCAGTGCATGGCGATCTGTTGATCGATCAGGACGCGCGCTATCACTACTTTGATGTGCAGCAGGAAGCGACCGGAGCCTTTTCGCGCTTGAGTTTTACGACGACTCTAGGGAACAACGAGCTTGCGCTGACGCAAACCAACAACGTGCAAAGCATCTCGCTGAGCCCGACGGACCTGGGACTCTTTACAGTGTCGGGCGTTGTCTTGACCCTAGATTTAGAGTCTCTGGACAGCGGCGACGAAGTCGTTCTCAGTGACTTGGACAGCGTCCCCTTGAGCGTGGCTCGTGACGGACTGCCCAGCGCAAATTGGACTTACTCCGCCAGCGAAGAGACCCTTACGATCTCGGAATCCGAAACGGGTTTGCACGTTTGGACCGTGCAGTTCTAGGCGAGGTCTTCTTCTCCGGCTTCTTCCGAGGTCGGAAAAAGGGAGGGGAAGCTCACTTCGTCATCTGCGGGGTGCAGAACGCCCACCAGGAATAAAAGCGCCTCGGTCGAGGTGATCGCGATCATTTGGGGAATGGGCGCGGATACGGCCCAAGCGAGGCGGTTGGGCGCCTCTCGGGTCATCAAGATCAAGCTCTGCGGCCTGGTCGCATCCCATTGGCCCGAGGCCACCAGTTCGAGAATGTCCGGAGATATGGAATCGTCCGTTACACCGCGCTCTCGCATGCAAATGAATTGCCCCGGGGCGGTCTCCGTCCACTGGGAGACGCCAGCGGAGCCTGTCAGCTGGAGAATGGCCTCCAGCGCAAGGCTCAGGCGTTTGTCCGCTTCCGGTTCCGACACAAGGCGGTCGATCCACGGTTCGTGAAGTATTTTTGAAGGATCCAAGGTCATCCTGTATCGACCAATGGCCGGGGCAACATTCGTGAGAATCATATTGAGTACCGTTTTTCAACCGGTCCGCTTGACCCCATCCGCTGGCATCGCTACATTCCGCGCCCCATGGCGAGGTAGCTCAGTTGGTTAGAGCGCAGGCTTCATAAGCCTGAAGTCACGAGTTCAAGTCTCGTTCTCGCTACCATGGCTGCTCCTGATGAGGGGTACGTGCCTGAATGAGCCACTTTGGGGCTCGCCTGCTCCTCCAGTGCTTTGGCATACAAAGCGCAACCCGTTTCAAGAGAAAAGGCCCGCCTCCCTGCAATAGCAGCGAGGCGGGCCTTTCTCGTGGGGGCTGCTGGGGTTCTTAGAGCACGAACAGCATTTCGCGGTACTTGGGCAGGGGCCACAAATCGTCGTCCACGGAGGTTTCCAGGGCGTCTACGACTTCGCGCAGGGCGGACATGAGCGGCACCACTCGTTCGCAATAGGCCGAGGCGGCCTCACTTTCGCCGAGATCCTGGTCCTCAAGTGCCCGCACCTGCAAGCGCAGCTCCTTGGAGGCACTGCGGGTGGCTGCCAGCAGGGTGGTGATTTCGGCCAGGGCCCCCAATTGGGAGGAGGCGGCATCGTCGCCAAGCAGGTCCTTTACTTTCTCCGTCGCTTGCGCAGCCCGCAGTTGGTGCTGGGTGGCTGCCGGAAGTACCAAGGTGTCCGCGATGTCGAGACAGGCGCGGGCTTCCACCTTGATTTTGTTGGCGTAGGTTTCGTTCTGCACATGGAAGCGAGATTCAGCCTCCGAGCGAGTGAACACGCCGTACTTTTCGAAGAGTTCGATGTTGGAGCCCATGGCCCAATCCTGCAGCGCTTCCGGCGTGGTCGGAAGGTTGAGCAGGCCACGTTGCTTGGCTTCCTGGGTCCATTCCTCGGTGTAGTTGTCACCCGAGAACAGGATGCGGCTGTGCTGACGCAAGCATGCGGAGACCACGGTTTGCGCGTTGGCTTCGGTGAAGCCACCCAAGTGTTCGATCTTGTCGGAAAGGTAGTCCAGGGACTCCGCCAGAATCAGGTTCAGGAAGGTGGCTGGGTACGCGGCACTTTGGGCGGAACCCAGAGCCCTGAATTCGAACTTGTTGCCCGTGAATGCCATGGGGGACGTGCGGTTGCGGTCCGAAACGTCCTTGGGCAGATTGGGGAGGGAGTCCACGCCCAAGCGCACGGTCTCCACACCCGTGGGGGTGGTGACGGTGCCATCGATGAGTGCCTTGACGACCCCTTCCAACTGGGTGCCCAGGAAGACCGACAGGATGGCCGGCGGGGCTTCGTTGGCTCCCAGGCGATGGTCGTTGCCAGCCGACGCGATCGATGCGCGCAGGAGGTCTTGGTGCTTGTCGCAGCCGCGAATGAAGGCGGTCAGGAACAGGATGAAAGACAGGTTCTTGTGGGGCGTCTTGCCCGGCTCGAACAGATTGCGACCGGTGTCGGTGGCCACCGAGTAGTTCAGGTGCTTGCCGCTACCGTTCAGCCCCGCAAAGGGCTTCTCGTGGAGCAATGCGGCCATTCCGTGGCGTGCAGCGACTTCACGAATGAGCTCCATGGTGAGCATGTTTTGGTCCACGGAGACCGAGATGCCCTGGTAGATCGGCGCCAGTTCGAACTGGGAGGGAGCCACTTCGTTGTGGCGCGTTTTGACGGGAACTCCGAGCAACCAAAGCTCGCGCTCCAGGTCCTGCATGAACTCCAGAACGCGCGGGCTGATGTTGCCAAAGTAGTGGTCGTCGAATTCCTGGCCCTTGTAGGGAGGGGCTCCGAACACGGTGCGGTTGCACGCGATCAGGTCCGGGCGCAGCTTGTAAAATTCGCGGTCGACCAGGAAATACTCCTGCTCGCAACCGGCCATGCCCATGACGCGCTTGATATCGGTTTCGCCGATCAGATTTAGGATGCGCGTGGCGGATTTGGAGAGGGCCTCGCAGGAACGCAGCAGGGGCGTTTTTTTGTCCAAGGCCTCACCGTGCCACGAGCAAAAGACCGTCGGAATCGTGAGAGTTCCGCCGCCGGGGCCCTTGCGAACAAATGCGGGCGAGGTGGCATCCCATGCGGTGTAGCCGCGGGCTTCGAAGGTGGCTCGCAGACCGCCCGAAGGGAACGACGAAGCATCGGGTTCGCCCTGCACCAGCTGGCTGCCGGAGAACTT
>JBLFXY010000211.1:0-7072 GCA_047611645.1 Glaciecola sp.
TCGTTCTTCCTGAAGCACAGGACGAACGCGTAGTGCAAGCCGCCGCGCAATTGGCCAGCGAAGGTCTGTGCCAACCCGTGCTGATCGAAGCCAAGGGCATGGCCGCCGTGCCCCCCGGCGTCGAGATCATCAACGCCGCACGCGATTCACGCGCGCAAGCTTTCGCCGCGACCCTGGTCGAGCGGCGCAAGCACAAGGGACTGACACTGGATGCCGCGCGCCAGCTGCTCCTAAACCCGCTCTACTTTGGCGCCTCTCTGGTGGCCTCGGGCGATTGCCACGGCGGTGTCGCTGGCTCCGAAGCGGCGACGCCCGACGTCATACGAGCCTCCCTGCAAGTCATTGGCATGGCCCCGGGTCTCAAGACCGTTTCGTCCTGCTTCGTGATGGCCATGGCCGACCAGACCTTCACCTACGGGGATTGCGGTGTGGTGCCCGACCCGAACGCTGAGCAACTGGCCGATATAGCCATCGCGACCGCCGCCAGCCACGTACGCCTGGTCGGCACCCAGCCCAAGGTCGCCATGCTGTCCTTCTCCACGAAGGGCTCAGCCTCGCACCCGCGGGTGGACAAAGTTCGCGAGGCCACAGAGATCGTTCGCAGCCGCGCCCCGGAACTTTGCATCGACGGCGAGCTGCAAGTCGACGCTGCCATCGTGCCGGCCGTGGCCGACCGCAAGGCACCGCGCTCCCCGCTCGGTGGCCGCGCAAACGTCCTCATATTCCCCGATTTGGACTCAGGTAACATCGCTTACAAGCTCACCCAGCGTTTGGCCGGCGCGGAAGCCTACGGACCCTTGATTCAAGGTCTGGCGCACCCTTTCATGGACCTCTCCCGCGGCTGCACGCCCGACGATATCGTCACCGTTGCCTGCATCGCGGCCATCTTGAGCTCATGAAAAGGATCGTTCTCACCCTCCCGTACCTCGCCGGGCTAGTACTCCTATGTACCACGAGTTGCAGCCTGCCGCGCTGGAACATGAAGGTCGACGTGGACCATCCCTTGCACACGGATGCGCTCGGGATTCAGATCCAAGAGGTGCTGACGGGCATCGGCCCGGGGGTCACGCCTGATAGCGAGGTCACCCTCGATTACCAGGTATCCCTGGAGAATGGCGACCTGGTGGACTCAAGCTACGATCGTGGCCTACCCATCACCTTTCGCATGGGGGAAGCACCGATTCTGGGGTGGGAGCATGCGCTCTTGGGCATGAAGTCCGGCGGTAAACGCAAGGCCACCCTGCCCCCCTACCAGGCCTACGGCAAGCAAGGCGTGGAGGGGTTGATCCCTCCTATGTCGATATTGGTTTGTCAATTCGAACTCTTGGAAGTCGCTGATCCGCGGCGCCCCTAGGCTGTGAGCAACGAGCAAGACAGCTGGGTACCGGAGATCGATCTGCACGGGCTGACCGTGGAGAAAGCAATCAAGCGACTGCATCAAGAGTTGTACATGGTCCGCGCCCGCGGCGCGCGCGCCGCGGTCGTGATCACAGGGCGAGGATTCGGGAGCCACGGGGGCAATGCTGTGCTGCGCCCGGCCATCGAGGCATGGCTACGCGGCCAAGATGGCCAAAATTTGGGCGTGCACTCCCTGCAATCTGTCTCCAAAGGCGGAGCGGTACGCTTTCATTTGAGAGCGGTCGGTTCCTAGGAGCGTGTCGGGTAGGATGTGCGGGCCATGCGCCTCCTCCCCATTTTGCTTCTCGCCGTGCCCCTCGTGGGCGTTTCCGCCTGCTCCTCCACCGCGACCCCCAAGGCTCACTTCCAGAGCCTGGTTCGGGAACTCGCCAAGAGCCAGGGCGTGCGGGGTACGAATCCCAAGACCCGCAATGGATTGGAAAAACGCTACTCCAAGGTCGAGTCCTGGAACAAAAAAGGCAAATTGGTCACGCCCGAGGACCAACTCTGGGCCGCAGCGACTTTGATCCACGCTGAGTCCGCAGAACGCATTGCGCTTTCCCTTGAGCTCTCACGCGCGGCGGCCTCGGCCGGGGAAACGCGCGCCTTGCCCTTGATCGCTCAAGCGATGGACAAGCAAGCCTTGCAAGCTGGCAAGCCGCAACCGTACGGGACGCAATACCTGTTCCATAAGGACCCGGGCGTCTGGGTACTCTACGACATCGATCCGAGGATTTCGGATACGGAACGCGCGGACATGGGCCTTCCGCCCCTGGCCGAGCTGTACGCCAATGTGAAGGTCCTGAACGACCAGCACCAGAACAGAATGTTGGATGCCCTGACCGCTCAATAATCCATGACCAAACGTCGCATCTACATCGCCTACGTGGGCGGCACAATCGGTATGCGTACGACCGATAGGGGGCGCGAACCTGCGTCTGGTTATCTGGCCGAACAACTGCGCACCAACCCGATCTTCGATTCGCCGGAATTGCCGGAGTTCACGATCAACGAGTATGACCCCCTGCTCGATTCGTCGAACATGGGGCCCAGCGATTGGATTCGCATCGCCCAGGACATCGAAGAAAATCTTTCGGACTATGACGGGGTGTTGGTGATCCACGGCACGGACACGATGGCGTATACGGCGGCGGCGTTGAGCTTCATGCTCGAGCATTTAAACAAGCCGGTGATCATCACAGGCTCGCAGGTTCCGCTTTGCGAGCTGCGCAACGACGCCATGGACAACTTGGTCACGTCGCTGATCTTGCTGCAGCGCTATGCGGATCGCATCGCCGAGGTATGCATCTACTTCGGAGGTCGTTTCCTGCGCGGCAACCGTGCCAAGAAAATCGATGGTGAATTCTTCGGCGCTTTTGATTCGCCGAACCTGCCGCAGCTGGGCCGGGTGGGCATCGAATTCGAACTTTCCTGGGACCTGATTCGGCCCCCGGTGAGCGATCCCAAACCCTTGCACGTGCAACCGATCGGCACCGCGTCGGTCGCGGCTTTCCGTTTATTCCCTGGTCTCAAGGCCGAGACCTTCGCGCCCATGCTCAACGGCATCCAAGGCTTGGTGTTAGAATGCTACGGCGCTGGCAATGCACCCAACCGGGACCTGGACTTCATGGAAGCCCTGCGCCAAGCCAACCGCAACGGCGTGGTCATCGTGGACGTGCCTCAACCCATCCATGGCTGCGCAAACCTCTCGCTCTACGCCACAGGTCGCGCCTTGCTCGACGTGGGCGTCATCTCCGGCTTCGACATGACGCCCGAAGCCGCCCTGACCAAACTTCTCTACCTGCTCACCCGCGAGTCGAACCCGGACGAAGTCCGGCGCTTGATGCAAATCGATCTGCGCGGCGAGATCACGTTGCCATAGCAAGCCCCCCCGAGACCACATTGAAACCCACCATCACCGTAGAAGTCTGTGTCGAGAGCCTTGCGGGCGCACGCGCCGCTGTGGAAGCGGGAGTGACGCGCATCGAACTCTGCACCGGTTTGGAACTGGGTGGGTTGACCCCCAGCGCGGGCATGATCGAAGCCGTGCTCGAACTACCCATCGAGACAGTAATTTTGATCCGACCCCGCGCGGGCGACTTCGTGTACGACGTGGACGAAGTCGCTGTCATGGAACGCGACATTCGAGCGGCGCGAAGAATGGGCGTGAATGCATTCGCCATCGGCGCTTTGCGACCCGACGGATCGATCGACCGGAAGTGCATGGCTCGCTTGATGGATGCTGCGAAAGGCCCCATCCCTGCATCGATTTGTTGCCACCGCGCCTTCGACGGCACCCGCGATCCGATCTCATCCCTACAAACCTTGGTCGAATTAGGAGTCACGCGCTTGCTGACCTCGGGCCAACGGCAGGACGCACTCAGCGGAGCTCCACTCATCAAAAAGCTAGTGCAAACCGCCCCGCCCTCGCTAGCCATCATGCCAGGCGGCGGAATCCGCCCCCACAACATGCGCGAGATTCTGAACACAACCGGCGTGCAAAACATCCACTTCAGCGCACGCGTCGATACCCCCGGCGCCATGCAGCACACCAACCCCGACTGCGACCTGCACAACCAACCGCGCAGCGAAACTTCGGTGACGGAGCTGCGTCGCTACCTCGCCGAACTGTAGATTGGCGGGAGCACAAGGCTTCCAATCATCCAGCCGGATCCTTGCCCCGCACGTTTGGTTTAAAAGAAAGAGGTCAGTCTAATACGAGAATTCAACCACGACATCCAGCCCGGCGTTGGTCTCGGCCCATTGCGGCTAGGTTTCGCACAAGCCGAAGTGTTGGCGATACTAGGCGAGCCCAGCGCAATGGAAGAAGTCGACTATGGCGACGGAGCCCTCTGTCATGACTGGGACTATGAGGAGTTGGATCTCACTCTGCGCTTCAGTCCAGATGACGACTACCGCCTTGGAACCATCTCCACCGAATCGCTGTCCGCAACCTTGCGCTGGCAGTACCCGGTCGGAATGACTGAAGAGGAACTGCTGCGCTGCAACTTTGGAGGAATCGGCCCCCCGCAGGCAGATGATGATTTTGGAGAGTATGGAAAGAACTTTGTCTGGGATCAGCTCGATATCTCGTGCTGGGTACACGATGGAATTGTAGACAGCATTGCGATTTTCCCCCATTCTGACGCAACGGGACTGATTCCAATCTGGCCAGCCCGCTAACACTTGGCCGAAATAGTGGGTGAATAATCGGATCTCGTTCCCTATTCGCGGCGTCTGGTAGAATGCACCCCATGACAGCAACCGAACACGGAATCTACTACGTGGAAATCGTTGCCGAGGATGCGGCAGCGGCACGGGACTTTTATGACGCACTGTATGGATTGCGCTTTGAAGATGCGGCTCCGGAGTTGGGCAACGCTTATGTGGCAGAGTTGCCTGGCGGCTCCCTGTTCGGAATTCGAGCTTGCATGCACGCGTCGGAAAAGCCTGTCGTTCGCACCTACATGCGCGTGAAGGATTTGAAGCAATCGGTTCAGCAAGCGGAAGAACTAGGCGCGACTATCGCCCTGCCGCACATGGCTATCCCCGGCCATGGTAAAATTGCCATCTACACCCACGGCGGTGTGGAGCAAGGTCTTTGGCAGGTAATTTAAGCCCATTTACCATGCCAAGGCCCGACCTCTAAAGGGCCAATAATTTGCGCACCGTGTTAAGGTTGCGGCCTGTGGCGGACACCGCCAACAGCCGTTCTGCTTTGACCGCCAGCTTGCTGCGACCGATGCCGTCGGGAGCGTGCAGATAAAAAACCGGCCCGTGGAGTTCGAAGTTTTCCGAAGGTGAGGCGAGGGCTTTGAGAGCGGGTAAATTCGCGTTCACCGGAGCTTCGGCCAAAAAGAAAAAGTGCACGGTCTTCCCCTCCTCCTCCGGATAGGGATTGGCGTCCGAAGCCTCCTGTAATTCGTCGCGGGTTAAGACATGCACCGGGATCTGCATTCCGTACTCGCTCGAAATGACCGTCGAAATTTTCTTGGCCAGGCTCGCGCATGAGCGCTTGGAAGTTTCAAACACCACGTTTCCGCTCTGAATATAGGTGCGCACTTTCTTGAGCCCGAGGTTTTGCAACGTGACCGAAAAGGCTTTCATGGGCAGCAGATTCTTGCCCCCCACGTTGATGCCGCGCAACCAAGCGATATATGTGACCATGGCGACAAGATAGCGCTTCCCGCAAGAACAGGGCACCCCCTCCTGGCAAGTTTGAACTCCCAAGATGCTCGCCAGCCATTAACATGGCGCTGCATCCGGGTGACAGTTCACCCGGCCCCTACCCACATGGCCTGGATCAAAACAACCCCACTCGACGCCGCGCAGGGCCAGCTCTTGGAGCTCTACCAAAGCGCCCTCGACCCCTCAACGGGCGAACTCGACAACATTATGTCGATTCATTCCGCTCACCCGCCGGGCCTTGCGGCGCACTTGGCGCTCTACAACGCGGTGATGCGCGGCACCTCCAGTCTGCGTAAGGTTGATCGCGAGTTGATCGCCCTGGTCGTGAGCCAGAAGAACGATTGCCATTATTGAGTCACTCACCACCGCCGCGGTCTGCGGCGATTGCTCAAGGATGATGCGCTACTCGAGGCGATCGGAATCGACTATACGAGGGCCGGTCTCGATGCCCGGCGCTCGGCCATGCTCGACTATGTGGCGAAATTGACGACGACGCCGGGCGCCATCGAACGCGCCGATGTGGACAAACTCCGAACCGCCGATTTTAGCGATACCGACATCTTGCAAATCGTCGAAGTGGCCGGCTACTACGCCTACGTGAATCGCATCGCAAGCGGCTTGGGGGTCAAGCTCGAGAAAGAGGACTAGCCCTCTTTCTTCCTGTTCCCATTCCCGAAGCGGTGCCCCTTATTTCTCGAGTTGTATACAAGGCCGAAAAAGAGCGGAGTCATGGACGACCCGTACAGCATGGCGGCTCAAACCAAAGGACCTCGATCGAAGAAACATGGCAATTGGCGCTCGCTCTAAACGGCAGCTGCCCCCTGATCTGATTCCGCTTCTTGCATGGTTTGTATCATTCCTAGATCCTCGTAAGTGCCCTTTACCCCATTGCAGTCGATTTGTCTCAGAGCGGAAGGGTGACTTCCCGGTCCCCAGCCAGGTTTGTGGGCGAAACGGTGCGACTCAGCTACAATCCTAGACCATGCAAAATCTCTCTCTGCTGTCGATCACCAGCCTTTTCCTCCTGGCTCTCCCATTGCACGCGCAGGCTGTGCAATCAGGGGATTCATTGCAGCGCAAACAAGTCTCCGCGCCCGCTAGTGACATCCTATCCCGCATGGTGCGCTTGCCGGATCGGTGGCAGAACCCAGAGTCCATTCGCGGCAGCCTGCTCGAATTCGAAAGCGACGGCAAAAACGCGCAGGTTTCCTTCTGGGCTCCGGAAGGCGAAACGAGCATCGTGCCGATTTGGACAGAAGCCCCCACCGACTCTTGGCAATTCCAAATCGGCGGCGGAGAATGGCTGCACTGGAAACGGCTCATGGATTTGGGACTCGGGAGCCATGAGCAAGTTCTACCGACGGACAACTGGACCGCCATGTCGCCCGAGCGTTTGACGTTGCACATCCCCAAAGCTACGCAGGTTTCGATCCGTGCTCCGCACAAACAAGCGACCCACGTGATCATTGGCGATCAGGTCCCGGCC
>JBLFXY010000212.1:0-7065 GCA_047611645.1 Glaciecola sp.
ATGCCCACGAGCCAAGCTAAGAAAACCATCACTGCGGCGATAGCACTCGTGCTGTTGTTCAGCTGACTCAAGCCTTGCGCGTGGTCCTGACGGAACACGGCGCTCAAGCTGCTGAACTCCTCACCAGGTTGCATGCGACTCTGGCTAAGAGACTCAAACCAAGAGTACGTGGGCAAGGCGACCGCCAACGAAAGCAATGCCAGCAAGGTCCCGACGAAAAGCCAAAGGGACAAGCGTCCCAGGGAGACTCGCAGGGAGATCAAGAATAGTCGGCCTTCGCGAATGCGGGCCATGGATCGGGTTCTTTCGACAATCATCGGATCAACCTCCTAGGGTGGAAAAGAAGTGTAGGAGGTGGGAGTACTGGGTGAACGTTCGCTCGGACCAACGCTCGGAGCGCTGGGATTCGTTGGAGCGGAACCACTGGTTGTCTTTCATGTTGGAGTCCAGGAAGTACGCCCGATTCGGATCCAAAATGACCGCATCGATCTCGGCAGAACCAGGGGCGATCGGGAGTTTCCACCACATGGATCCATCTTGGAGTTCGCGGCTCCACTCAAAAACTTGTCGCGTGTCGTCGCTGAAACGCACCTGGATAGGCAGGGGTAAACGAAGTGTGCCTCGCCTGCGCACGACCACGTTGTAGTTCCGCAGTGGTTTGCTTTCCTTGGCTTTTTCCGTGGCTAGTACGGGCTCCTCTTGGGGCTTCCGTCCGCCTTCCTCATTGTCCGGCAGCTCGGGCGTGGGCTCCTCGACCGTCGAACCGGCCTTGACCCAATCTCCCTGCTCTGAAAGGAACCAACCTTTCTTCGCCGGCGGAATCGAACTTGCCACACTCACGCTCCAGTCCACCATTCCGGTGCCCTGGAAGATGTCTTGGAAATACCACTGAACCTCTTTCTCGGATCCCTCTTGGAAGGCGCGGTAGAAGTCCTCTGGCTTGGGATGCTTGTAGCGGAAGGAGTCCGCGTAGTGCCGCATTCCCCGCAAGAATGCGTCCTTGCCGACAACGCCCTCTAGGGTGCGCAATGCCACCGCCGTGCGCGGATAGCTGTTCGTGCGATAGCTGCTTCGGTTGGCGTATTCGAAGGCCTTCGTCTGAATCGGATCCATGTCCGGCATACGCAAATACCCACTTCGATCACCCCATCGCGGATCGGTGTATTGTTCCACAAAGGTCAACCCCGGTTGATCTCTCCACCACGACACAAAGGGTGAAACCTGGGCGGGTTTGAGGGTCACTCCCTGCAGCCAGTGCCAATGCATGGGATTCGGTATCTTCCAGCGTGCACCCGTAAATACCCCCGCGGAACCTGCGCTGCGCGGAAGGGACGCGGGACGCTTGCCCCAAACAGGGAGCCGCGAGTAGCGCTGGTGGGCGCGCCGGGGCCCATAGTGCCGCAGCAGCACTTCGGAGTCGGTGTAGGAGTTAAACCCCTCATCGAGCCAAGCCGCCTCGTACTCATTGTTGCCCACCAACCCGTACCAGAATTGATGCCCCGCTTCGTGCACGGTCACGCTCTCCGGCGTGTACATCTGAGGGCTTGTAAAGCGTTCGGTACCCGCCGTGAACAGGGTGGGATATTCCATGCCACCCGCGCCGCGCGCGCCCCATGCGGGGTCCACCACTGTGATTCTCTCGTAGGGGTATTCACCCCACCAAAGGCCGTAGAAAAAGAGCGCGGCTGCCGTCGCTTCGGCATGGCGCTCCCATTGTCCTTCCCTTTCCGGGTGGATCAGCACTGTGATCTCCACGTCCCGCAATCGAATCTGCTCAAGGGGTTTGCGGAAGGCTATAGCAGCCGATTGGACCTCTGAGTGATAGAGCTTCGCCCATTCCTCGAAGACAAAGCGTTTGGTGTGTACGCGAAAACGCGGATTCGCGGTCCAGGCAAACCCATGCAGCGAGGGAGCTGTACCGGTGACAGGGTCCATGCGCTTGCGATCTTCGGCGGTCGGAGCCAAGAAGCGTACCTGCAGACGACCATCCTCCATGCGCGGGGGCTCGGCCAATCCACCGGAAGCTCCCACCTTGGCAATCCATTGGCCATCCTTATCGGGCCCTTGTCCGTACGCTTCGGGAAGGTTTAGCGTCACGTCATAGGTGCCGTAATCCGCGAAGAACTCGGTGTTCATATGGAACTGGTGGCAGTTCCAGCCATCCGCCCCTTCGAAGACACCTAGCTTGGGGAACCAGTGCGACATGAGAAGGAACTCTTCCTTGATGCCCGTGCGCCGCCGGACGCGAGGGATCTTGGATTGCCAGTTCAGGTTGACCAGCACATGCGCTCCCGGCTGGACTTTTTCGGGCAGCAGCACCTTGAAGACCGTGCGATCCCCCTGATCCAGGGCATCTTCATCGGCGCCCGATCGGTCCGGATACTCGAAGGTCAGGCTCGGCAGCAAATCGACCCCACCCACAGAAATCTGGGTCACCTTCTGCCAGCCCCAACCATCCTCGATCTTGAGGCCTCGCAACTTGCCCTGAGCCTCGGTCAGATGGGTGGTATGGTTGTTGGCGTAGGCGTTGTGGTGCAGGTGAAACCACAGCTCGCCCGTGGCCACTTGCGTGCTATTCGTCCATTGCAGGGAATACTCGCCCACCAGCATTTGGTCGGAAGTATCCACCCGCGCATGGATCGTGTAGTGCGCACCCGGGCCGGGTGTAGGCTTCTCCACAGCCTGGTTGGTTTGAAAGGCGAACAGAGGACTTGTCGAGAAGCCCAAGACACACAATGCAATCGTAAGAAGCCGCATGCGTCTATCCTGAACAGGTGAGTCCATTCGCTCAAGCGAAGGTTTGCCAATCCTTCTTTCCTAGTGCAAAACTTCCCTTTGCACACCCCCACGGCGTACAGCCGGGACCCGGACGCCCGCACCGACCCCCTGGTGAGAAAAATGTGGGGTTTAGTGCGAGAAGCCCTAAGCAAATTCTGGAAAGCGCCGAAAACTCACTTGGAGCTCCCGGATTCTGCGGCTCCACCATTCCAACTTGCCCGTATACCTCGCCTCACTGGCTTGGATCGCTGTTCGGGAGAGCAATCAGTCCCAAGACCCCCTCATGGGGACCTCTTTCATGGAACTTCGCAAAACAACAGATCAACAAGCGCAGGCCAAATCTCTCGATTCGGCGCGCGTGGGCCTAGGTGCAGCCAGGCCCCAGAACGGAGCAACCGCTTCGTCCGGAAAAATCAATGACCCCAAGGCTCTCCAGCGCCCCGCCCACGCGGACCGCCTCGAGCTCTCAGAAGCCGCCCGCAATCACATGGCCACCGACTTGAAGGGCGATGCCCTGCGGGCCAACCTGGTCACCGAGCTGCGTAGCGCCTACCAGGATGGCAGCCTCATGACTCAAGAGCGCGTCGAGAAAACCGCACACCGCCTTCTCGGCGCCTAAGTACAAAATCCACGGCGCACTTGCCGTTAAAGCGAATGCCGCCCTGCTTGCCTCGAAAGGTACGCAGGGCGGCATTCTCTTGTAGCTGGGATGGCTACTGCGCTTTCGGGATTTCGGCGAAGCGCTCAACCAGCTGGGCACAAGCAAACCGGAAAAACCGTTTGGGCGAAATCAGGACGACACCATCATCGAAATGCTCGTCCGAAAATTGGTTGAGGGCCCAATCGTGAACAGCCTGCTGCGTGCGCTTGCTGCTCGCATCCGCGGACATGTTGCCAAACCAAAGGCTGATACCGGTCTCAGTGGCAACAAAGTCCATTTGAAGACCTAGGCGTTGGGGCGGATAAACGTTCCGTTCGGTCAGAGTCGCCACCAGCAGGCCGTCTAAGCGGTGCCGCTTGCCCACTTCAATGATAGTGCGCATGTTGAAGGCTCCACGATTGTGGGGCTCCAGGGACTTCACCTCGCTCAAATCAGCCGGTGTCAAAACCAAAACCTCAAGCCCTGTAACCGCTGCGAATTCAGCGGCCAAAGTCGTGGCCATCTCCCGGGAATCTGCCAATGCCGGATCGAGCCCATTGATGGGCATCAAACCGATTCGTCGCAGGGTGTAGCTTTCAAAGTCGGCCACCACGCGGGCGGACGCAAGATTCACTCTCGGAGCATCGGTACTTATGCAAGCCACGGACAGCAAGCACAGCATGGAAACCGCCACTATGCGCGTAAGCTTCATTCTGCGGGCACCACGGCAAGGTTCCGGCGTTCAGCAAGCGTCTTCTCCAGAAGCAGTTTCTCCGCTTCCAGGCGGCGCATTTGGGCGACCGCAAGGCGGCGACCCATCTCGTAAGTCTGAGCTTCCGACTTCTCGAAACTTTCCTTGGCGGCTTGGCCAGCTTTCAACTCAAGGGTGAGCTGAATCTCCATCTCCATCAAGCGATCCTCTGTTTCGCGCAATGCTTCACGGGTCATCTCTAGCTCCAAGCCCAGGTTGTCGCGCTCTGCAATGGCCTCTTGGAACAACTCCAGCAAGACCGGGCGGCTGCCTCCGGCGTCGGCCGGCCGATGAGGCATGTTGCCTGCATCGGTAACGATGGGCGCTTGGAGGGCATTCTGACGGGCCATGGCCGAGTTGGCTCCTCCAGCGCTCCCGACCGGACTACCGTCACGGCCGTAGAGAACGGCTCCGGGTTGGCCCAAACCCGTTTCCCACCCAGCGGTGGGATGGACAGGGACGGACCCCATAGGAGGGGCGGTGGCACATGCTGTCGCCAACAAGGGAAGAGCGAGAAGCCAGCGGGTTGAGATGTTCATGGTGATTTGGGGAATGGGGGTGTGTGAGTTGGGCAGTGCCACCTCACAGGGTTGTTCGAGATTTAGGCTTGGGGGTACGTGAGTTCGACGACGGTGACTTCGCCGCAAGAGCAACGGACTTCGACGCCACGTACGTCGCTTCCGACTTTCAGTACTTTGATTTCCGGCTTGCACGCATCGCCAGATCTTCGGCTTGCGCCTGCTTTGCTTTGATTGAGCAAGTTCTTGACCGATAGAGGCTGAATGCGGCCGTCGGTTGCTTTCAGGATGATAGATTCCATATTCGTTTTGGGGGTTAGGCGGTGTAGTCGATGCGTTGCCCCGTTTCGTCGAAACGCGGCGGACCCACGGGGAGGTCGAGGTGATGATCGTCAGCAGGCGGTTCAGTTTCAGGCTCTTCGGAATCCCCGTTTAACAGGGTGAATTCCTTACTCTGCTCCTCATTCGGCCCACTCTTTTTGGTGGGTAAAATGCTGATTATCTTCCTAATCGGGCCTATGAATCCGTCCATAGTGACTCCTCGTGGGGGTTGTTGGGATCGCCGTTCGTTTGTAGTGTTAGTTCGCGGTTCAGCCGGTACAGGGCTCGGCTATGGATCTGTGATATTCGAGATTCGGTAACTTCCATGACCTCAGCAATTTCACGCAGAAGCAAGCCATCTGCGTAATAGAGGGCGATCACGGACTTTTCTTGGTCGGGGAGCTCGTGGATTACCTTGACCAGGATTATCTTCAGTTCCTTCCACTCCGCGCTGTCTACGGGGTCCTCGGCCCGGGGATCTGAAAGCAAATTCTCGAGCACGCCTCCATCTTCACCGGTCAGGGTCGTTTCCATGGCATGACTGGCTGAAACCATGATCGAGTCGACCTCGTCCAAAGTCATATCAAGCTCCTCTGCCAATTGCTCCGGCAAGGGCGGTACACCATGCTTCTGCTCCAAGCGCGCCACGGCACCACTCAAGAGACGGACCTTTTCCCGGCGTCCCCGCGAAAGCAAGTCATTGCGCCGCAGCTCGTCAAGGATGGCACCGCGAATGCGGGGGTAGGCAAAGGTCGAGAACTTAAGCCCTCGGGTCACATCCCACGAGTCGGCGGCACCTATCAGCCCTAACATGCCAAACCCATACAGGTCGTCGCCGTCGATGCTGCCGTTGTTATCGAAGTTCATTCTCCCTGCGATATGCTTGAGCAACGGAATGTGATCGAGAATCAATTGATCCCGCCCGGGCGACAAGGCGCCCTCCATGGTATAGCTGTCAGACATCCCAGCCCCCGTTGTTCTGTTCGGAGAGGCCTATCATGCTTCGCCCCCCTCTTCTTCCGCCGCTTGAGCAAGCGCCAGTTCTTTGGTTGTTTGAGCGCTGAGCGTTTCTACCCGCCCCAAAACCCAGGCGGTTCCTCTTCCAAGCACGAGAACCGCGAACCAAGCCATAGCTCCACGCAAGCAGGCCACCCGAGCGGGGGCGTGCTGCAAGAGCGTTACCAGGGCGGTCCCTGAGCCTGCGAACACTGCCATTTGCAGGTTCCAGGCCTTCCATGTGGAAAGAATTGACATATCCGTTGAAGCTATCGACGCGTCTACTGGATCGCTTTAGGTTTGAGACCCAGTGCTGATCCTCATCGCTCGAATGCGGGTTCCTACCCCTTAGAGACACCCCGCAGGGGCGTTTCCGCCTACCAGAACCCGGAATCGGCCTGCGATCTGCCGCAGGCAAAGCTGCTCCAAACCGCGGCGTTTGACTCCGACAAAAGGGGTACTGCGCTGGGCGGCTTGAGCCACGGCACGCGAACGGGGAATCCACCCGGCTTGACGCGGTGTGCGCGCCAAAAAGCGCTCACACACCTGGCGCAGTTTGCGCGCGATATCTTGGCCTTCCTCGACTCCACTGCACTGATTGACAACCAACTCAGGCGTAGGAATATCCACGTTGGATCGAGAACCAAACTCATCAATAGCTTTGATGAGACCATAGGCATCGGTCAACGCGGCGACTTCCGGAGTCGTTACCACGAGCACGCGATCCGCAATCGAAGCGAAGTGCAAGACGTCCGTTCCGACGCCAGCAGCGCTATCACCGAGGATCACATCGTATTGGGCGGAGAGTTCCGCGATGCCCGCAATCAGGCGTTGGCGCGAATCGGCTCCCAGCGCCGCCAAAGTTTCTGAACCATTGGCGCCTGCTAGGAAATGAACGCCTTCCGGTCCTTCTTGAATGCACTCCTTAAAGCTGCAGCGATTTTCCAAGGCATCTTCGAGCGTCTTCTCGGCTTGTACGCCAAGGAACAGACCTAGATTGGAGAGCCCCAAGTCTAAATCTACCAGTAAAACCGAGTGTCCTTGACCCGCAAGCTGCACGC
>JBLFXY010000213.1:0-7034 GCA_047611645.1 Glaciecola sp.
TTGGGCGTTCATGCGGTCCGCGACAGAGTTGCGCATGTCGGCCACCTGGCTCCTGAATTCCTTGCGGTACAGCTCAGGCGCGAAGGGCATGGGGTGCAGTAGGTTTCCGCTTAAGCGACCAGCGGCCACCAGCTGATCCTCGAGTTCCTGGTCGTTGCTCACCACCGCGGCGTGTGCTTTACCGGTGGCTACGAGTTGAGCACCGGTCAAGGTGGCTGCGTCCACGATCACATCGGCCTTGACCTTGCGTGCGGCGTAGCTCACACCATCGCCTAGTAGCAAGCGGCCTTCCGCATCGGTGTTGTTGATCTCCACCGTTTTGCCGGAGTGCATCGTAAGGATGTCGTCCAAGCGGTAGGCGTCAGGCCCGATGGAGTTTTCGACCAGGCACAGAAGTGCGGTCACACGGCGCTTGACTCCGGTTTGCACCAGTTCGAGGAATGCGCCGAGCACGGCCGCGCTGCCCCCCATGTCAGCCTTCATACCAGACATGGAACCGCCTACTTTGAGCGACAATCCACCCGTGTCGTAGGTCACGCCCTTACCGACCAGAGCCACATGCGGGCCCTTGGCTTTGCCTTTCGGCTTGTAGCTCAGCACGAGCAAGCGCGGCTGCTCGGGTGCGGTGCGACCGACCCCGTGAATTCCACCGAGTCCGGCTGCCACCAGCTTGGGCCCGATGATGGCCGTCTTGGTGACGCCCTCCATTCCGCGCAACATTTTCCACGCTTCCTTTTGGAAGGTGGCGGGGTTGAGTTCCGCCGGGGGCATGTCCACCAAGCGAGCGACCTCGCGCACGTTTTCCACGCGGGACTTGACCACGGAGCTTGCCTTGATGGGTTTCTCATCCGCATCGATGGCCATGATCTTCAGGCTGGCCTTTTCCGACTTGCCGCTTTTCCCGTTGTACAGCGGCAAGGCGCGAGCGATCGCCGCTGCTGCGGCCGGATAGTGTTCGGGATCATCCAGACAGAGCAGGATGGCTGCCGCTCCACTGCGACCGGTGCTGGATTGGGCGACCACGTTAAAGATGGCACCCGCGCGGCTCGGCGCGTTGTAGCGGGACAGTTGGTCGGGCAGCATGCCCACGGCCAACTTGCGCGGCTGGGTGCCGGTCAGAGTTCCGGCGGCGACGCCCATATCTCCAGGCTTGAGGTCGGTGATCAGGTCCACCGACAAGCGCATCAGCTCCTCCGGAAGTTGATCCAGGAATTCGCCCTTTTCGAGAACGGACTTAGGGGCAACGATTAGGAGGGAAGAAGCGCCCTTGAGCAAGGACGGAAACGAGGTGGCGAACTGGATGCGTGTCATGGCGGGCAAGATAACGCCCCAGGCTGCTTGTGGCACGAGACTTCTCCCCTAGCGGCTTGATTTAGGAGAAACGAGCGGGTTTCAAGGTCCTGATCGGGAGTCCGAATGCGAGTCTTGGATGCGTGCGTTGCTATACTTTCGGCCCGGGAACGCGCATCGCGTCCCTTCTCCGTACGCCGAGCCACGCAACCTTGCCTATGACCTCCTGGAGCCCCGCCGAAAGCGCCCGCCTGTACCACGTAGCCGAATGGGGAGACGAGTATTTTCATGTCGGCGAGAATGGCAATGTGGAGGTCACGCCCGAAGGCCCCGGAAACGGGTCCATCGACCTGTTTGAATTGGTAGGCCAAATTCAAGCTCGCGGGGTCGAGGCCCCCATGCTGATCCGCTTCGACGGAATCCTGCGCAACCAGGTGCGCCGCATGCATGGTGCGTTCAACCATGCACGCGAGGAATTCGGCTATGTGGGAGCCTACCGTGGAATCTATCCCATCAAAGTCAACCAGGACCGCTTGGTCACCGAGGTCTTGCTCGACGAAGGTCGGCAATTTGGCATGGGCTTGGAGGTGGGTAGCAAACCGGAACTGATCGCCGGCATTGCGCTCCAAGCAGGAGGAGGATCACTGCTGATCTGCAACGGTTATAAAGATCGCGAGTACGTGGAGATGGCCATCCTCTCCACCCAGATCGGAATCACCGCGATCATCGTGATCGAAAAGTTCACCGAGGTGCAAACCATCATCGAGGCCTACAAAACCTTGGGGATCCGCCCTACGCTCGGCGTGCGCTGCAAACTATCGTTCCGTAGCTCCGGTCGCTGGCAGGAGTCGGTTGGGGATCGGTCGAAGTTCGGTTTGACCTCCGAAGAAATTGTAGGCACCGTCAATCTGCTACGTGAGCATGACATGCTCGATTGCCTGCAACTCCTGCACTATCACATCGGTAGCCAGATATCGCACATCCAATCGATCAAGCAGGCCATGAACGAATCCACCCAGGTGTTCGTCGGTTTGCAATCCATGGGCGTCAATATCCAATTCTTTGACGTTGGCGGGGGTTTGGGAGTGGATTACGACGGATCTCAAACCGACACAGATTCCTCGCGCAACTACTCTCTGCAGGAATATGCGGACGATGTGGTTTGGGCCCTGATGGACTGTTGCAGCAAGAACAACCTGCCCGAACCGACCATCCTTTCCGAATCGGGGCGGGCCGTTGTCGCGCAACACGCCGTACTTATCGGCGAGGTCGTGGGCGTCACATCATTGTCGACTAATGGCATTCCCGATTGGGAATGTAATGAGGAACTGGATGACACCGTTCAGTTCATGCGGGAAGGCATGCTCGACATCGATGCGAGTAACTACCTGTCGCGCTACCACGACGCCAACGACCTGCGCGAGAAATCCCTCACGCTCTTCCGCACGGGGCACCTCTCCCTCAAGCAACGGGCCCTGGTGGAACGCAGCTACTGGAGCACGTTGCAAGAAGTGCTCCAGGTAGCCCTCGCCCAAGATTCTATGCCGGAGGAGATGGAGCACCTGATCGAGGCCATGGCGGATACTTACTTCGTCAACTTTTCCATCTTCCAATCCCTGCCGGACGCCTGGGCCATCGATCACCTCTTCCCGATCATGCCCGTGCATCGCTTGGCGGAGGCACCCGACCGCAAAGCTGTGATCGCCGATTTGACCTGCGACTCGGATGGAAAACTATCGCGCTTCATCGACGAACGCGGGTACAAGTCCATCCTCGAGGTCCATAAGTTCGATGCGAACGACCCCTACTTCATGGGGTTCTTCCTGGTCGGTGCCTACCAAGAGATTCTTGGCGACATGCACAACCTGTTCGGCGATACGAACGTGGTGCATGTGGACCTAGACTCCAAGGGACGCCCCAAGCTGACCCAGGTTGTAGGCGGCGAAAAGGTCAAGGAATTGCTCTCTTATGTGGAGTATTTCGAGGAAGACCTCCTGCGCAGCCTGCGCAGCCACGTGGAAAAAGCCCTGGAGGAGGAGCGTATGAGCTACGAGGACTCCGCCCGCTTCTGGGCCCGCTACGAGCGCGCCCTGATGGGCTACACCTACTTGGCGCGTTCCTAGCCCAGCTTTTCCGGGCCAGGAAACGACCCGTAGTGGAGATCTCCTCCAAAAAATGCGGCAGCCTCAGCAAAATTCCGAGCTGAGGCTTTCCAGGAAAGCATACGCAGGGTGCAATGGCGCCCTTCCCACCCCCAGAACCCCCAAAATCTCACCGTGAAAATCCAAGACGGCCTGCTCGTTCTCCTCGAATACACCCTGCGCGACGCCAAAGGCGAAGTGGTCGAAACCAGCGCCGATGATGGCCCCATGGAATACGTGCATGGCCAAGGCGAACTGCCCGAAACCATCGAGGCCAACCTATTCGGCCAAGAGCGAGGATTCGAATTCACCGTTACGCTGCCCGAAGGTGAAGCCTATGGGGACTACAACCCCGATGGCCTCATTTCCGTGCCCAGGGACAGCTTCCCGGCGGATGCTGAAATCATCGCTGGCGATTGGATCGAAATCGAAATCGAACCTGGCGACGAAGAGGGCAACCCCATCGAAGACGCCGAGCCTGAGATGATGGAGGCCAAGATCATCGAGGTTTCCGCTGACGCGGTTTCCTTGGACGCCAACCACCCGCTCGCCGGCCAATCCGTCACCTTCGAAATGAAGGTGCTCAGCGTGGAAGCCAACGACGTGGAGCCTGAAACCAGCGAGGCCTAATCGGTTAGGGCCCAATGCGGCCCCACCCGAAACACGCCGCTGTGAAACATACCACCGTGCAAAGAGCGCGTTCGAACCCGATTCGAGCGCGCTTTTTCGTGCCCGGGATTTCGCACGGCACGGGTGCAGCGCCTGCTCAGCGCCTGACCACGTAGCCAGCTTGCATGTCCAGGTCGGGCAGGTTCGACGTAGCGTCGGTTCCGCGGACGATGACGTAGACAAAGAACAGAACGTCTTGGCCATCGATGCTGGCGAGGGTGGGCTCCGCCACCGCAAGCATGGTGCCGAAGACCGCACCCGGACCGGGATCATTGCCAAGGATAAGAGTTGAGGGTTCCCAGTTTCCTGGGTCGGCGTAGTCTGCCGCTTGGTCGGTCCCCAAATAGTTGGAGTGGTGCACGCTCGAATCTTCGAAGTAATAGAGACCACTGCCTGTGAAGAAAGGCATGGTTTGATGGCCCCCACCGTTCACATTGGCCGGCAAGGCGACCTGGGTCCAGGATCCGGCCGACAAGGAGCCAGCCGTTAGAACCTGCACAGCTATATCGCCGACGTCGGCGTCATTGTCCGGATCGAGGTCACCGCCGTCGTATTCATCGTCGGTCCAGATGGATCCCACATCCCCACTTGGTAGGAGATACAGGTGGGGATTACCTTGGGTTCCGAAAATGCCTTGCTGACCTGTCCTTCCGAATTCAACCAAGCTGGCAGGATAGAATGGCCCGGGGGTGGGAGGGGATCCCACTTCATAGGTGCCGAGAGTATTGTTTTGGCCCAGAGTGATTGGGCAGTGAAACACATCGAAACGCGGATCCACATCGAACGTGCCATTGGAGTTCGTGTCGACCAGAACAGGATCTGAGGGGTCGTCCAGGGAGAACAACACGGTGGCCTGATCTCCGCCATCCATTCGGAAGCTCAACCCAAAGGGGTTCATGATCGCGTCGTTCTCGTCCTCGAACGCAAGGTAGAAGGGCTCTCGGTAGCTTCCATCGGGCTGGCGCTTGAAGCCATAAAACATGGTGATGGCTGCAAAGTTAGAGGTCCCGTCGATCGGGATGCCCCACAGGTTTGAATTGTGCAGCAGGGCCGTACCGCTGAAACGCCCATCGAACAAACCCGGCCGCTCCGGTGCGCCGGTGGGTCCTATGGTGGTGTCGATCCAGGGGTGGTTGAAGGTGGAAGGCACCAAACGATCACCACCCGCTCCTCCTGCTGCCCGGCTCGTTTTGAACAGCTCCACCGCGCTAAAGCGCCAGGGGCCATACTGAACAAAGAGATACTCGCCATCGGGCGTGATCGTCACCCCATCCTCGTAGCCGGGAGTGTTGACCAAGCCTTCCACAGCCATGGGTTGCCCCCACGCGCCATCGACTTCCCCAAGCACGAGGGCTGTCCGGGTCAGAACTTGTCCTTCAAAAGTGATGTCGAGACGGTATTCACCGGTGCGATCGGGGGTCACCAAGAAACGATAGTCGCCGGCCCCAAGATCCTGCGTTGCGCTTAGTGTTCCCGAGGAAGCTGCGACGGTGAGCGAGGCGCCAAGCACCGGGGCTCCCGTGCGCGCGATGTGCAGGGTCCCCTGAATAGCGGAGAGCCCAGGCCCATCGATGCGTTCCACCGTGAGGGTTAAGCTGGCTGGGCCGGGCGAAGAGCTCCCACCACCGCCGCAAGCAGCCAAGGCGGTAACGAGGGCCAGTGTCGTAAAATGTGAAAGGCGCGAGAATTGGTTCGGTTTCATGATGTGGGAGTCTTTCATTCTGATAATTCCAAACGTGCCTGTTCGCGTATCGAACCCGGAGTGTTAATCGGGCATTCGGCTTGGTTCCAAGCGTACCAAAGCCGAGTATCAAAGGTTTCAGCAGCTAAATGTGCGCACACGGCCCTGGGAACCGGCCAGGATTGGGGTCTAGGCCCCGTGCGCCTGCCGCTGATTCTGGATCTGAATAACAAAGGTTTACGGCCGACCGTGGCTCGGTTCTTTGGCTCGGTATCCGCGTGCTGATGGTAACTGGGCCCCCACTGAGCTCTTCCAGGGCCTATTGATCCGGGAAGGCCTGAACGCTGGGTGGGAATTTTGGCCCGCAGCATTTCAGGGGCTAGCCCCGGCAAGTACACTTCCGCCTCATGAAGGTTATCGAACAGCTCAAAGCCCTGGATGGGGACCGTTTCCTGGCAATCTACGAAGCCCTGTCTCAGAAGGGTCTCGGCCCTCTCGACGGTGAGGTCGCCAAGGATCTCAAGTTCCGCCCCCAGGCCATTCGCAAGTTGCCCTTCGCCCAACGGGCCAAGCGCGCCAAGATGTACATGGAGCGCACCGCCAACGCGGAACTGTGCTACGAATTGTTCGGCACGTACTTGATGCAAGATCACAAGCAGCTGATCTTGGACTTCCTCGACGCCACCGGCGTGGAACACAAGGAAGGCATGCTCGAAGGTGAAGGGCGCCAAACCCCGGAAGTGGCCAAGCTGAACCAAGCCATTTCCGACCTGGACGGCAAGTACGACGCCAGCGACGTCACCTTGTACTTGGCCGTTTGCGCCGAGCAGTGGCCCGATGTTCCCGAGGTGGAATCCCTCTGGCGCATGCGCATGTAAGCGATGTCATTCAAAGAAGCGCAGCAAGCCCTGCGTGCCCAGGCCAACGCCAAGCACGCCGAGCACCATCAGCGCTTTTTCAAAACGGGCCCGGGAGAATATGGCGAAGGCGATATTTTCCTGGGCCTTCGCGTGCCCCAAGTACGCAAAATCGCAGAGTCCTTCCAAGATCTATCCTTGAGGGACTTGGACAGGTTCCTCGCTTCCCCCATCCACGAGGACCGCTTGTTTGCGATTTTTGTGCTGGTCAAGCAATACCAGAAGGCTGCGGACGACGGACAAACCGCCATCGTCGATTTCTACCTGGCCCACACACATCGCATCAACAACTGGGACATCGTGGATGCCTCGGCCCACAAGATCCTGGGTCACTAC
>JBLFXY010000214.1:0-7024 GCA_047611645.1 Glaciecola sp.
ATGGTAGAGGCCCACACGACCAGCCCAAGCGATGCCACCTTCGTTGTGAACCCAGCCGGACTTATTTGCGGTCGTCTCCTTGAGCGGATTGGGCAGGCAGTACTCGAAGAGAGTTCCATCATTCACAAAGTCCGTTGCCTCTTCCGCGGCATCAAACTCGTAGACAAATTTCCATCGACCATTGCCAAGATCCGTGGCCTTGCCGCGCACGAGCTTCGTCAAATCTGCCGCTTCAAAAGCTCGCGTACCCAAGTCACCAGCATACGCTCTCAGATCCGCATCGATGCCATCGAGGGGAGGGACGCTGGTTTGCGCGGTATTCATTTCTCCGACGCGCTTCAGAAGGGCGAACAGCTCCTCCTCTCCTTCGGGATAGCCAGCCTTGGACAGGGCGACAATCTCGGTCGTGAGCGTGCCCAGTTTGAGCATCCACTCATACTGTCCCATCTGCTTTATATCGTTCGCGTCAATGCCCTTCAGCTTCGAGGCATTGAATTCCTCCTGGGCCAAGGATGGTAGATAGGCCGCCAGCCATGCGGGCTCCATGGTGTTGATCTTCCTACCCAGATTGGTGAGCATGATGCCCGGCGATAGCTCGGCCATGGCCCAGTCCTTGACTCCCTTTCGAGCTTTATCAAAGACGATTTTTCCGTCGGCGATGCTGGCGATCTTAAAAGCCGCCATCTTGCCTGCCACGGGGACTCGGATCTTTTTGCCCTTGCGACTCAACTCGGTCACCCAATGCTCGCGGGCCTTGCTGAAGTCCAGCATGCGCTGCTTTTCCGAAGAGAGGCGCCCGGACAAGCTAGCATCGGCTCCATCCATGGCGGCATCCAACTGGGCGATGGCGCCTTGCACGTCTCCCAGACTCGCGGAATGCAAAGCCCGTGCGAGCTTTGCGGGCCCGACTTCCGCCCAGCGGGCAAGGGACTCAGGGTTGTAGGGCGGCGGCGGAGGCGGCCCCATAAATCCTTTCTTCTTACTGTTCTGGGCGAGACCTGTGGTGGCCAGCAAAGCCAGAATCAAAGTGGACGAGACTAAAAAACGAAATGGACGGCTCTTCAAGTTCATGGGAGGTGGGGTGTGGACGTTCAATTTAAATTCTGGGGATCCACTGCGAGGGCGGCTCATCCAAGCGCGTGCTCACCAAGCAATGGCGGCCACAGGATCATCTTGTCTACTCAACTCATTGAACGTAGGCCAGTTACGCTGTAAGAACGCAACAATTTCAGAAAGACGCTCTTTTTAGCCCTTACCGCCGCTTACACCCCAATTTCCTACGTAAAGCAGACCTAATTGAGCGTACGGCGCAGGGTTCGAGCGCGGTCGATCCATGCGGAGCGCTGGATGTCGAATAGGCGCGGAGTGATTTTCCAGCGCTCGTCCTCCGCACTCAAGCCGTCGGGTAATTCCCTGGTGTGCTCGGTAAAAAGCGTGCCCAGGAACCCGAAGCACAGGCGAGGGGTTCCTAGATTGTGAAGGGCTTCGCGCAGGTCATCCTCGTGCACTTCTGTTGCAAAGAAGTCCGTAAGGCGTGGCGCTCCAGCCTCCCCAGATTCAGTGCTAACCGCAGCCAATCTCTGGTTGGCAATACTCAGGAGCTCCTGACCCGTCCAAATCAACTCTTGCACGGTGTTGGCTTTATCGAGCCGCATGCGCTTCAACTCTTCGCTCGAAGCGTGCATCGTCAGGCGAGAGAGCTCGATGGGCAAGAACAGTTTGAGCCCGAGGCCTTCGAATTGCAGCAGCTTGTGCTCCAAGAGGGGCTCGATAAAGGCGTGCATGCTGTCCGCCGAACCGCCCAGGAAAGTCGATTCATCCACGCGGTCGACCAACACAAACATGGATGTATAGTTCGCGCTATTGAGCACGCCGAGCAAGCGCTTGAGCATCAGGTAGCGGGACTCGTCCTCATTGCGCTGGGGCAAGGCCAATTCGTCGCGGGTCGCTGGTGGTAGGGTCGCCAAAAATTTGGCCAAGGGGCGAGCCACTCCAGGCACCACCCGAATCGCGTGCACCGTGCGCCGCGCACGTCCGTACAAGAGCCAACCCGTGACCCAGGTCCAAAGCCAGGTTCCGGCTAAGAGCAGTGCGCCCGTCCATTGGGATAGACGCGGGAAGCGCACGCTCCACTCATCAAAACGCTCGAAGAGCACGCCCAAGAAACTAAGATGCGGCAGAATCAACAACATCACTGCCGCGACGGTGGCCAAGATGCGCAGAATCTGAAACATCATGGGCCGGCCACTGAACCAGCCTAGAGACTTCTGGAGGCCCGACACCGCCTCGCTGCGCGTCTGCTCATCCGAGCGATAGTACAGGTGGGTCAAGGTCAGAAGGTCGCGCTTACGGCGACGATCTAGCTTGCGCCCATCCCCAGGGTTGTGGGCAATTTCATCCACCAATTGAGTGATACCCAGGGAGAGAATGGCGTCCAGGTGGTCGGCTCGCTGCAAGGCCTCCAACAGCTTGGGCGTTGTCTTCTTGTGACTGGCGCCGATGTTCTCGTGGCGGCGCAAGGACTCCAAGAATGGATCGAAGTCTATGTATTCAACGCTGAATGCACGCTTCTTGGGGGACTCCTCGTTGTGAGCCTGTAGCCGGCGAACCATGGTGCGCCGCAGACCGCTTTTCCCGCTGCCCTTCTCGCCGAAAACGATGCCGGGTACGGGCGAAGCCGGATCTCCGAAGAGCCGATCAAAGGACGAATGCACCGCCGCCGCCCGCAATTTGGCGAGGACGGGATCTTTGTCCGCGTCCTCATGAACGAAGGGCTCTTCTTTGAGCTTCCAGTGATCTCGCCAGTTGTCTGCAAACATGCATGGGTCCTCGAAAAAAGCCCGCGCCAAACGCGCGGATCACCCCGAGCCTAACACGACACGCGGATCTAGCAGTCCCTTGAAAGGGCCGATCGAGCCCTCGCCAAACGCGGCAAGCCCAATTCCAGGAGCCTAGCAAAGTGATCTGCGTGTGCCTGTGCAGCCTCCTGAACCTCTTCGTGATTGAGCGGCCCTTCCGAAATTCCAGCTGCCGGGTTAGAGATGAGCGAAATGGCTGCGACCCGCATGCCGATGCCATGACCGGTCAGGGCTTCGGCGACCGTACTCATGCCCACCGCCTGGGCTCCCATCTGATCCAACATGCGGATCTCGGCTGCCGTTTCGTAGCTCGGCCCCATGAGTCCCGCATACACGCCACGCTCCAAGGGAACGCCTGTGGCCGCGGCGGCTTCATCCAGGAGGCTACCGAGTTGGAAATTGTAGGGTGATCCTCGACCGACCTCGCTCGGCCGCAGAGGTGCCACGCCTTGCAGGTTCAAGTGATCTGTAATGCGCATGAGGGTGGGAACGGGCCAATCTCGCCTCAAGCCACCGGCCGCATTCGTAAGCAACAGTGATTGGCAACCCAAAAGGCCCATGGCACGCACGGCCCGTGTCACCACATGCACGGAGTGGCCTTCATACAAGTGCACGCGCCCCTGCTGAACCAACACACGAACCCCGTCCAACTCGCCCAGCACAAAGCGCCCGCTGTGTCCGGGCACTGTGGACTGCGGCATGCCTTCCAATTCCCCGAAAGGCACGCTCAGTGGGTTTTTCAAGCGATCTGCAAAAGCCCCAAGACCGGAACCTAAAACCGCAGCAACCCTGAAGTCTTTGAGACCCGCACTAGCCATAGAATCAGCCAGGGTTTCCTCCGCTAGCTTTTTCGACTCATCCAAACCTCGGCTCATAGGAACATACCTGCGACGGTTGCGGTCATCCAAGAAGCGAAGGCTCCGCCGAGCATGGCACGTAGGACCAGCTTGGAGATTTCGCTACGGCGTTCCGGGGCCAAAGGCGTGATACCGCCGATTTGGATGCCGATGGAAGCGAAGTTGGCAAAGCCGCAGAGGGCGTATGCAGCCATTTTCGTGGAACGTGCGCTTTCGAAGACCAAGCCTTCCTTGCCGGGAAGCATGCCTTGCAGTAAATCAAAGGCCAGGAATTCGTTCACAGCTATTTTCGTTCCGAGCAGGGTGCCCATCAAATTGCAGTCGTGCCAGCTCTCCACCCCCATCATCCAAGCCACGGGCGCGAAGACCCAAGAGAAGATGCGATTGATTGAGAGCCCGCCATCGATCTCCAAGGCGGCTCCAATACTGGTCAAAGGCCAATCGATCAACGCAACAAGACCCATGAATGCGATCAGCATGGCGATCACGTTGAGCCATAGTTTAAGACCATCGCCGGTACCGATTGCTGCGGCTTCGATCAGGTTGCTAGCGTTGCGTTCAAACTTGAGCTCGACCTTGCGGCCGGTCGCAGATTCCTCGGTCTCTGGCTGCATGATTTTGGCGATCAAGAAGGCCGCAGGCGCGCTCATCACCGAGGCTGTTAGCAGGTGCGGGCCATACTCAGGACCCAGCAAGCCGATGTAAACTGCCAGAACGGAGCCTGCGATCGTCGCGAAGCCTCCTGTCATCATGGCGTTCAGCTCGGAGCGAGTCATTCCGGACACGTAGGGCTTTACCACCAGCGGCGCCTCTGTTTGGCCGACAAACACGTTGGCCGCCATGGACATGGACTCCGCCCCGGTCACGCCCATCGTTACGCTCATCATGCGCGCTAGGGCGTAGATCAACACCTGCATCACGCCAATGTGATACAGCACGCTCATCAGCGCGCTGAAGAAGATAATGACCGTCAGTCCAGACCCCGCAAAAGCGAAGGCGTAACCCCAACCGCCATCAGCGAAATTCCCGTCGGACAAGCCACCGAACACAAGTTTCGTTCCGGGAGCGGCTTTTGAAATCAATGTGGTGACGAATCCACTGATCCCCTCAAAGAGCCTGATGCCCAATTCAGTCTTCAAGAGGAACGCACCTAAGGCCACTTGCAGTCCGATGCCTAACACCACCACCCGTACGGGGAATTTCTTCTTATGGCTGGATAGAAGCCAAGACACAAAGCAAAAGAATGCCAACCCAAGTAGTGCGCGAGTGATATGCATAGGCGAGTAGCATACCGAATCTAGAGGAGATCGCGAATCCTAGGAGTGTGTCGGGCGAATCAACAGGCCTGCTAGGGCCTAAAACTGGCGAATAGGGCTTGCGTGCAGCGCAAGAAATACGAGGGAGTCACCCCCTGGCGCGCAATCACATTCATTCCCGCCAAATGCGTCATGAGCAGGTGAGCCAAGGTAGACGCTTTAATTTCAGATCGGATTTCGCCACGCGCTTGCCCGCCCTCCAGGACAAGTGCCAGTTGATCCTCGAGATGGCCCCAATAGGCCTTGGTGATCTCGCCTATCACCGGATCTTGGCCAGCCATTTCAATCGTGGTGTTAACGATGAAGCAACCCACTTGCCCTTCGGCCGATGAGCAGGTGGCCGCTCGCTCCGCAATCCACACGCTCAGGGCTTCGACCGGCTCTTTCGCATCCGCAAGATTCGCTTGAAGATCGTCCGAAACCCGCTCGAGATATCGTTTGAGCGCGAGCAAATAGAGGCTGCGCTTGTCTCCAAACGTGTTGAACAGGCTGCCCTTCTGAATCCCCATGGCCTGGGCTAAAACCGCTGTGGTTGTCGACTCGTAACCTCGCTGCCAGAATACGCCCAGGGCGCAGTCTAGAGCTTCGTCGACGTTAAATTTGAGGGGGCGGGCCATGGAAAATACGGGGGAGAGGTAGGAATTGTAGGCCATCATTCACGAGATGGGAGATCTATCCCTTACCCTTCTCAACTCAACCTAATTTGGTGGGTCCGGCCTCCTTGGGCGCCCCAACCAGCCTCGAAACAGCAAAAATGGCCGCCTAGGAGTGTGTTGGGCATAGAGGGTTTTGCCAGGCATCGTCCATCCATTTCGGAACAAGGCGGATTGCACCCCCTATAGTTGAACGCTATTGGGGGGAGATCCAACGCAGTGCCGGAATGGAGGGGCGGTTCCCGGCAAAACCCTCTATGCCCGACACGCTCCTAGACCAGCAATGAGAGCATCATCCAGCGATCGCACCTGCCGTGCCCCGTTGCACCCAGAGGCCCCGAAAGGTCCTCAAACCCGAAAGATTTGTAGAGGTGCCGGGCGCCCTGCATGCCATCCAAGGTTTCCAAGTAGCAGCCTTCAAAACCCAAGGCACGAGCCTGTTCTACGCAGAGTTGGAGAAGGTCACGACCCACTCCATTGCCACGGGCTTGGGGCAAGACGTACATCTTGCGCAACTCGCAGATTCCAGGTGGGCCCTCTTGCAAAGGTGCGACCCCTGCACCTCCCAGGATTTCAGACCCGCCCACGAGCACATTGAAGCACTGACCTTCCCCGCTGTAGGCTTCGTACATGTTGTCCACCTCGGGATCCTCGATCGAAAACCCGGCCCCAACGGCTCCAAACTCTGTCATGACTTCACGGATCACTCGCGCCATTCCGGTGTTGTCGGCCTGCTGGATGGAACGAATGTAGCGCTCCGGCACGGACTCTGGCCCCTTGGGTTGCGTCATTGTCATGCCACCACCATACCCAAACTCCCTTTCGGTTTTCCAAGGGAGTGATTCCTACTCGATCCTGTGTTCGCCAATAAACCATGGGTCCGTTCGTTGCCGTTTGGGGTACCGAGCGATAGAGCCTTTGAGCCCCAAAGTTCGTTTAAGGGGGCGGCTCGCCTATCGACCCCAGCGCACCGGTCCAATACTTCCGAACCCTTCTACGGCGCTCCCCAATGGGTCTGATCCGCCCTCAAGGCGCGCGAACAGCCCAGAATGCGATTGCACCTTGCTCCTTGCGGCCAATCATGGGATTGTGTGCTTGCCTCTCAGTGCCCTGCACGGAATAGAGCTTCCACTATATCCCCCACTCAATCCGGCCTAATTCAGGCCGAGACACATGCGCCAAATCACTTCACTCGGTCTCGCTTTCCTTCTTGCTGGCTTTATGGGTTGCTTAACTCCCGCAGAAACAGGCACGCAATCTGCAGCCGAAAACAGTTCCGAATCGGCTTCGACCGGCACACCCAATCAAGTGGCGCCGAAAGTGGATGAAGCTATCAAAAC
>JBLFXY010000215.1:0-6982 GCA_047611645.1 Glaciecola sp.
CGGCCAGGGTTCTTTGGGGGGATACGCTTCGGAGGACGTGGTTTTTCCCGTCACTGAACCGCTTTGATTTTCGGATTCTACCCGCGGGGGCCAATGGACGAAGAGGGGGGTGGGCAAACAATGCCCAGAACAACCTCGAGTTCATGGCGTGCAGAAGGCGCGCAGCAAACCCGGGGTCCCAGAGCATTCAGGCTTAGCGGCCTGGAAGCGTCAATCAGGAGTAAGGGAATGGACTGCTGATTGAACCGCGAAGACAAACTATTCAACTTGGGCTAGATCAGGGACGAAGCACGGAACGACGGTTCCGCGGGGTCTAGATGAGTTGTTTAGGGATGGCTGACGAACCAATCGCTTGTCGAGCGGAGAATGGAAAGAAGAGCGCGCACTAAAAATGCGTGCTCTTCGCATTTTTATGGGGGGTGGGCTGCGCTGTCGGGTCTTGTGCGCGGATCCCATGGCGTCGTTTGCTACACTGCGCCCGTGTTCGTTCCCAACTTCCCTGACATGCGCGTGGATCCCGAAGGGCCCCAGGTCTTTTTTGGGGAGGAGCTCGACGTGGGCTGGTTGATGGGAGCCTATCGTCGCGGATTTTTCCCTTGGCCGGATGAGAACGAGGAACTGAATTGGTGGTGCCCCATGGAGCGCATGGTCTTCACGCCGAGCACTTACAAACCAGCGCGCCGATTGATGCGTTCTTTACGCCAGGGCCGCTGGCAGGTAAGCGTGGATACCGCGTTTCAAGAGGTGGTCGAAGCCTGCGCGTATGACGAGCGGCCTGGACATGGGGAGGGCACTTGGATCACGCCGCAATTGCAGGAACTGTTCCTCGACCTGCATCGCCGGGGCCTGGCACACTCGGTGGAAGTACGTCGTGAGGGTCGCTTGGTCGGTGGGCTGTACGGCCTGGCCCTGGGTCGCATGTTTTTTGGGGAGTCCATGTTCAGTCGTGAGCCCAACGGCTCCAAGGTGGCACTCAGTGTGCTGCTCGCGTACCTGCGGGAGAGGAACTTCGATCTACTCGATGCCCAGGTCGAGAATCCCCACCTGTTAAGCCTGGGCGGCGAATTCATGGCGCGCAGCACGTTCTTGGACCGTCTCGAAGGCAGCTTGCTGCAGGAAAATCTATTGGGTCCCTGGGAAATGGCTGCGAACTTCGCCCAGGAAGCCTTCCCGGCAGGTTCGTAAAGGTGGGATAGCCCCTCAGGGGCCAGGGAGGCCTCAGAAACCCGGTTGCCGCTCGCCCGGCTTGTTCTTAGACTAGGGCCATGAACGAGTCCCCGATGGCCAACACAAAAGTGATCGAGCAAACCGAAGTGAAGGAGCGCCTGGCGCCCCTCAGCCGCGTTGTTTGCCATGACGATCCGGTCTCCACCATGGACTTCGTCATGCACGTGCTGATGGATCAATTCCGCCTGACCTACGACCGGGCCGAAGACCGCATGATGACCGTGCACAACAAAGGCGCCGCTGTCATTGGCCACTACCCGCGCACCTTGGCCGAAAAGCGCGTCACGCGCGCCAAGGGCTACGCCCGCGCCAACGGTTTCCCCCTGACCTTCTCGATCGAAGAAGCCGAGTAGGGATACGGAGTAAGGACAAACTCAGGCGCCCGTCTCCTACGCGTTGGAGGCGGGCGCCTGAGTTTGTCCTTACTCCGTATCCGTGATCTACTCCGATCTACTTCGGGCTCGGATCCGGCAACTCACGCACGCGCAGGTTCTTGAACCAAACGTTGCCGTGGTCGCCTTGCAAGGCGATGTGGCCGGTGGTTGTCGTGCAATAGCTGGGCCACTTAGTCCATTTGGACTTGGCCACGCGTGCGGCCCAATCAGCACTGCCTTTGACGTAGTCCACGACTTTCACGCCGTTGAGGAATTGCTGAACGTGGTTGCCTGAAACCAAGACGCTGGTTTGGTTCCACTCTCCGGCAGGGCGCGAGGAGTCGCCGGTGGGGGCGTACACCGCGTAGTTGGAGCCGGCGCTATTCAAGCCAGGCTTGCCGTCGTTGTAGGCCGCGTTGTCGAGGATTTGATATTCGGGACCGGTCATCCAGGGATAGCCTCCGGCGCTTTCATCCACGTGCCACATGATGCCGCTGTTTCCGCCTTCGACCACGCGCCACTCCAGTTCCAGTTCGAAGTGGGTGAAGGTCTGGTGCGTGACGAGGTCCATGCCAGCGCCAGATTCGGCCGCGTACATGCAGCCGTCGTCGAGGACCCAACCTGCGGGCATTTCTGTTTTTCCGTAGCCGCGCCAGTGCTCAAATGACTGGCCGTCGAAAAGCGAGACCCAGGGGGATGCACTGGATTCATTCATTTGGGGCGAGGCGCAGGCGAAGAGGGGAAGCAGAGCGAGCAGGGAAAGGTATTTCATGGGAGCTAGATCCTAGGCGAAGCAAGGTACGGTGTCAGGACAAAATCGGGCGCCAGCCTCCTACGCATCGGGCATGAACAAAACCCACCGTGCCGCTGAGTCAACAAGCAAGGCCATGGGTTCGCACCATACCCAGTCTATCAAGTCCACAGCCTTTGGTAGCCACGTGGAAGGTTCGGAACCAGGAGAGAATCCTCCGCCAGCACCGTTCGCGTAGGGCGAGCCCTGTGCGTAGGGTGCTGGCGGAAGATACTCTCCAGGCACCGTGCCTTCCTGCATCATCGCCGAATCCTCCAGAGATCAGGCCGAGGCAAGCATCAACTCGTCAGGGGAGTCTTCAAGCCCCGACTCCCGCGACTTCTTTGCGTACAGCAGCAGGAACAAACCCGGCGTGGTGGTCAACGCCATGAGCGTCGCACCCGCCACACCGCCGCCGATCGCCACGGCCACCGGAGGCCAGAAGCTTCCACCGCCCAGGTACAAAGGCAGGAATCCCACGATGGTGGTGAGGGTGGTGGACAGCACATGGCGCGTGCCGCGCATAAGCACTTGTACAATCGCTTTGCGGTCGCCGCGCAAGCAATCGGGGTCTTCTACCAAGGCCGCCAAGATTACGATCGAGTCGTTGATAGCCACTCCGATCAAACCCATCGCGCCTACGATCCCCATGAATCCGATGGGGTAATCTGCCAGGTACAGCGCTCCCATGGCCAAGCCCACGGACATGATGGCTACGGTGCCGATCACTCCCGCCAGCCGGAAAGAGTGGAAGGCGAGCACGAGAGCAGCGCCCATGAGGATCGCCAGGATTCCGAGGGTGCCCATCAATCCGCCCACGGCTTCGTCGCGCTCGGCGGCCTCGCCGGCCACGGTCATTCGATATCCATGGGGCGGTTCGAATCCAATCTCATCCAGGCGCGTCAGCAGCTTCGACAGCACCTCGCTGGGCAGCACGCCCGCGGTGATGTAAGCCTGAACCGTGGATGTGCGCTCCCCGTCCAAGTGGGGGATGTTGGAAAGCTCGGGGGCCAGGTTGACTTGGCCAATACTTCCCAGCGGAGTCCAACCACCCTGCGGAGAAACCAACTGCATAGCCGTCAAATCATCGGAGGAGTCCCTTTGTTCGGGGGACACGCGCACGATCACCGGAAGTTCTTCGGTCGCCTCTAGGACCGACCCCGCGCGGATGCCGGAAAGGTTGCCCGCCAAGGCGAGGGCTAGGTCTTTTTCCTGCAGCCCAGCCAAGCGCAGCTCCTCCGCATCTAAATCCAAACGCAGACCTGGTAGGCCCGCCAACAAGCCGGTGCGCGTGTGCAGCACGTCGGGGATTGCGGCCAGCTCGCGGCGGATAGTCGTACCCATGTCACGCAGCACGGACAGGCCCGGACCCCGCAGGCGCAGCTCCACGGGCGCGTCGAATGGCGGGCCCTGTTCCACCTGGCGCACGATCGCCCGGGCGCTGGGGAGTCGGTGGTCGAGCAGGTTTTGCAGGTCGCGCACCACAGCCGCCGAGTTCTTCGAACCGGTCAACTGGATCAAAGCTTGGGAGTAGTACGGTGCGTTGGCCTGGGCCTCGATTTGGTTGTAGTAGAACTTGGGGAAGTTCGTGCCGAGCATCCAGCTGACTTCCTGAACCCGTTCGTGCTCGAGCATGAGCTGGCGCGCCTCCAGGGCCAAGGCTTGACTGGCAGCGATGGACGCCTGACGTGGCAGATGAAGTTCGAGCCCGAATTGGTCGCGATCGGCAGGCGGGAAGAACTGCTCCTTCAGGTTGCCCATCTGGGAAAAGCCGAGCAGGGGAAACAACAAACCCACGGCCACAGCAAGCGCAGGGAAGCGCATAAAGAACGTGATCCCACGGCGGTAGAACCCGGAGATAGGTCCCAAGGTCAGGCCATGCTGGAGAAACGCAAAGCCCCCCGAGCGCGGCTGGCTGGGCAGGAACTGAACCGCGATAGCGGGTAGGATCCAAAGCGAAATCAGCAGCGAACTCGTGATGGCCAGGATCACGTTCATGGCCATGGAGCCCACGAATTCTCCCGCGGCTCCGGGCATCAACACTATGGGCATGAAAGCCAGGGCGGTGGTCAATGTCGAACCAAAGAGCGGCATGGCTAGTTTCTTAACCGCGGCCTGAATCGCGGCTTGCTTGCTGAGCCCTTCCTGCAAACGGTGACTGATCTCGTCCACCATCACGATGGCATTGTCGATCAAGAGGCCCAGGGCGATGATCAAACCGGCCACAGACATCTGGTTCATGGGGATCTCCATGATAGACATGCCCTTCAGCGCCATCAGCACCGAGAGGGGTAGGGCGCAGCCAACCAGGATCGCCGAGCGCCAGCCCATGGTGCCGAATACGACGACCATCACGAGCAAGGCTCCCATGAGGAAGTTGCTCACCAGGGCACCGAGTCGCTGGGCGGTGTATGTGCTTTGGTCGAAGAGCGTGCGCAAGCCCACTCCGCGCGGCAGGTCGTTTTCAAAATCCGCAATGACTTTCTTGGCTTTGACGGACCACTGATCCACGCGCTGGTTGGTCATCATGCGCGCGGCCAGCAGCACGCCCCGTTGGCCTTCTACCAGGGCCATCTCTGAGGGCGGGCTGCGTTCGCCCTTGCGCGCTTCGCCCAGGTCTGAGATGAGTGTATTTTGGCCATCGGGGCCGATTCGTACGGGGGTGCGCAGCACAGCTTGAACGGAATCCAACTCGGAGTTCACGTCCAGGCGCAAGTCGTTGGCGGGGCCGTGCACGGTTCCCGACGGGACCTTCGCATCGCGACCACGCAGGGCGCTAGCAACTTCTTGCAGGCTCAAGCCCCGGGCAGCCAGGCGCTCGGATTCGAGGTCGACCAGGATTTCTTCCTGCATGCCACCGTAAATCTCGACCTCTTTGGTGCCGCCGATCGTGCGCAGTTTGTCCGCTAGATCCTCCGCTCGGCGCGTGAGCACCGATAGCGAGGCGCCGGGGTCGCCCGCGGGCACCAGGGCCACGATCATGGTGAAAGCCGAAATTTCGAACGCGTCGAAGTCGATCGGCCCCGCACCGGCTGGCAAGGTCTTCTCCACCTCATTCAGTTTGTCGCGAATGCGCGACCAAATTCCATCCACCTCGGTGAGATGTTCCTTGAGTTCGATGTGCAGGCTCGAAATGTCCGCTGTGGATCGGCTGTCGAAGGTCCGGATCTCCTCAAATTCGCGCAGGGCGTCTTCGATGGGATCGGTGATCAGCGCTTCGATGCGTTCCGCACCCGCACCGAGGAAAGGCGTGATGATGATCGCATCGCGCGAGGTGAGCTCCGGGTCTTCGGCCCGGGGCAGAGACTGCAGCGCGGTGTAACCCGCTGCGCAGATCAGCAGCAGGCCCAGGATGAGTAGGCGCGGGCGACGCAGGAAAAGGTCACTCACGCGGCATGTCTCCCGTGTCCTGAACGATCTGAACTCGCTGCCCTGCGACAATGCGATCCACGCCTTGCATCAGCAAGTGGTCCCCCTTTTTTAATGCGCCACGCACGACCGCCGCATCGGGCAGGGTGTGCAGCACTTGCAAGTCGACGGGCTGTACATGGAAAGCGCCGTCCTTTTCTACGACTACGAAGCCTGTCCACATGCCGCGCACGCCTTCGGTCAGAGCGGAAAGCGGGATACGCCAGCCGGTTTGGCCCAAGGGGCGCGACCATTGCAGCGTCGCCACCTGGCCTGGGTGGATGGCAGGCGCCATATTGGAAATGTCCAAGTCGAGGATCCATGGCAGTGTGCGGTGGGTGGGATCCAAATTGGGTAGGAGCCGTTTGTCCAACACCGGAAGGGTTTGGCCGCGCACTTCCACGGTGAGCGTATCGCCGTCGAGCGCTTGCAAGTCCTTGGCAGATAAACCGAAACGCGCTTCGAGGGCACCCGTTTCGACCAGCAACACCACGCCGCTTCCCGCGGGGACCACGGCACCTTCGTGTACCAACACCGACTGGATGCGGCCGGCGAAGGGGGCGGTCACCATTGAATCGGTCAGGTCGATTTCGATGCTGCGCAGGTTGGCTTGCATTGCCGCGAGGGTCGCGCGCTGGGCCGCAAGGATCTCAGGACGCGTGCCGTTTACCAACTCTTGCAAACCGGCTTCGGCGCCCAGCAAGCGTGCCTTGAGGGTGAGTACCTGTGCGTGACTCACATCCAATTCCTCCTGGGAGATCGAATTCGATTCGAGCAATCCGCGGCGGCGAACGAGGCGCATTTCGGCCAAGCGTAGTTCTTCTTGCAAGGCGATGATGCTGGCGCGGGAGACTGCGATGGTCTCCTTGCGTGGGCCAGCGATCAGTTCATCCAGCTGCGCTTGCGCGCCCATGACTTGGGCTTGAATCGATTCTTTGCCTGCCAACAGGCGACGTTGATCGAGTTGCATGATGGCGGCGCCCTGCTCGACGAAGTCGCCTTCGCGGACCAGCACCTGCTGGACCTGCCCGCCCACATTCACGCCCACGGCAACCTCGCGCGCGGCCTGCACGATGCCCGTGTAGCGGCCTTGCATATTTTCGAGCTTGGCTTCGCCCAGGATCATGACCCGCACGGGCATGGGCCGCGCGTCGCTTGCAGTTTCGGCTTGCCCAGCTTTCAC
>JBLFXY010000216.1:0-6979 GCA_047611645.1 Glaciecola sp.
TCGTGCTGACCAGGTGACCTTCGATGACCGTGCCGAGGCAGTGGCTCGTATATTCAAAGGGGTCGCCGTCGTAGAAGGCGAGGTCGCCGTCCTTGCCGACTTCGAGGGAGCCCACTCGCTTGTCGATACCCAGCAGTTGGGCCGCACCGAGCGTGATCGAGTACAGGGCCTGCTCGCGGCTGAGGCCGTTGGCTGCCGAGATTGCGGCTTCAAACAGTACAACGCGGGTTTTGGGAACGTACGACTCAAATCCGCTCTGCTGGGCGAAGGGGATGCCGGCTGCTTGTAGTTTGGCGGCGGTCTCCATGCTGAGGTTTTCGGTCTCGCCGGTAGCGCGTTGCATGGTCGGATGCACGATCACGGACACGCCTGATTGCTTGATCTCGTCCAACAGCAGATAAGCCTCGGCGGCGCCGTCGAGCACCAGTCGCAGATCAAATTCACGGGCCAATCGTATCGCTGCCAGGATGTCCTGGTGGCGGTTCGCGGTCACCATCAGGGGCAGCTCTTTACGCAGCAGGCGACCGACGGCCTCCATGCGCAGGTCCAGATCGACGTCCTTGTCCGCCGTTTTCTTGGCCTCGTACCCTTGGCCTTTGACGAGCAACTCGCGCAGCATCGCGACCTGCTTGCCGCGCGTGCCGGGGGACTTGCCATCGTGGGCCTGGGAGGAGTCACCGAGAGTGGCGGCAATCATGGCGCGCTTCACGATCATGGCTTCGTCGACCGTGCCGCCGCGCGTTTTGACGATCATCGTTTCGCCCGAGATGAGGGTTCCCGGACCGTGGCCTGTATGCATGGTCGTGACCCCGAAGGAGCGCACCCATTCGATCAGAGGCTCGCGCGCATTGTAGGCGTCTAGAGCGCGCAGTTCGGGCTGCATGGGCTCTGATTTCTCGAGCTGGTCCTGATCCTGTTTTTGATTCAAGTAGCCTGCCAAACCGACGACGGTGTGGGCGTCGATCAGTCCTGGCGTGGCGACCGGGACTTTTATGATCTCGAAATCAGCGGGCTGCAGAGTGGAGCCCGCGGGGCCGATGGCTTCGATTTTTCCGTTGCGGATCACAACGATAGCATCCGTGAGCATTTCACCGGAGACGGTGTGTAGCTTGGCGGCGTGCACGATCAGGTTACCGGTCGCTACGCCCATCGAGCGAGCGCCTTCAGGCTGAGCGCCGGATTGCTGGGCGACCAAGTTGGAGGGCAGCATGCACGTGGCGGCGGCCAAGGCCATGGGTATGAGTGTTTTGGTGAGTTGCATGATTAGTTGCCCTCCCCGTCGCAGCACGACGTGTGGGCTCGGGATTGGCCGGCGCCCATGCCGCCGGTCGCGAAGAGTAGGTCCTCCGGGTTGCTGCGGTCGAAGACGCGCACGCCATTGACCCAGGTTTCTTGGACTTTCGTGTAAACGCTAAACGGATCCCCGTCGAGCAGGATGATGTCGGCGTCCTTGCCGACTTCGAGGGAACCAATACGGTCGCCGAGGTCCAGCATGCCAGCGGGTACGAGTGTCAAGGCGCGCAGTGCGCCTTCGCGGCTCATACCTGCACGGACGGCCAATGCAGCCATGCGCAGGAAGTGACGTGAGTCGGTGATCCAATCGTCGGTGTGGAAGGCGACCTTGCCGCCCGCGCGCTCGAGCACGCCGCCGGCTTCGAAACCGATGTCGCGTGCCTCGAGTTTGCCGCCGGGGCTGTCGACCAGGATCAACGAGCAGCCGACTCCGGCTGCTGCGATCTCATCCGCGACTTTCCAAGCTTCGCTGACGTGGTGCAGCACTACGCGGAAGCCAAATTCCTCGCGCAGGCGTAGCACGGTCATGATGTCGTCGTGCCGGTGGGTGTGGTGGTGCACGATGCGCTTGCCTTCGAGCACTTCGATCAACGCTTCCATACCGAGGTCGCGCTCGGGTGCTTTTTCCGGGTCGGTTTTCGCGGCATCAAGCTTGGCCTGATAGGCCTGTGCATCGAGGAAAACCTTGCGCACGAGCGCGGCGGATTTGCCGCGCGTTCCGGGGAAGGGTGCGTCCTTGCGCGAGTTCGTGCCGTTGGCCATCTTCATGCCGCCCATGGGGTGGCCTGCCGAATCGAGCACCGCCCAGCCGTCGATCGTGTTCGCATCGGTCAGCTTGAGGTAGGCGGTCTTGCCGCTCATCAAGTGGCCCGAGCCGCTCATCACATTGGCGACCGTGATGCCGCCCGCTTGAGCGCGTTGGAAGCCGGTGTTGCGCACGTCGATGGCGTCAAAGACGGACACGTCGGGCTGGATCGGGCCTGAGCCATCCGCGCCCCAACCACCGCCGACATGCGAGTGCGTGTCGACCAGACCGGGCATCAGTATGCGCCCGCGCGCGTCCACAAGCGTCGATCCATCGGGGATCGTGATGGAGCCCCGCGACCCGACCGCGGTGATCTTGCCATCTTGAATGAGCACGACCCCGTCCTCTATCTCGGCGCTCGCGATCGGAATCACATGTGCGCCAATGAAGGCCGTGGTGAGCGAGGTGGGTCGCGTGGGCAAGGCCGGCTGCTGACCGGGGACTTCCACCGCCATGCAGGAGATGAATAAGGGGAGCAGGATGGCGTACATAGAGTCTGTTTTGAGAGGGAGATGTTGGCGTCATTCGAGGGCAGGCAGTCTAGCAGGGTCGGGGGTTTTTGTAGGCGTAAGGCCAGGCAGAACGATGTCCGGTTCCCGGGATAGCCTGGCATCCCGGCGGGGGAGGTCATTCCCGCCGGGGCGTAAGGGGCACTTCGGCCATCGCGGTTTATTTTTCATCCAATTCGAAGTCCACCATTGGGTTGATCTGCTTCGCGATATCACCCTGGCCGAGCACGATCGTGGCTTGGGTTCCCACAAGGACCGACTGCAATGGCTCGAGCTCTTTCATGTGGCGTAGCACTGGATTCTCGGCCATCAGGCGTGCCGTATTCGCCTGCCTGCGCGTCGTCGCAGTTTCCTCACGGCGCTTGATCGGGTTGGCTTCGGCTAGCTACTGGGCTTTGATGGCCTGATTCATGATGGACTTCATTTCATCGGGCAGTAAGACCTCGCGAATACCCGCGGATCGGAACTCGACACCGAACTCAAAGCCCCGCCCGAGGCGCCGATCGAGAAACCTCGGAGGCCGCGGACGGGGACTGGGCTGAGCGTAGAGCCGGGGGGCCATGTCCCCAGCGAACCGCAAACTCCTACTTCTCCAAACCCTGCAGCACTTCCCGGATTCGTCGGCTGTTGCTTTTGGAAAGGCAGGCGATGACGGCTTGGGTTTGGCCGCGGGTTTCGATGGAGACTCGGTCCCAGATCATTCCGTTGCGGTGCGAGAAACCGGCGACTTTTTCCCACAGGATTTCTTCGTCGTTGGAGGTCAGACCGAAGGTGCTGTAGGTGCGGATGACGATCTTTTCGTTCGAGAACGTGGCGCGCTGGGGGAAGATGGCTCCGCGGATCAGGAGTGAGCCTATGCGGCTGGCGCCCACTTCGAAGTGCCCTACGGCAGGTTGGGAGGCCTGGCTCATCCGGTTTCCGCACCAGCGACACTTGCGCGCCTCCTGGGGGCTCATGGCCATGCACGCGTCGCAGCGAATGCCTTCGATGCGCACACCGCATTGGCCACAGACTTGGGCTCCGCTGGGGATCTGACTCACACATTCGGGACAGGTTTTGTTTTCCATGGCTGGCATTGGGTCGGCTGAATTTCAGACTTTGCTTGGGCAGCACTGGGGCTCCCAGGGTGGACTAGACTAGATCATTCCAGGGGGGAGATCTCAAGGGGCGCGCGAGCGCTTGTGCCCCGGATACGCAGCCCACCCGCTTCTATTCGGGATGCATTGCGAAGGGTTCCATTGCAGGGGTCGAAAGGGGCAGTCGGGGTGAGGCACACTCCGGTCGCGTCCCAGCTAGGAATTTGCTCCGGTCTCTTTGCCGGCCTCGGTCCAGGTCGTTCTGATTCTGGAGTGGACCCACAGGAAGGCGAACCCATGGATTCCAACGGTCACTACAACCAGCAATAGGGAGATGGGGCTGTAGAGAATGTGTTCTAGCATGCTTCTGGGTGGGGGCTTGCAACAGGAGAGCGGTACGAATGGGAACATGTGCTTGGCAGCATTGCATGCTTTGGCGTCCATCGCGTACACCTTGAACATGGAACCAAAGCACCTGAGCCGTACATCTATGCGGCGGCGCATGTATCACGTGATATTCGAGGCGGAGTCGGGCTGGGGTCGTTGGTTCGACGTGGCTTTGATCGCAACGATTCTCCTCAGCGTGGGGGTTGTGATGCTCGACAGCATGGCGGAGTATCGCATGGACCATGGCCAATTGCTGTGGACGCTGGAATGGGTGCTCACCCTGATTTTTACGTTGGAGTACGCAATGCGACTGAGCTGCGTGGCTTCTCCGAGGAAGTACGCCCTGAGCTTCTTTGGCATCATCGATTTGTTGGCCATCCTTCCGACCTTCATCGCCTTGGCATTGCCCAGTGCCAAGTACCTGCTGGTGGTGCGTATCCTGCGTATCCTCCGCATCTTCCGAGTGTTGAAGCTCGCCACTTACGTTCAGGAATCCAACCAATTGTCGCGCGCCCTGTGGGCTTCACGCCGCAAGATTGTGGTTTTCCTGTTCGCTGTGTTCACCATTGTCATAATGCTCGGGGCATTGATGTACTTGATCGAAGGGGAGGATCACGGTTTCTCCAGTATCCCGCGCGGGGTGTACTGGGCGATCGTGACCTTGACCACTGTCGGGTACGGCGACGTCGCACCGGAGACTCCACTAGGCCAAGCGGTAGCCTCCTTGGTCATGGTCCTCGGCTACGGCGTCATCGCCGTGCCCACCGGGATCGTGACCGCCGAGCTTACTTCTAGCGCGGCGAGATCGGGCCGACCTTGCTCCAACTGTTCGTCCCGAGGAAATCCGAACGCAGCCAAATTCTGCTGCGAATGCGGGAGCGACCTTGCTTCGCAAGGCGCATAGGCTCTGCGATACCGGGAATAAGGAACTTCTGGCGATCCCTGGGAGTGGAATTGCACGGCGTTGTGCGTGCATGGATGAGACCAAAGGTGGTGGAGGCCTGGGTCAACATGGGGCAGCGAGTTGGGCAGGAAAGTTCACCGAGTCGATAGGTGATGGGTCGAACTGAGAGCGTTCCTCGGAAAGGGGGGCCCACCCGCGCGTTTTGAGGAGCTGGTGGTTTCCTCCGAGGCGTATTGCACCTACATTTGGACCTGCCGCCGACATGATTTTTAACAGCCTACATTTCTTATGGTTCTTCGCGTTGGTGTGGGGCTTGTATTGGTTGTTGCGTAAAAGTGTTCGGTGGCAGAACTTGCTGCTGCTCGGGGCCAGCTACTTTTTCTACGGCTATTGGGATTGGCGCTTTCTAGGCCTGATTGTGATTTCCACTTTGGTGGACTTCGGCTGCGGATTGGCCATGGAGCGTCACGCGGACGACCCCGCGCTGAAGAAGCGCTTCCTTTGGGTCTCGTTGGTGGTGAACTTAGGGGCCTTAGCCTTTTTCAAGTACTTCAACTTCTTCATGGACTCCGCGCGGGTCATGCTTGAGGAAATGGGTTTTGATGGCGGCGACTGGTCTCTGAGGATCATCTTGCCGGTGGGCATCTCGTTCTACACTTTTCAGACCTTGAGCTACTCGATCGATCGGTATCGGGGTGCTGTGCCCGCGGAGCGCAACTTAATCAACTTCGCTTTCTTTGTTTCCTTCTTCCCGCAGTTGGTGGCGGGGCCCATTGTTCGGGCACGAGATTTCTTGCCACAGGCCACATTGCCCAGGAAATTAGGCTGGCATCAGCAAGCCGAGGGCGTGCAGCTCGCCCTGTGGGGCTTGTTCAAGAAAGTCGTCGTCGCGGATAATCTGGCACCTGTGGTGGATGCTGTGTTTTCTGCGGAAGGGGAGCTCGGAATGGTGGCACGCTTGTTGGCCGTGTACGCGTTCACAGTTCAGATCTATTGCGACTTCTCGGGGTACACGGACATCGCACGTGGAACGGCGCGCATGCTGGGATTTACATTCCCGCAAAATTTCAAGCAACCGTACTTCGCAAGCGACCCGAGCGCCTTCTGGAGGCGTTGGCACATCACGCTCTCCACCTGGCTGAGAGACTATCTGTACATCAGCTTGGGCGGCAATCGCAAGGGCCCCAAGCGCACCTATGTGAACCTCTCATTGACGATGGTTCTGGGTGGTTTGTGGCACGGGGCGGCGTGGAACTATGTTTTGTGGGGCGCTTATCAAGGGCTCTTGCTGGTGGGCCATCGCATGTGGTGCAGCTTTCGGCCGCAGCCCACGGAATCGCCATTTTGGGTACGCGCTTTGAAATGGGGAGCGTTCTTCCAGCTCGTCTGCTTTGGTTGGTTGCTCTTCCGTGCCCAGTCCATGGCGGACATCGTGCGTTTCTTGTCCATGGACAATCTACTTTCAGCGCAAGGCCTCATGCTGAGCGAGCAGACGGCGGCCGGGTTGATCCTGGGTGGCATCGGAACGCTTGTTGTGGTGGCTTGGGACTTGGCCCTGGTCCGGTCTCGCGGGGATGAAACCCCGCTGACCTACCAGCGCCCGCTGGTTCAGGCCTTCGTTTGTCTTTTCCTCTACGTGAGCATCTCCCTGGGCGGGAGTTTCCTCGGCAATGACTTCATCTACTTCCAGTTCTAAAAGCGCGAGCGCCAGCTCGATGCTGGAACGCAAGGCCATGGGTTTCGTGACCCTTTTGGCCCTGGGTATCGTTGTCGTTGAACTGTGGACGGCCGGGGCCCTGCCGGTTAAACGGGGGCGCCACGAGGTGGATCGAAGAGTGGCGCAGATCGCTCGCACCCATCAGGCGCCGAAAACCGTGCTACTGTCGGACAGCGTTTCCTACGAGGCGCTTGCCGGAGCGCAGGCTCCGGCGGGCACCTTGGACCTGTCCTCCAACCAGACGATTGGTGTCGCTGGCAACTATTTCATGCTGCGCCGCTTGTTGGA
>JBLFXY010000217.1:0-6975 GCA_047611645.1 Glaciecola sp.
TTAGCCTTGGTCGGAGCCAAGCCGAGAACTCGAATCGTGGCCAAAATATCTTCGACGTTTTGCACCGCCATGGTCTCGGGATCCGGGCCGATGCCAAACAGGTCGGGTGTGACTTTGTTGACCTTCTTATCGGTGGTTTGCGCGGAGAGCAGCACAGCGACCAGTAGGGTGAAGGGGTCCGTGTGATCCAGGGGGATCGGTGTGGTCGGGTACAGCTCGGCCAAGATCTCGGAGATGCTGTCGGCTTTGTCTTGGCGTTTCATGGTCGTTGGAGGCTGGAGGGCTTGCAGCTTAACGGGCCCGCCGTTCCAATCGCAAGTGAGAGGCTCACCAAGTGCGCTGCTGAATCAAGGGGCGCCGAGGACGGATTCTGGAGCTAGAGCCTGCCCGTGGATTGTGGGTTCTGTAGGGAAAATTGCGCAATCCAGAGCCTGCCCCGTATCCTGGGAGCATGGCCGAACCCCGTCCCGATGCTCCAGAAACCAAACCCTCCCGTTGGCGGCGTCGGTTGATCTACAGCTCCATATCGTTGCTGGTGACGCTTTCCGTGTTCGAGGGTGTCTTGCGCACCGCTTGGCCCCTGCTCGGTTGCGTGTTGGGCATGCACCCGGAGTATTTACACGCTCCGATTCCGAACTCGGCCACGGTGCAATTCATGAAGCCGAGCTTGGCCAGTGGGGGCGTGGTGGTGCGCGTCAATGGCCATGGAATGTTGGGCCCGGAGCCGGATGAAGGCCGTGCACGTCCGCGAGTGATGGTCTTTGGAGATTCGTTTGTGATGTCGGAGAATGAACCCTTCGCCAAGACATTCAGCGCCCAGCTCGCCTTGCAGTGGAAAGACCAAATCGAGGTCTTGTGCGCTGGCGTGACCGGTTACGGCCCGGATCAAACGTTGCTGCGCATGGGCGAGTTTTTGCCCAAGTATCGACCGGATGGCGTGGTGCTAGTGCTGTGTGGATACAACGATTTGGGGGACCCGATCCGCAATCATTTAATGCACCTGGGAGAGCAAGGGGAGTTGGTGCGATCCCCGGCCAGCGTACGCGAGGAAGAGCGCCTTTGGTTCGATCGCAATCTGCAGGACTCGAACCGCTGGGGCTTGGATCGATTGTGGAGGGCGCACAAGGAAATCACAGGCTGGAACATAGCCACGCGAGAAAACACCGCGACGATGTCGGACTACCTGCGCGCCCACCGCGAAGACTACGTGGCCCATGTGGAGCACGGCGAGACCGAGGCTATTGGGCTGCTGCGTGATGTGTACGACGCGGACGTGGCACTCAAGCCGGATTGGCCCTCGAGTCGCTACAAAGTACGTTTGATGGAAGCCATTCTCGGAGAGATTCAAACCCTTTGCGATGCGGCCTCGATTCCCCTCATCGCGATCGTGGTGCCAGGCGGGCCGGACATGGATCCGGAGTCCTGGTTGAAAATCGATCCCAAACACTATCCTGAGTATCAACGCAGCACTCTTTCCAACGTCATCACGGGTGCCAGCGAGCGAGCGGGAATCAAGACCCTCAACCTGTTCCCGATTTTTGACTCTGTCGCGCAACAGGAAGATCTCTACGTGGGCCCGGTGGATCCCCATTGGAATGCAAACGGTATGCGTTTGGGGGCTCAATCCTGCGCGGAGTTCTTGCGCGATGTGGAAGGCATGCCATTTCTAAAGTAGTTCCGCCCGGAAGCTGATTGTGGGCGCGCTATCGCAATGGAGTTGCGTCCGAGTGACTCGCTATTGGGGGCCGGCTATTTTCCGCACACCTGAACAACCTCCGACATGAATATCGCCATTGCATTTAGCCAGCCTTATTCATGTCGAGCCCCATGCAGAACTTTGCATGGGCGCTTTGGAGCGGCAGCGGCAAATGTCCTGAAGGGGTGAGGTCGGTTTAGGCCGGTTCCAGCTCGACCAGGGGCATGCCTTTTGTGACATCGGCGCCGTCTTCCACGAGTAGACGTACGACCTTGGCGTTCTTGGGCAAGTTGCCGGTGGTGGCGTACAGGACTTGGGAGAAAGTCTTCATCACTTCGATCAGTCCGATCGGGTCGCCTTCATTGAGAGAGCTGCCAGCGCTGACGAAGGGCGGATCCTCGGGAGCCGCCTTGTGGTAGAAACGACCGGCTTGAGGAGAACGCAGAACCAAGGCTCCTTCCTGCTCGAGCTCTTCACCGGCGAGCTCGGCTCCCAACGTGAACTCGTCCAAGGGACGCAATTGCAAAATCACCTGGTCGAAGGACACCGCAGCGTGCACAGCTTCTGGACCGGGGGTCGACACGATGCCGGCGACGCCCTCGGGCAGAACCAGTTTGTACGGTTTTCCGAGGCGCAGCAGGTAGCCAGCCTCCTGGCCGGGAGCCAACGCGCTACCCAATGCGGGTACGTGGGTCAGATATCCGACAGCGGGGCTGCGCAGTTCGATACGGGGGCCGTTCGTGGAATCGTCCTGGGCGGGCAGGGTTTGGATTCGCCAAGTAAGGATGGGTTCGCTCATTAGCCTCGGGGCTCCGAAAGGGTGGCAATGTCGTGCAGCGACCAGATGCGGGGGTTCTTGATGCGGCGATAGCCGCTGGCTTGGTAGGAGGCTTCGGCAAAAAGCTCGAGCCAGGGTCGCAACTCGGAAGGTGCGACAATCTCGTCCGTGTCCATTTGACTGGCGGACTTGTACGGATCCATGTCACCTTCGATGCGCTTTTCGGTGGCGGCCATGCCCGCGATGATTTTCTCGCGTTCCTCCGGATCCTCGACCTCCACTTCAAACTCGTCGTTGAGCTTTGTGTTGAAGGCGGCGATAGCCAGGGTGCGGCCTTCCATCACGGATTGGCGGGTGATCGGGGTGGAGAGTTGCACGATGGGCTCATAGGGCAGGCCCGCCATGGCGTAATAGCCCGCGCCCGAAGCCTTGCGCAGTAGCAGGGTGAACATGGGCACCGAGTTCGTGCTGTTGGCGTGGATCAGACTCGATCCATACCCGAGCAGTCCTTGGCGTTCCGCTTCGAGTCCAATGTCGAAACCTGAGATGTCCTGCAGCCAAACGATCGGAATGCCGTCGTCGTTGCAAGCGCGGCTGAAGGCGGAAAGTTTTGCGATGCCCTCGCGATACAAGATGCCTGCAGGTTTCTTGCCTCCGTGGTGCTCGGGGTCGTCGATGAGCCCTTGGCGATTGGCGCAGAAGCCCATGTAGAGGCCGTTCACACGACCCACGCCAACGATGACTTCGCGGCCGCGGTCGGGCAACAGCTCCCAGAACATCGAGTGATCCACCAGGCGAGCGATGACCTCATCCACGCTGTAGACATGGCGATGATCCGGCGGGAAAATGCCCGTCAAATCCTCGCTGGGCTGTAGGGGCGGAGCCGCATCCGCGCCGTGCTTGTGATAGTCGATGCCGCTTGACGGTAGCTTGCGGACTTCTTCGCGAATGAGCGTGATAGCCGTTTCATCGTTGGGCACGCGCACGTCAGCGCAACCCGATTGGTGAACGTGAACTTCGGGTCCACCGATGTCGAGGCTCGAAAGGTGCAAGCTTTTGGCGCCGCGAATCAAGGCCGCGCCCGCGATGACCATGTAGGCCTGCTCGGTCATAAAGACTCGGTCGGAAATGATCGGCATGTAACCGCCGCCCGCGATGCAATCGCCAAAAACGCCGGCGATTTGCGCCACGCCTTTGTCGGACAGCTCCGAGTTCTTCTTGAAAATGTGGCCCGCGCCCGTGATGCCGGGGAAGGTCGTGCTTTGCTCGGGCAGGAACAGGCCGGAGCAGTCCACCAAGTAAATGACGGGCAACCGAAGCCGTTTGCCCATCTCCTGGGCACGTTCAATTTTCTCGGGACTGCGCGGCCACCAGGAACCGGAGGCCACGGTGTTGTCATTGGCGATCACCATGGTCCAACGACCTTCGACCTGGGTGAAGGCCGTGACCACGCCCGCGCCGGGGCTCTTGACCTTGCCAAACATGCGCCCGTCGTTGACGAAGGTACCGACCTCGAAAATACGAGTGCCCTCGTCTTTGAGCAAGTCGATACGCTCACGCGCGGTGAGCTTGCCTTTGGCATGGACTCGATCTTTGTATTTTTCGCCCCAGCCTTCGGCGACTTGGGCGCGCCGTTCGTTGAGCTCAACCACACGCTCCTCGAGGTGGGCGTGGTTTTTTTGAAAGCTCTTCTCGTCCAGGAAATTGGAACGCGGCGAGCCGATGGGAGTGAGGGGAACCTTTGCCATGGCAATCGGGAAACGTGGGGTGAGGGGGCGGGTCTGGCGAGCGAGGAAGAACTTGGGCCTACGCGGGCCAGCCGGGGATGCACGAAGTGTCGTAATCGCCGCTTTTGAATTCGGGGGATTGCAGTACGGCCAAGTGCAAGGGCAGTGTCGTTTTGACGCCCTCGATTTGCGCGGCTTGCAAAGTTCGCACCAGGGTTTCGATAGCCTCGTCGCGCGTGGGCGCGTGGGCGATGACCTTGCCGATCAAGGAATCGTAGTAGGGAGAGATTTCATCGCCTTCGCTGAGATGCGTGTCGATGCGAATCGTGCCAGGACCTTGGTCGGTGGGGATGGAGAAGCGCGTCAGTGTTCCGGGGGTCGGTTGGAAATTGGCGCTAGGATCTTCCGCGTTGAGACGCACTTCGATGGCGTGTCCTGTGAGGCTCAGATCCTCTTGGCGGAAGCTCAAGGCCTCGTTCGCAGCGACCTTGATCTGTTCGGCGACGATGTCTATGCCGGTGACCATTTCACTGACGCAGTGCTCGACCTGCAGGCGGGTGTTCATTTCCATGAAACACAGTTCGCCCGTATCGGGGCGTCGCAGGAACTCAATGGTGCCCGCTCCGGTGTAGCCGATCGAGGCGGCCGCTTCGGCCACCTGCTTTCCGACGCGTTGGCGGGTCTCCTCATCGATTGCCGGGCTCGGGCTCTCTTCGATCAACTTTTGATGGTTGCGTTGCACGGAGCAGTCGCGCTCGAAAAGATGAACGGCATTGCCAAAGCGATCGGTGATCAGTTGGAATTCGATGTGGCGGCCACCCGTGAGGTAGCGTTCCAGGTACAGCGCGCCGTTGCCAAAGGCCGCAAGGGATTCAGCGGAGGCGGCTGCGAAGGCTGCGGCCAAATCCTCGGGCTTGTCTACTTTACGAATGCCCCGGCCTCCGCCGCCGGCGTCGGCCTTGACGATGACGGGGTAGCCTGTTTCAGCGGCGATGACCGCCGCTTGTTCCGGACCGGATAACAGTCCTTTGGAGCCGGGGATGCAGGTCAAACCTGCAGCATCCATCGAGGACTTGGCCGGCCACTTGAGAGCCATGCGTTGCATGACTCCTGGAGTCGGGCCAATGAACGTCAAACCATGCTGTGCGCAGAGGGCTGCGAAGCGCGGGTTCTCAGCCAGGAAGCCCCAGGCCGGGTGCACGGCGGCGCAGCCTGTTTGCAGGGCGGCTTGCACGAGGGTTTCCATTTGCAGGTAACTCTCGCCGGGAGCGCGGCCACCGATAGGGACCACTTCATCCAGGCATTTTACCCAGGAGGCGTTGGCGTCCGCCTCGGAAACCACTCCCACGGCTTGGATGCCGAGGGCCTGGGCAGCGCGGGCAATGCGGACTACGGGTTCACCACGGTTGGCAATGAGGAGCTTTCGGAACATGGGAGCAGCGGCTGGAAGGGTCTCTCCCGGTGCGGACCGAACTGGCCATGCACGGGAGCGACAGGGTAGCATGGCGCCATGCTGCCTCCCTTTTGTCATATGGCTTTTTGCGTCCTGTCCCTTGGGACCCTGGCGAGCGGCGCAAATCTTGCGGACCCGTTCACCCAATCCGGGCCCACATTGGGATCCCAGGACCGGTCTGTGACCCTGCGGTTAGAGGACTTGGGGCATGGGGAGGCACGGGCACGCCAATTTGCCCACGGCTGGCTGGTTCGGCAATTGAGTGCTGACGATTGGCTTGCTGTCGTGGAGGCCGCTGCCGCCGGCAACTACGCGGCGAGGCGTGGGTTGGCCCAGGTCCTAGCCGATCATCCGCGGCACTTCGCCCTGGCGGCTCGGCTGACGGGCCAACCGGATTCCATGGTGGCCGAAGTGGGCGAATGGGCCTTGCAGGAAAGTGCGCTGGCCTGGAGTCCGGGCTTGATGGAGCGGCCCCTGCAGTTGCCCGATTTTCCTGAAACTTGGCTTTTGGAAGGCGGCCGCGATGACAGTTTAATGGGGAATCCTCGTGTCCCCAAACCCGGCGGCTTGGTGGTGGCCTTAGACCGCTTGCACCTCTACGGAGATGCGCCCGCGAATCTGATCCTGGATCCACGCTTGGATCCAAGGCGTCGACGGGTCTCACCGGTGGCGCTGGGTGGCGAGCCTCTAAGCGGCTCCTGGGAGACCCTCCTGATCCAGCTGGTGAAAGAGCACAAAGTCACTTTGGAGATCGTCGGTTGGAGGCCCGAGTCGATCGATGCATCGGGCCTGGATGGCGTGGACTTGCCCGGGGCCTTCATCCGGGTTTGCGCCCGCGGTGAAACCGATCAGGGCCGGGGTTCTCAATTGCTCGCCCGTTGGGTGCGCGGTGCGGTGCAGGAAACATATCCCCAGCGCCGGGTAGCGTGCGCCAACGCCCTCGCACAAGTGGGTTGGCCGGCTGCCGTCGCTTGGTTGAGCCAGGGTTGGTTGGGTGGGGAAGAGACCTACCTGGAAGCGGTATGCATTGCAGCCGCACGCGGACACCTCTCGCCCGCACTTTTAGGACCCCAAGGCGTGCTGCGCTTGCTGCAACAGGGCGGGTCTGCGCTTCAAGGCGGAGGCGGGCGCGCGTGGGATCGGACTTTGTTGGCGGCGCGAGCCTTGCGCGCCATCCCGGCTGTGTTGAGCGACGGATCCGCCCTGGGGGACGTACTCCTACAGAACTGGCCGGCGAAGAATGAACGAGGTCTATGGCTGCGCTATTCCGCGTTCTCTGGCCGCTTTCGGGTTCATTCGGAGTTGGCCCAGCGGGCCAAGA
>JBLFXY010000218.1:0-6972 GCA_047611645.1 Glaciecola sp.
CCAAGCCGCATGGCTGGCAGAGATGGGCAACGTCTGAATTTTTGCATCCAGAGTCTCCGTACAAACCGCCCGAGTCAAACTTGCGGGCCAGCGAATTTGAGGTCGCTGACAAAGCCGGCTTCTGGGGCTACCTGCGGGTTGTCTTGGTCATTCTTATCAATGCCTTCTTCGCCTTCGGTGGGGCAGGACGAGGATTGAACGGAGAGGTCGATGCCGCGTACATCTTTGGCTTTGTCGTCTCGAATACGTTCGTGTTTCCCCTGGCGATCGTGCTGATCTTCCAGTTGGGCAAAAAGAGCCGCAACCGTAGGTCGCGGTTGAAGATCTTCTTTTGGACGTCGTCGATACTGATCTTGAGCTCGATAACCCAGCTTGCTCAGACGCCGATCGGGACTTAGTCGATCAGGCATAGGCGAGCAGCCGTTGGGGTACGAATCCTGGAGCCCTCGCAGCCCGTCCATGCAATCAGGTATTGCAGTGGGTGTGTTTCACTTTCTCTTCCTCCAGCGGTGCACGCTCGTATTCGGCATGCTCCGGTTGTTCCTCGAAGGGGTGGTTGAGGATCTGGGTCAATTTGTGGAAGTGCTCGAAGTCACCGCCGATCGCGTGCTGGATCGCCTCTTCCACCCGGTGATTGCGCGGAATGAAAATGGGGTTATTGCGCTGCATGATGGCGACGCGCGCAGAGGGCTCTGTCGTGTCCTTGTCGATGCGCTCTCGCCAAGCCTGAAGCCACGTTTGCGCATCTTCCGCGGATTCGAACAGCTGCAGCCATTCGGTGCTATCGCATCCATCCGCGATTTTCGTCAGGTGCCGGAAGAACAAGGTGTAGTCGACTTCATTCTTGGTCATTGCAGTGAACGCGGATTGAACGAATTCGCCATCCCCGTCCAATGGTTCCATGAGCCCAAACTTGCGGCGGTACCCGCCGATGAACTCTCTCTCGAAGAACTGGGAGAACTTGTCACTGGCTTGGTTTGCGAGTTTCTGCAATTCTTCCCGGTCTTCGGAGAGCAGCGGTGCCAATGATTCGGTCAATCGAATCAGTCCCCAGTGGGCCATGTTGGGTTGCTGGTCCCAGGCATAGCGGCCTCTTGAATCGATCGCGCTAAAAACGCAACCCGGGCGAAAATCGTCCATGAACGCGCAGGGGCCGTAGTCCAAAGTCTCGCCAACGATCTGCATGTTGTCGGTGTTCATGACCCCGTGGATGAATCCGGCCTGCATCCAGCGTGCTACCAGGCTGGCATGGCGCTGCACAACGCTTTCCAGCAAAGCCACATACGGATTGTCTTGGGATTCGCGCGCTTCCGGATAGTGGCGGTCGATCACGTAGTCGGCTAATTTGCGAACGGAGTCCGTGTCGCCACGCGCGGCAAAGTATTGAAACGTCCCCACGCGTACGTGGCTTTGCGCTACGCGGCAAAGGATCGCGCCGGGCGTGGGGCCCTCTTCGCGCAAGATCGCTTCGCCGGTTGTAACTGCGGCCAAGGCGCGCGTGGTTGGAATTCCGAGCGCGTGCATTCCTTCGCTTAAGAGATATTCACGCAGGATGGCTTCCACGTTCGCTTTGCCATCTCCGCCCCGGGAGAATCGAGTGCGCCCTGAGCCTTTGAGCTGCACATCCCAACGGCCACCAGTTGCGTCCAAAACCTCGCCGATCAACAAGGCGCGGCCATCACCCAACTGCGCGGTGAAACCACCGAACTGGTGGCCCGCATAGGCCATGGCTAGGGGCTCTGCGGATTCAGGAAATGCATTGCCCGCAAGCATGTCCATGCCGGGTTCGGAGCGCAGCCAATCCCCATTGATGCCCAATTGCGAACAGAGTTCATCGTTGACCCGAATCAGCGCCGGGGTCGGCGCCCCCTTGGGCTTCCCCATGGAATAAAAGCCCTCCGGAAGCCGGGCGTAACTGTTATCGAACTCGATGGCTTTCATAGGCATGTTGGTTTCCACGGAGGGATCCTAGTACCTCTGGATACCGCCTGCAATCGACTCAGGGGAGGGATTAGTGACCCCACTGGAAACCGGGTCAAAGCATGATGGCGCCCTGCGTTTGGAGCCGATCCGCTCTGGTGGGGCGGCCCCTAGTCCTTGTTTTTCGCCCGTTTTCCATGAATCGCCTTTGGCTGGGTCTTGCTGGTCTCATTTTGGTCGCTCGCTACGGAACCCGCTCAGGGTCCATGTTTTGATGGGAGTGATCATTCCCTGAGCGCTTCGCAGGCGGATCGACGCGTTGGGTTTGGCTTTTAATGGGGAGTTGTCGATTCTGAGGCTCTTGGCTGCTTGGAGAGCGGTTGTACATTCAGTGAATCTACCGCGAGGCCGCTCAGGAGGTACTGGCTGGCTGACCTCCAAGGCCTACTCGAGACTGATTTGACTTTGAGCTGAGATCCCGAGGCCGTTCACTTTTGGGTTCTGCGGGACCCTCCTCGAGGGATGTGAGGGTGACGGGGGCCCAATTGGGGGCACAATGACGAGCAGGAGACCAGATTGCTTGGATTACACGGAGCGGCCAGGCTCTAAATATATAGTTTAGAATGATGAGCCCCGAGCGCGAACTGGGGAGACACCAATGGTGACCGGGCGGCGAAGTCTTCCGGTAGACAGTATCCGTTGAATGGAATAGACCTTGCTGGGTTCTGAAGCTTTCGACGAGCTCACAACCCGGCCGAGATTGCACCGTAGGTGTCGATCTTGGGAGCATCGTTTTGCCGAGCATACCGTGACTGACGAACAAGAAGAACAAAACGAGTATCCAACCATGGACGAAGTCCTCTGCGAAGAGGACTTCGTCCGTGGGATGGCTCGGAACCTGTCGGCTGGCAATACGCACGACGCGGACGATTTGACCCAAGAGCTCTGGTTGGCGGTCCTGGAATCACCTCCTAAAAACCGGGGCGCGATCCGTGGGTGGATCGTCAGAGTACTGAACAACCGCACCGCCAGCAGCTTGCGGCACAAGGGCGTGCGGCGCTTGGAGGATTCAGTGGATCTGGAACTGATTGCCGATCGGGCTGAGGATTCGGATCGTCTGCTCGTCGAGGAGATCCACGGACGAGTCGAGGCGGCGGTTGGGCGGCTGCCCGGCGTGTACAGCGAAGTGCTGCAATTGCGCTTCTTCGAGGGTCATGGTCCCGCGGCGATATCGGAGCGCATGGGCGCAACTCTGGAGACGACTCGCACCCGACTGCGCCGCGGCCGACGGTTGCTCTATGCGGATCTGGAACGCAACGACATGGCGCCGAGCGGTGTTTGGCCTTCCCTAGGTGGACTGCTGGCGCTCTGCATACCCCGGTGGAGGACACCTAAGGCGGAGACCGTGCGCTGGGCGGGGTTGATGGCTGGCGTGGTTGCGTTGGTGGCCGTACCGCTCGCCATGTCCGGAATCTTTGACGACGGCTCAGAGGCTTCCCGGGCGGAGCTCTTCAACGTGACAGAAGTCGAGGCCGAGTCCGCGATGATCGAAGTGTTTGCCTCGAATGTGCGCTCCACAACCTCATCTCAGCCCATGCGGAGCACCTTGGAGTTGGCCCTGATGGGTGCGGGCACCGGTGCGCCTTTTGTGGGTAATGGCGCTGTGCTGGTTTCGGCCCTAGGGGCGCAAGAGCGTGCTCTTGAGCTGGACGAGCAAGGGCATACGGCCGTTGAGGATCTGGAGCCGGGCATCTGGAATGTCCGAGTAGGGCAGTGGCAGTCGACCCCGTTTTCCTTGGATCCTGGAGTGAACAAGGAGTCGATCCATCATCCGCCGCTGCGCCCCCTGTCGGTATTCGTAAAGGATGTTCAAGGGAATCCGTTGGACGGGGCTATGGTCGATTTGTGGAGCCTCGGGGTTGAACGCCCGGACTTCCTGGGGCGTACGGATGCATTGGGCCAATTGGAAACCCACGTGAGTCTGTCTAAGGCCTATCTCTTGGCTCGCAATGAAGCCGGGTTTTGGAGTGGGGTTGCCGCTCTGAATGACATAGATGAGCACCTCAGCTACACCCTGCTTGCAAAGATTGAGACTCACCACAAACTGAGATTCGTAGACGGGAGTGGAATTGCGCTCCGGGCTGTCGAGGCCATTCGTGGCGATGAGAGTTTCGCGCAGAGGGTGAGTCACCTCGCTTACGGAATAAATTCACAGACCAAGGCCATGGCGCTCTGGCGTGGGCGAGTGGATGACGACGGCCTAATGAGGTTGCCCTCACGCTTGCACGGGGGGGTGACTCCCGGACTGGAGTCGGTCATGTTTCAAACGGTTGGGGGTGAAGTCAGTCTGCAGCAGCTTCCGCACCACCCTTCCGAAGAGACGCTCACAATTCAAATGGGAGCGACGATCAGCGTGAGAGGGATTGTAACGGGCAAGGACGGAATTCCGGTGGCAGGGGTGCGGGTGATTTGTGCGATTCCGGATATTCCTGCAGTGGACGAGAGGGTCGTAACCTCGGATCGCGATGGTCGCTTTGTAATCGCCCATTTGGCCCGCGGCATCTACTCGCTAAAGGCGGAGCATGCTGGGTGGCGTGGCAAAGTGGTGGTGGACCTTGCAGTTTCAGACCCGAGGGAATTGGAATTGGTGCTGCACAAAGAGAACCGGCCTTGGCTGCGCGTACGCGTGGTTGATCCTTTTGGCCAGCCGATTCAGAATGCACTGGTAAGGACGGGCAACCTGAGCGTTGCCCGCAATCCGAACAACGCATCGGACGTTTCATTATGCGCGGTGTACTCCGGCTTGACCGACGAGGATGGATGGGTCCAAGCGGACTCGATAGCGAGCGATAAGACAATGCAATCCATGATCGTCTGGGCCAGTGAATCGGCAGGGCGAGCTGCCGAGTGTGGAGCTTCGACGGTATATGTGCCCGGAGACGAAGTAGATCCACAGGTGACCCTTGTATTGGATCGGACTCAATCCTGCAGCTTGACCGGGAGAATTGGTAAGGGCTCGGAGCCCTCCTCAGGAGTGTTGGTCGCTTGGAGTCGAGCCAAGGGCTACAGTCGTCAGGTAGGCTGGGAGCCAGACTCCGGACGGTTCACCTTCGCTGGGCTTGAGCCCGGTGTTTGGTCTTTGGTCTCGGGCAGGACCGTTCTGGGTACTTACACGCTAGGACCCAGTATTCGGTTGGATGTGGGGGTCGTTGAGAACCCGGAGCTGGGCCGAGTGGTGGTTCGGTTCGATCCCAACATGCCGGGCATTCACGACGCACCTGTTCGTCTTTTGGCCTTGTTTTCGAAGAGCCTGGCCATCTTTGGGCGCATTTCTGCACGGACCATGCCCGCCGAACTTGCAAGCAAGGCCTCGGCTGAGATCCGGCTTCCAGCCGGTGATTACTCCTTGTCTATTCAGGGTGGGGGAGTGGCGGGTAACAGGTATCAGAGTCTCACCATCGAATCGGGGGAGACCATCGAGCTCAGCCTGGACGATTTCGAAGTAGGAAGACCGCTGCGGTGCTTCGTTTATCGACTCCATCCCGATGTACCTGAGAAGCTTCGGATCGAAGTCTCGGAAGAAGGGCGAGTGCTGAAAAGTATTGATTACACGTCCCAAGGGCTGGCCCCGTTTGGATTTGAAGTGGCAAAGCACACAGACAAGTCCTTGCTCATACAAGTGCTGGACCAGGAAGGGAATTTGCTTGCCGAAACGACGGTCGGAACGGATTGGATCCCTTTCCCCAAGAAGAGCAAGCCCATCAAACTATATATCCGTTAGAGACCGATTACTTGCGCTCGCATTCTGACCCGCAGGGGTAAGCCCTTGCAATCGAGTCCAGCCATCCAGCGAAACCGAAAAGTTTGGCGAGATAAACACCGCGTGCTCCTGCGCATTTTGTCCCCTTGCCCTTCCGGTCCTTCCACAGCCATGTCAAAGCTCCTAATTTTGGCCCTCACTTTCGTTCTAGCAGCGAGCGCAAGCGCTCAATGCCTCAATCCGGCGGACGATTTTGATGGCATTGCCACCGGGGTCGCCATCGATACGCTGCCCGGGTGGAGCGATGAGGTCGTAGGTTCGAGCGTTTTCACAGCAACGAATGTCGACAATGGCACCACAGCAATCGTGGTTGGAGGAGGAGGCGTATCCGCCAGGCGACGGATCAATAACTTCTTGCTCCAAGACCGCTTTGTGGTCGCCTCGGACGTCACGGTATACAACGACAGTTTCTTTGGTCTCGTGTGTCGACCCATTATCCAAGCAGGTAATGTGACGCCGAACTTCCGGACGAACATTCGGTTTTAAGCCAGCGGAGCCAATCCCGTAATCCGCTACCCATACTACGGCACGCTCACGTCCGAGACCCCGCCACTCCTTGTTGGAGTGCCGACCCTTCTTGAGTGGGTCGTCGATGTTCAAGGGAATGTGGACACGTACTATGGCGGCCAATGATTGGCGTCGGAGGCTTGGTCGGCAGGGAACGCACCGTGCAGGATTCCTAGGTCCGCAGCGTGGAACTCTAGAAGTGTGTCGGGCATAGAGGATTTCGCCAGAAACCGCCCCTCCATTCCGGCACTGCGTTGGATCTCCCCCCGATAGCGTTCAACTATAGGGGGTGCAATTCGCCTTGTTCCGAAATGGATGGACGATTCCTGGCAAAACCCTCTATGCCCGACACACCCCTAGCGCCAGTGTGATCGGCATGGTTGTGGACAATGTTTGCATTGGCGGAGTCGTCGGAAATGCGTATTGCGATGCAGTCCCCAATTCGACGGGATCCATTGCCCAAATCGGAGCCATTGGAAGCTCGTCGTTTCTGTCGAACGACTTGGAACTGACAACAACCCATTTGCCGGCCAATTCTTGGGGCCTTTACTTGGTCGGCCGAACGCCCGGATTTACCCCCAATCGTGCAGGCTCCTCAGGCAATTTGTGCCTTGGGGGAACCGTCGGGCTTTACATGCCGATTCACTCGGGTAGCAATGGCGCGATCTCGATGCCCTTGAACTGGTTGTCGCTAAGGCAACCGCAAGGATCGGCTACGGCAACGG
>JBLFXY010000219.1:0-6899 GCA_047611645.1 Glaciecola sp.
GAAGGGGATCCCTACTGCATTGCCTGCGGGGTCAAAATCCACAAAGCCCCGCCAGGAATCGAGTTGCTGTGCCTGGAGCGCGTCTTCATGAAATGTTCGGGCTAGAAGGCGTTCAATTGGCCGAGTACGGCAGAGTTCTGGGCAACTGCCTTTTGTGTGTGGCGTACGAGGGAGGAGGGCAGGAGGTCACAGTTCCGCCCGGTGGAAACACCCTATTGTCCGCTGGCGATATGCTCATTATCGCAGACGATCCAGATCCGACCGCGCACATAACAGGCATGGCCATGGCCCGCAAAAAAGCCGCCTGATTGTCGGGCTTCTCAGCCCCCGCCCACGAAGCGAACGAGCTCTAATACATCCCCTTCGTCGACCCTCTTTGAGTCGAATTGGTCGCGGGCTAGAACCATCCGATTGCACTCGACGAGAACCGTCGCTGAAGGTACACCTAGCTTGTCCAGAAGCTCGGTGATTGTGAGCGGTTCTTCGTAGGTCCGCTTCTCTCCATTGACTTGAATCGTGGTCATACGGTGTTCACGAAGCTCCGGTCCCAATCCTTCCAGACCGGGTCATATCCCATTGAAAGCAGGTCCGCAGCGACTTCCTCCGGAAGGCGTTCATCCGAGATCGCGAATTGATCGGCCGATACATTGGCTTCGGTGTACCCGCCCGGTTCGGTCTTCGAGCCTGCGGACATTTGAGTCACTCCCAAGCCGAGAACGTTCTTGCGGAACTCCGGTGTTTCGCGGGTGGAAATTGAGATTCCAACGTCGGGTAGGAATACACGCATAACCACGAGTAGGTGAACCAGAGTGCGATCGTCGATCGGCTTGGGGATCTCGAAGTTCTCGGGGGTGCCTTTCAGTCGAGGAAGACCGATAGAGATTTGACTCTCCCACCAGCGCCGCTGCAGGTAGGCCGCGTGCATGCCGAGGCGCAAACCCTCGAGCCGCCAAGTCGAAAGGCCGAACAGGGCACCCGCGGTGAGTTTACGTAGACCTGCTTCGCCCGCTCGATCGAGGGCTTCTAAGCGATACAAAAAATCGCCCTTGGGTCCGAAGAAATGGACTTTGTTATAGGCCTCACGATCGTAGGTTTCCTGGTACAGCGTGAGTCCGGTGGCTCCTGCTTGCCGCATCGCACGATAGTCTTCAACCGGAACAGGTGCGATCTCCATGCTGACACTTGAGGCCACCTCGAGCGTGCTCGCGATGGCTTGCTGCATGTATTCGGTGCCCACGTTGCGCGGCGTTTCCCCGGAGACCAACAGGATATCGCGAATGCCATAACCCGCGACGACCTCGAGTTCCTGCTTGATTTCATCCTGGGTGAGCGTGCGTCTCACGATTTTGAGGTCTGCACGAAAGCCACAGTACGAACACTTGCCCACGCAAATGCTGGACAGGTAGAGCGGCGCAAAGAGGCTGATTGTAAAGCCAAAGCGCTCGCGGGAGATTCTCTTGGCCTCTTGCGCGATCTCCTCGAGAATATCGCTTCCGCCTTTGGAGAGCAGAAGGGCCAAGTCTTCGGGCGTTTTTTTCGTCCGGTAAAGGGCGCTGCGAGCGCGATCGCTATCTTGGTTTTCAAGCAGCGCGTGCAGCTGCGGTGAATCCATTTGCGCCAGTAATTCGGTGAGTTGGCTCAATTTAGAAATCCGGTCAGGGGTGATGAGGCTTGGGCGTCCGAGCGGGAGGCTCCGGGACGTGCCAGGTAGGCCAAACGTCCCGCTTGGGTGCCGTACTTGAAGGATTCCCCCATCAATCTGGGTGAAGCCGCAATCGCCAAGGCGGTGTTGACGAGCACAGCATCAGCGCCCATCTCCATGGCTTCTGCGGCGTGGCTGGGCAATCCCAAACCGGCATCCACAACCACCGGCACATTGGCCTGCTCAATAATGATGCCGATGGCATCTCGGGTGCGAAGTCCCAGGCCGGTTCCGATCAAACTTCCCAGAGGCATGACCGTGGCACAGCCCACATTTTCAAGTCGTTTGGCGAGCAACGGGTCCGCCGGCATGTAGGGCAACACGGTGAAGCCCAGCTTGACCAGTTTCTCTGCAGCGATGAGTGTTTCGATGGGGTCGGGTAGAAGCGTGCGCGGGTCGGGGGTGACCTCGAGCTTTACCCATGGTTCGAGGCCGCTGTTTCGGGCCAGCTCGGCGAGGCGAATGGCCTCGTCCGCATCCCGCGCACCCGAAGTGTTGGGCAGCAGCAGGTAGCGATCCTTATCGATCGCATCCAGGATACTGTCCCCCGGTGCGCTCAAATCCACACGCCTCAACGCGACAGTGACGATCTCCGCTCCGCTGGATTCGATGGACTCAACCATGGCCTCAGGGCTAGAGAATTTGCCGGTTCCAACCATGAGGCGCGAGGCAAAGGCGCGTCCGGCGATGGTCAGGGGGTCATTCATTTTGGATCGCTGTTCGGGTGGGGGGCAGAGGGCGCTATCGGGGGAGGGGGGTGGATCTTGGCGCAGCTCGGTTTTTGTGGAGGGATTTATACCACAGGGCGGATTTGGGGTGCGACTTGACTGGAGTTAAGGTGCTGAAGACCCCTGGAGGAGGCTTTCAGGGCGGTTGTGCGCATTGGGGCCCGAAGCCCGGTATTTTTGGCCGGCGGAGGCGAGTTAAGCAACCACCCCTAGCCGACGGTTTGTATGGGATCTCCAGCAGCCAATTCGATGTTTTTTCTATGTGTAATGTTTGCTGTCGTTTGAATCATTGCTTTGTGCTGGTCCTGCGAGGGGGGATGGTTGGAATGTCCCGCGCCGGATTGCCTGTACCAGCCCAGGGATACCCCACGAGCCTTCGCAGCGCGTCCACTCGAGATTGAAGTACGAGCCGAAGGGCTTCGAGGGCTAGGAGTGTGATATGCGGCGATCTGTTATGGTCCAATCATGAAGATGACTACCCGCGCTCGGCTCACGTTCACTTTTATTTTTTTTGCGCTGGGCCTTGGGCAAGCGCATGCCCAAGTGGAGCAGGGCTTGGATTCCCATTCGGATTTCAATTCCCCAGACGATGAGATGGACGCAAAATTGCTCGATGCCGCTGCTCGAAACTCTGGTCTGCGCATCAAGCGACTGATCGAAAAAGGCGCAGATCCTAATGCGATAGCAACGAATGGCATGACGGCCTTGATGGTGGCCGCCCAGAAAAGCAATTACTTGGACAGTGTCGAGGTCTTGCTCGAAGCCGGGGCGCAAGTGGAAGCCATCTTGCCCGGTGGGGGGACGGCCTATTTGTTCGCCGCATCCTCCAACAAGAATCCAGGAGTACTGAAGGCGCTTGCCAAGGCCGGAGCGAATGTACATGCAACCACGGTCACCGGCGAAAACGCTCTCATTTACGCGATCTTGCACAACCGCGACTACGCGATGGCGAAGGCTGTGCTCGCAGCAGGGACCTCTGTCGATCACACGGATGGTCGCGGTGCGACCGCACTCATGCATGCGGTCAGCAATCAGGTGGACCTTCAAAAAATCGAGGTCCTTTTGGATGCTGGCGCGAAGCCAAACCTTAAGGACAAGCTAGGGGCGACCGCGATCTATTATTCGGCCTCGAACAATCCGAGCTTGGAGGTCATGCTAGCCCTGATCGAAGCCGGTGCAGATCCGAATGTGGCTCTTCTGGCCGATCAATCCACACCCTTGCTCCAGGCCATTCAGCACAATCCCAACAAGAGGGTGGCGCGCGAACTCATTGCTGCCGGAGCCGAAGTGAATGCTCGAATGGTCGAAGGTTACACGGCATTGATACATGCGATGGGGCCCAGTGCGGACCTGCTTTTGATCACCGACCTTCTCAAGGCGGGGGCGGATGCAGCCCAGGTTGCCGGGAAAATTCAAGAAACGGCCCTTTCCCGTGCAGCGAAGACCCAAGTCAATGAAGAGATCATCACGTTATTGCTGGCAGCCGGTGCGAAGGTCAACCATCGGGAGGCGGATGGGACGACGGCGCTAATTTGGGCCGCTCAGAATGGGAGGAGCCCAGGGGTGATTCGAACTCTGCTGCTCAATGGTGCTGATGTGAATGCCCAGAGCCGCCAGGGCTTGAGCCCGGTATTGGCAGCAGTGCAATCCCATGAAAAGCGCCAGGGAATGCTGTTGGCGGTACTTGCCGCTCATCCGAATATGGAGCCTACGGGCGGGCTTAACATGACGGCCTTGATGCTTGCAGCGTTGGAGTCGCCCACGGCAATTGGCCCTCTTTTGGAGGCCGGAGCCCCGTTGCAAACGGTGGGGCGCGGGGGAGCGACAGCCCTGCACTTCGCTGTGCAAGGCAAGCACTCTTTGGCTTCGACTCGGCGCCTGCTAAAGGCGAAGGCCGATGTGGCAGCGCTCGATATGGAGGGGCTTACAGCTTTGATGTGGGCAGCGAAATTTTGTCATGTGGATGTGGTGCAAGCCCTGCTCGATGCTGGCTCCAAGGTGCATGTTGAGGATGCAAAGGGTGGTATGCAGGCGTTGGCGTTGGCAGCAGGGCACAACCCTCAGGCAGGAGTCATCGAAGCGCTTCTGGTTTCCGGTTCGGATGTCAATGCGCTGTCCGCAGATGGTGGAACGGCTCTCATGCGCGCAGCGGAAGGTGGCATGCTAACGGCAATGACCACACTGATCGCGTCCGGCGCCATTATGGACCTGCAGGACAACGCCGGAAGGACAGCTTTGATGTTTGCGGCCGAGCAAAATTCACCCCATGGAGTGAACGTGCTTTTTTTAGCCGAGGCCAACCCTAAGCTCAAGAACCGAGCCGGTAAAATGGCCCATGACCTCGTTAACCGGGAGCGGTTTGCAGCGCATGGGGATCAGGGCTTCAGCCCGCTGGACGTCACCGCAGTCAACGCCTTGCTCGACTGGTTAGCGGGCCAATAACCGTTCGCGGAGCGGCGAATTACTTGGTCGCCGGAGTGGTGACGACAGGTCGGCCAGATTTCGGGCGGCGATCTGCGGGCAGGAAAAAACTCGCGCGCATGCTAAGCCCTTTTCGAATCCGTACTTTGGACTCCTGCCAGAGCACTCCACTCGTGTTTTCGACCTGGAATGCGAGGATTTTTGGGGTCGGCACTTCAGTGGACCATTCCAGATTTGTAAACGCCAGCAAGCCGGTCCCGTCTTTGAGGCGGTGACTCAGAGTTGTGGGCAAGCCAGTATTAGAATCTAGTAAGGCGATAATCGGGCGGTGTTCAGCGCGCGGTAAGATCAGCTGTAGGGGTTGCGAGGGATTCTTTTCCCACCCCCGGCCTCCATCCCAATCGTAAAGCGCGCGGCGCATGCCAAACCAGGTCAAAGTCTCAAGGACTTTGAGACCTTCCAGTTGCACGCTTTTCGAGGAACGGGGCGCTGTTTCATACAGCTCGCCGTCGTAGAAATGCTGTAGAACGCGGCGTCCTTGCACCTCGGGATCACTCGCCAGTTTCAGCCTGCCAAAGCCCTCATTCGCCAAAGTGAGCTGAATGGAATGTGGGTCATCTGGCGCATCTGGAAACACCACGCGAGAGGAAACTTGCACGGCGTCCATGGGGGGGGCCGCCTGTTTAATCGTCGGGCCTTGAGTGATCCCCGTGGGGGGGGAATCGCCTGCTTGCGCGGGAATCTGCGCGTCATCTTTTCCACATGCCAAAACAACACAAAGCAGCGCCATGGGCGCTGCTTTGAGAAGCAGGGTCGAAGGGGAAGACCCGACAATCATTAGGGAAGGTCGTTGGCCCAGCGTAGCCACTCGTCGTCAGCGTTTTCGCCATAGTTGCGATCGGCGAGCGAGACTAAGTCGGCCAGTACCCAAGTGCGCACGGCGGGTCGCACTTCCGGCAACGCCTTGGCCAGGGCCCGGGCGCAAATGCCCAGGTGCGCCTTGCTCCGATAACCCATGAATGTAAGGCAACGCGAGGCCGCAGCGGCCGGCAAGTTTTTTTCGTCGCGCAGGACCATGGCCAGATCCTCGACGGAATCAAAGTCCATCAGGAGGGCCAGTATTTGGGCAGCGTGGGAGCGCACGCCGTGTTCTATATCGGTCAGTCCGCGTCGGGCGATAGTGACCAAACCTTCGGGCCGTGCGCCAGCGGCCACCATTTGCTTTAGGGCGTAGGAGGCGTTGTAGCGAACTTCATTGCTGGGCGAGGTGGACAACAATTGGATCAGTTGACTGGTAGGCGCCGAAGGGGTGGCTCGCAATCCGAGGGCATAGGCCGCATTGGCCACGACCCTGGGATCCGGGTCCTGCAAAGCCGCGGTCAGGGGGCCAACCGGGTCGATACGGTGGGCGCGCAGCTTGTCGCGGGCATCGCTGGGTAATTCGCGAACCTCGCTGAAGCCCAAGGCAAAGGCGGCGATCTGGCGTTGGAAAGGAGGACCGGTTTCGAGAGCCTCGATCAGATCCGCTTGATGGCGCGTGGCGCGGAATCGGATGTCCTCCTCAATCTTGGTGGCCCGGTGTTTCTCGGTACTGTCCTTGGCCGTGATTTGGAGGTTGCTCCAATAGCGTTGGGCCAGGTCAAGCTGGATGAATAGGCTGTTAATATTGACATCCTCATCGGCACCTAGGGAAACGCTGGGCTGACCGTAGATCGGAGGCGCGTCGTCCTCGGGCGTGCTGGCGCAGGCCGCCAGCAGGAGGGAGGTTGCAGCCAGGATAAATCGAAGGGTAGGCATGTGGGTAGGCAGCATTTGGGCTGGGGAGGGGTTCACCAAGGGGGCTTGGAAGACGGGTGAGCCATCCCGATCTTCCCAGGCATTGTCCTCAAAGTCCGCGGAGTTGGGAAGTGCGGATTCGGGACTGCCCCTGGGCCCCCTGCCGGTATTGGGTCTTGGAGGGGGAAATCCTGGCCAGCGGCGCTTGAGGGCGGGGCAACTTGGGTACGATCTGAGCCGCAGCGATTCGCCCCCCGGGGGGACGGCGAATA
>JBLFXY010000220.1:0-6871 GCA_047611645.1 Glaciecola sp.
CTGCTGACCGATGATGCGTTCGGTTATGAGGGCGGCAGTCGCGTGCAGCTGGAGCTGCAGTACAACTCTCCTTATGCGGATCACTCCTTTGGGCACGTGCGCGTTGGGCTTGCGGCGTTGCCCGATGCGGGTGTGGAGCGCCTGCCGGTGACGCAGGGCCGCTGGTATCAGGCGGGACCCTTCACGTTGCCGAGTGCGGAAGGTGCTTATGCACAGCAATTCGGGCCGGAGTCGGTGGTGGAGCTCGACCTGGAGCAGTCGTTTGGAGCCGGCACGCCGATTCGTTGGATTTACAGATCCACTTTCGAGGATGGCAAGGTGCACAACCTGGCTGCGGGAACCAATGTGCACTTTGTGGCTCGGGAAATTTACAGCCCGAGCGAGCGAGTCCTCAACGTGTCCATCGGATCGGACGATGGATTTGCGATTTACGTCAATGGCCAAGAAGTGGCTGCGCGGGAAGTCCCGCGCGGTTGCGCGCCGGACCAGGACCAGATTGCCTTGCCCCTGCGACCGGGACGCAACTCGCTCGTTTTTAAAATCATCAACACGGGCGGTGGGGCTGGCTTTTACTACAAGGCTAAAGTGGGCGCCGACCGGTTGGCGCCGGAATTACTGCCCGGCGTATTGAACCTATCCGCCCACGCGGATGGCGGAGCGAGCTTCCAGAAGAGCATCGCCCACGCCTGGAGGCTTGCGGAGTCCGCCGAGTACCGCTCCGGCGTGGCCGTGCTCGATGGTTTGCGTGGAGCTCAGAACGAATTGGAACAAGCCATTCCGCGCACCATGGTGATGCGCAATCGGGATATGCCACGGGAAGTGTTTGTGCTGGACCGTGGGGAATACGACAAGGCCGATGCGGAACGCCCAGTGACCCCTGGTGTCCCAGCGGCTTTTGGAAGCCTTGTTCCGGAGGTCGCAGGCGCGCCGGCGAGCCGCTTGGACCTGGCCCGCTGGATGGTGTCCCGCGAGAATCCGTTGGTGGCTCGCGTGGCGGTCAACCGACTTTGGCAATTGATCTTTGGTACCGGGTTGGTTTCAACCTCGGGCGATCTTGGCTATCAGGGCAGCTGGCCCTCCCACGAGCACCTGCTTGATTGGTTGGCCGTGGAGTTCATGGATAGCGGCTGGGATGTGCAGCACATGCTGGCGTTGATGGTCACGAGCGCCACCTATCGGGCCCGTTCGGATGCCCATGAGTCCGCACAGAAAATCGATCCAGGTAACCGGTGGCTCTCGCACTTTCCGCGGCGCCGCTTGGATGGGGAGCGGATCCGCGACTTGGCATTGCACGCCTCCGGCTTGCTTTATGAAAGTTTTGGAGGGGCGCCCGTGAAGCCTTACCAGCCCCAGGGCCTATGGACCGAGGTTGCCATGTTGGCGTCCAATACACGCAATTTTGAGCAGTCGCAAGGTGCCGATCTGTATCGCCGCAGCGTCTACACCTATTGGAAGCGGGCCTGTCCGCCGCCTTCGATGATGATTTTTGATGCGCCGACCCGTGAATCGTGTGTGGTGCAGCGGTCCTCGACCAACACGCCTTTGCAGGCGCTAGCGCTTTGGAACGATGAGCAATTCTTAGAGGCGGCGCGGGTCTTGGCCCAGCGAACTTTGCAAGAGGACTTCACCGATAGTGAACGCTTGCAGCGCATGTTTCTGCGTTGCACGGGACGCCTTCCCGATGGAGAGGAGGCCGCGCTCCTATCGGGGGCGCTCGACAATGCGCTGATTCGTTATGGGCAGGCGCCCGAGGCCGCCGCCGGATGGCTGCGAGCCGGAGTCGCGCCACGGCCCATGAACATGGAGGCCTCGCGCCTCGCCGCCTGGACCATGCTGGCCAACGCGATGCTCAACTTGCACTCGACCCTCACCAACGGATGAAAACACCCGAACCGAATCCCCGTCAAGAGCGGGATCTGCACCTGACCCGTCGGCGCTTCTTTGCCTTGGGCGCGACCTCGGTGGGGGCGCTCATGGGGCAAGCTTCTTTGGCTGGTTTGGCCATGGGAGGGACCCGCAGCCAGGCTGGGGCGTCCGACCCCTTGCCGGGGAAAACTCACTTCCCTGCCAAAGCCAAGCGCATCATCTACATGCACATGGAGGGCGGGCCCAGCCACCTGGACCTGTTTGACTACAAGCCCAATCTGCATGAGCGCTTCGACCAGGACCTGCCGGAGTCCGTGCGCGCTGGTCAAAGGTTGACGGGCATGACCTCGGGGCAGACGCGCTTTCCCGTGGCGCCCTCGATGTTTAAGTTCGAGCGCTATGCCAACAAGCAGGAGGGGGCCTGGATTTCCGAGCTCATGCCACACATGGGCGGGGTCGCGGACCGTTTGTGCATCGTGCGTTCGATGCACACGGATGCGATCAATCACGAGCCGGCGATCACGTTTTTCCAAACGGGGTCGCAGCAACCCGGGCGTCCGAGCTTTGGATCCTGGTGTAGCTATGGGCTGGGCGAAGGCAATCAGAACCTGCCCAAATTCGTGGTCTTGATTTCGCAGGGTTTTGGTAATACGCAGGCCCTGTCCGAACGGTTTTGGGGCAATGGTTTCCTGGATGGAAGGCATGCGGGTTGCAAGATTCGTAGCGGGGTGGACCCTGTGCTCTTTTTGAACGATCCCGAAGGGTTGAGCCGCAAGGACCGGCGCGACATGCTCGATCTGGTGCGCGAGCTCAATGAAAAGGAAGCTCAACGTTCCTTCGACCCCACCATCAGCACGCGCATCGCCCAATACGAAATGGCCTATCGCATGCAGATGTCCGTTCCGGAGCTGGTGGACTTTTCTAACGAGTCGGAAGAGACTCTAGCCATGTACGGCCCCGAAGTGCGCAAGCCGGGCACGTTCGCCGCCAACTGTTTGCTCGCCCGCCGCTTGGCGGAACGCGATGTGCCCTTCATCCAGCTCTTCATGCGTGGTTGGGATGCCCACGCCAATCTCCCCAGAGAGATCCGTTTGCAAAGTCAAGCCGTGGATCAGCCCCAAGCTGCGTTGATTCGCGATTTGGAGCGCTTGGGTTTGTTGGACGAGACCCTGGTTCTGTGGGCCGGCGAATTCGGCCGAACCGTGTACAGCCAGGGAACTTTGACCAAAACCAACTACGGCCGCGATCACCATCCGCGCGCGTTCAGTGTTTGGATGGCCGGGGGTGGAGTGAAGCCAGGCATCGTGTATGGTGAAACCGACGAGTACGGGTACAACATCACGCAGAATCCGGTTTCCGTACACGACCTTCAGGCAACGATTTTGAATCAACTGGGCGTCGACCACGAGCGCTTGACCTATCAGCATCTGGGCAGGCCCTACCGCCTGACCGATGTGGGCGGGAAAGTAATCAAAGACCTGCTGGTCTAGTTCGTACCCTCTGCTACGCAAGTTTCCGCTGCTCACCTCTCTTTCAAACCAACGCTAATTATGTGGATCGCTGCTCTAATCGTCTGTCTCGCGCCCGCCTTGCATGAGGGGCACTCCCATGTTCAACCCGACCAGCAGAAGTGGAAGGTCGCACCCGTTCCCGCCCAGCCGACGTTTGTGGGGGAGGGCGATCATCGCTACCGCTGGAACCCCTCGTGGCTACAACTTCCCGAGGGGCAAGCCTGGTTGGGAAGTACCCACGGCTGCATTGCCGTCGACCGCAATGACAACGTTTACTTGAGTGCCGACAAGGGCGTGGCGCTCTTGGTGTACGGGCCCGATGGGACGCGCAAGCGCGCATTTGGTGGGGACTGGGGAGGTGGATTGCACGGACTCAGCATGGTGACGCGCCGCAAGGCGAGCGTCTCCGATTCTGAGATGCCCTTGGTCACCTGCGGGGATTGGCCCGCGGGGGATGCGCGCTGGAACAACTACGAGCAGTCGCTTTGGATCGCCCATACCGCCCGCAAGAAGGTCATGGAGATCAGCCTAGACGGCAAAGTGTTGCGCACGATTGAATTCCCCGAGCAGAGCGGCAAATACGAAACAGCCGCTCAATACAAACCCACGAGTGTCGCTGTGGGGCCCAAGGGCACGATCTTCGTTGCCGATGGCTATGGTCAATCTTGGGTGCATCGCTATTCGCCGGAAGGCAAGTACTTGGATAGTTTCGGCGGCCGTGGCGAGGAGGCTGGACACATGCACACGCCCCATGGGCTTTGGATGGATTGGAACGGTGAGGTTCCGACCTTGCTCGTGGCCGATCGCGAGCGTCATCGCCTGGCGCGCTATTCATTGGATGGCAAGTTCCTGGCGCAAACGGGAGATGGCCTGCTGCGTCGCCCTTGCCACATTCAATACCAGGGCAAGCTCGGCGTCGTCTCCGATCTGTCCGGTCGCATCACCTTGATCGATCAGGATCTGAAACTCGTTGCGCACCTGGGAGACAACCCAGATTCGTCCCAATGGGCCAACTATGGGGTCGTGCCGCAGGATTGGCGAGAAGGGGCATTTTGCGCACCGCACTGTGCCCGACTGGATTCCAAGGGCAATATCTACGTGATGGATTGGAACGTGGCGGGACGTTTCACCCGCTTGGAAAAAGTCGCCAGCGTGCAGGGCGCCAGCGAGCAACCTGCCAAGTAGAGCTCGAGCGAGGGGTTGCCGGAGCAGAACCCCATCAAGCTATTGATTGGGTGCGAGCGGGGCCAGCGGCGCCGGTGACTTCTCTAAGGAGTCCGGCTCGTCCGGGGTTCTGAAGTACACGCCGCAATTGCCGCCGCGGGCTTTGGCCTTCTTTAAGGCTCTCTCCGCGTGATCTCTCAGGGTCGTTACCGAATCCAGGTCCTTGCCGTCGTAGGTTTCGAAGCCGATGCTGGTGCTGATATGAATCGCACTCGACGCATCCAAGCGCGACGAGATGCGCTCGATGCGCTGACGAATGCGTTGCACCACATGGGCGGCGTCCACGCGGCCCGTGTAGGGCAGTAGCATGGCGAATTCGTCTCCGCCCAATCGGCCTCCGACATCCTCCGCGCGCAGGAAGTCCCCGATGGTGCGTCCGACCTCGGCGATCAGGCGATCTCCGGTGGTGTGATCGAAGGTCTTGTTGACCGCGCCGAAGCGATCCAGGTCCATGAGCACTAGCGCCATGGGCAAGGAGTGTCGTTGGGTGGCAGAAAAATGCTCGAACAGGCGCGCATTGAATGCTTTTGCCCGCAAAAGGTCCGTCAGGTCATCGTGCATGGCCCGGTAGCGCGCTTCGGCCAGATCCCCTTGGGAGTCCAGGCGCTTGCACAGGTGTTCGATGCGCAGTTGATATTCCTCGACCGGTGCGCCGCGATGCACCAGATCAAAGGGCAATGAGCCTAGGATGCGGGCGGCGATGATGGTGGGTACCGGGTCCGAGGGGTCCACCACCAGTAGAACGGCGCTGGAGCTTGGGTCCAGATTCTCCGTGATGCGCGTCAGCTCCACATGGCAATTGCGTGTCAGGGGATCGAGCACCAGCACCTGGGGGGCGGAATCCACCAAAAAATTGAGGGTCGCGGCGAGCGTCGGGCTCAGGTCCACGTCCAAGCCAGAGCTCGAAAGTGGGGCTAGCCAGGCTGTGGTGCCCTGGCCGCGGTGGTCTCCAATGAGAGTGCGGACGCCGTGGGAGGAATTCATTGCATGGCCGGGCTCGGCCCGGCTGACTAGAGGATACCCCATTTGGGAATGCCCGGAAGGTCCCTTTTCGGGCTCAGCGCAGCTTGACCCGAACTGGGGCGTAGCAAGAAGTTTTGGAAAGATCGGCCTGCAAGGGGCTCTGGCTGTTGACTCCTAGGCCCTCCCACGTAGACTTCCCGCTTCGATTTTTCACGCGGACCTGTAAGGTTCCACCATTCTGCTCTTCCTCCCCAGCGCCCTTAGGCGCCGGTTTTTCTGGTAAGGGGGGCCTGAAGGGTGGTGTGGGCCTTGGTGGGGTGCGCGGGATTTTCGATGCGTGAACGGGGATTTGCCCCGTCCACGAAACAACTCGGTCGCCCCTGCCGGCGGCCCAAGAAACCGACACCAACGTATCCAAGAATGGAACAACTCTCTGTACAGAAACTGATTGATGCTGGAGTGCACTTCGGCTGCCGCGCCTCGCGCTGGAACCCGAAGATGGCGCCGTTTATTCACGGCCGTCGCAACCGCATCCACATCATCGACCTGCGCCAGACCATGCGCGGTCTCCTGCGGGCTCAAAACCTGCTCTTCCGTTTGGCCTCCGAGGGCCAAGCCATCCTCTGGGTGGGCACCAAGCGCCAAGTTAAGGGCGTGATCCTCGACGCCGGCGAGCGCACGGGCATGCCCGTCGTGACCGAGCGTTGGATCGGTGGCACCCTGACCAACTTCTCCGTGATCCGCAGTCGACTGCGTCGCCTAGAAGAACTGGAGAGTATCGACGAGGCCAAGGCCGATGAGCTCAAGCTCACCAAGAAGGAGCTTTCCTCCATCTCTCGCGAGCGTCGTAAGATCACTCGCAACCTGGGTGGTATCCGCGAAATGAACGCGGTTCCCGCCGCCATGGTCGTGGTGGATCCCTCCCGCGAAGGCAACGCTATCCGCGAGGCCAAGAAAATGGGCCTGATCGTGATCGGCATGCTGGACACCGATTGTGACCCCAGCGATGTGGACATCGTGATCCCCGGCAACGACGACGCCCTTAAGTCTGTGCGCTTGATCGTTGAGCAGTTGAGCGCTTCCGTTGAAGAAGGCGCCCATCAGCACACCGACCAGCTGCGCACGGCCGGTGGCGCTGAGAAGCAAGAGGACGTCGCTCCTGGCCCCGGAGGCGAACCCCGTCCGACCTCCCATCGCGAGCTTCCCAAGCGCCGCGAAGAAGCGGCAGCCCCGGCAGCAGAGACCGCACCCGCAGCTCCCGCAGCAGAGGCCGCAGCAGAGGCCGCAGCAGAGGCCGCTCCGGCTGT
>JBLFXY010000221.1:0-6793 GCA_047611645.1 Glaciecola sp.
CCATCGGCGGCAGGGCGTCTGACGCTGTATCTCAGTCGCTGTATCTCAGACGCTGTATCTCAGACGCTGTATCTCAGTCGCGGTATCTCAGTCGCGGTTGCTCAGCTTGCCGAGCAAGCGCAGCATTTCCATGTAGAGCCAGACCAAGGTGACGAGCAAGGCGAATGCGCCGTACCACTCCATGTATTTGGGCGTTTGGCCCTGGGACATGCGTTGAATCATGTCGAAGTCGATCGTCAGCATGAACGAAACGATGACCAAGACCAGTGCGCTGAAGCCGATGCCGATCGGTCCGCTGCCGTGAATCATAGGCACCTCAATGCCTGCGAATCCCAGGAGGAAGGTCGCTAGGTACACCAGGAAAACGCCTCCCATGGCGCCCATCACGACGGAACGCATGCGATCGGTGACCTGGATGATACCTGTCCGCCAGAGTACGAACATGCCGAAGGAAACACCGATCGTTAGAAGCACCGCATACACCACGATGTTGTCGTAGAACGCGTATCGATAGACGGCGGACACGGCCCCGAGCAGCAGCCCTTCACAGACAGCAAAAGGCACCGCCAAGACCGGAGCCATGGTGGGCTTGAACGAAATGATTAGGCACAGCACAAATCCCGCAATGCCCCCGCCCATCATCCAGGTGTTGGCACCGGCAAGGTTCATTCCTCCATCAAGCTTGGACCAGGTGAATGCCGCGCAGCCGACCACCACCAGCAGCAACAGGGCCACCTTCGAAAGGGTGCCGTCAATCGTCATCGCTTGCGAGCCTTCTACGGCTCGGCCTCTAGATTCGCGCAGGACCTTGTCCCGCAGCATAGGGTTGCTAGTTCTCATAGTTCCTTGAGAATAGCGCCAAGAGCCCCCACATACCAGCCAAGCGAGCTGCCGGTTGAAAAACAGGAAGCGCCTTGGGCTCCCCTGCCCTTAGAGAGTCTTCAAGAAAGCGTGAAAGTCGGTTTCTAACGCCTCAAGCTGCCCTTGAAATAACTCCGTAAAGAGAGCTTGAGCGGGTTGCACGTCCCCGTCCTCGGTGCCTTTGTCCAAGACGGCGCCCAGCGCTTTGCCGCGACATACCGCCTCCCAATGCTCGAGCTTCTCGCGCACATCATCCCCGGCGCCCGTTCGCAAAAAGCGCAAGAAAGCCCAGGACTGGGCGTAGAAATCGAGCCCCTCATCCGCATGGGCCCTCTGCTGCAAAGCGTCCCCAGCAAGAAGCTTCCGCAGCGGCATGATATTTTCACCACTGCGCAAGCGAATCAAACGGTGGTCGGCCATGACCTGATGGAATTCGTATTCGCCGGCTTCTACGGAGTGGCAACCCTGGCCCCCATAGGTCTCTGCGAAGCCCTCGGAATACCAATCGGGCATGCGCGTGCGCGTGATGCCGTAGACAAACAGGTGCGTGACTTCGTGCAGGGCCAAGGACCGCGCGTCCTCATCCGACATCTCGAAAGTGTTGAGGCAGGCCATTTGCGATCCGCTTAATGCGAAGCCCTTGGCGCGTGAGAACTCCTCCATTTTGCTCGCGGCGAGATACTTGGCATAGGCGCCTTCCTTTGCGAAGAGGAACACGTTGAGTCGTTCCTTGGGCCGCCCGCCCGTGTCCTTCACGAGAACCGGCAACAAGGCCGTGCAGGCATCCAACACATCTTGGGCCTGCTCGCGCGAACCCATCGTGCGCACTCGAATGCGTTCGTTCTCGACCTCATGAATGGTCTCGACGTCGGGTATCAAGCTCAAAAAATCATCGCGCAGCCAAAGCCTGTCATTGATTTTCACAGCCTCAGCTCGGATCGCTGCGGACAACTCAACGGGCACCGCACCGCCCGTAACCACAATGCGCTCCTTCTTGTCGAATTCCAGGGGCGCGTCATTCAGAGCGACCAACGCACGGAATTCCTGTCGGCCCTCCTCCAAGTCAAATCCAAAGGCCCATTCGGCCAATCCAAAACGCTCCTTTGCATTCTTAGCGACGACCTTCACCGAGCGCTTTTCGTATTGATCGAGCAGCCCCTTCGGAAAACTTTTGCGGCGCTTTTTCCAAAAGGACTCCCCGTAGCCGCGCATGATCGCGAGCACTTTGATCGCGCCCGGATGCCGGTGCTCGGAAACTTCAACGGACAGCATGATCTCCATCGTGGCTTGCGATGTGAGTCCTTTATCGCGACACCAAACGCCCAAGTTCAAGTGGCGGTGCCCCCCCTCGATCAACACTTTGCGTTTGCGCTTGGGGAACTCCGCTTTGGCCTTAGCGCGCCTGTTCTTTTGAAGTTTCGTCTCCTGGAACACGCTCAGGCTCGCCGCCGGCTCCTGGGCGACGCCCTCGCTCGATCCACACGGCGCGCTAGAGTCGGGCGCAAGACCAAGGCACGCGGTCAGCGCAAGTAATTGAAATATCATGGGAGAACTGCAGCGCGTGCCGAGGATGCGGCTGCGGTACCTTTGCATGATACCGAGCTTCGTGGATCCTGCGGTCAATATCCTAAATCCTGGGGCGAGCCACGCAAATGACTCTGCTCACGCACCCCAGGTACACGGACCTGGCTACGAATCTTGAGCGAGCAGGCTTTGCAAGCTAGCCAGGGTTTCCTGGCGGTTCTGCGGGCTGTCTTCCGTGTGACGTTTGAGCCCGTGTGGATTCATGTAAGGCTGCAAAACAAAGTACGCCCCCCATTGGACAAAATTATCGGGATGTCCCAGTAGGGAAGCCAAGTCCTTGTAAGCAGCGGAGCCAAAAGACTTGAAGATCTCTCGAAAGTAGCATGCGAGCAGCCAATTGTTGGTCATAGCCCCTGAGGGAAGACCGATCTTAAAATACTCGAAACCGTAAACGTTCCCGTTGTAGACCGCGATGTTTCGCTCCTCGACTACGAACGCGACGGCCTCACGGACGGTATTGAACTTTGGAAGTCCATTGTCGTGGCTGGCCGGAGCCACCTGGGATTCGGATGCAGTCTTTCCCGTGCTGGATTGGCAACTAGGGAAGAGAAGTGTCAGCGCCAGCAGCGCACAGGGGATCGGTTTCATTCGTCACTCGGTTTGGGTAGATGTGGTTTGCGATTCCGTGTGAAACGGTGACATGGCCCAGCTGCTTGTACCAGTTTCAGTCTTTTATTCGGGTTCTAAGTGCATGCGTCGATACGGCGTCGTTACGGCAATAGGCGACAGGGCGTCTGACGCCGTATCGACGTGGGTGCGCATGTCCCGGAGTGCTGTCACAGGCATACCGCCGCCACGAGCATTGGGAACTGTGATGGAAATCCGCGCTCCACCACAGTTCCCAATGCTCGAGGCGGCGGTGTGCCTGTGACAGTACTCGTGTGGCAGCACTCGAAGGCCTCTCCCCTTGCCCGGTTTCCCTGCCGAATCTACAATCTCCCTACCCATGAAAAAGCCCCTCCTCGTACTTATCGCTGCAACGGCCCTTGCGACCGTTCCCTTTTCCAGCTGCGCCAGCCCGACCCCCGCGCCTGCGCAACCTGTCATCGAAGACAGCGTCAAGCCTGGTATCAATGACAGCTTTCTCGACCCTGAGCTGAAGGTCGAAAAGTTCGTGGAGCGCTTCGAGGGCGAAAGCCGCGAGGTCTTCGCCCAACGCGAAGTGATCGCTGCCGCCATCGGTATTGAACGTGGCGCGAGCATCGTAGATGTCGGGGCCGGAACCGGGCCCTACATCGGCCTGTTCGCCGAGGCCGTGGGTCCCAAAGGAACGGTCTACGCCATTGATATCGCCCCCAACTTCGTCGAACACTTGGCCAAGCGCGCCAAGGACGAAGGCCACCCGCAAATCGAAGCTCGCCTATGCTCCGAGGACTCGGTCGACCTGCCTGCGAATAGCGTGAACTACGCCTTCATCTGCGACGTCTACCATCACTTCGAATTCCCGCGCACCACAATGGCCTCCCTGCACAGCGCCCTGCGCGATGGCGGCGAAGTCGTGATTGTCGATTTCTACCGCATCCCGGGCGTCACCCGCGAATGGATCCTGGAACACGTGCGCGCCGGCAAGCAAGAGGTCTTCACCGAGATGAAGTCCTTCGGCTTCGACCTTGTGGAAGAAATTCCAATCGAAGGCTTGGAAGAGAACTGGGTCGCGCGTTTTAGAAAGCAATGACCGCTCCCGAACGGCGGCGCCTCGGCACCCCTTCGCTGGGCGCCATCGTGGCGGCGAACATGATCGGAGCGGGGGTTTTCACAACCTCCGGCTTCGCGCTCGCAGACTTGGGCTCGCCCAAGTGGGTCATGCTAGCCTGGCTCATCGGCGGCCTATTGGCGCTGCTGGGCGCGATCTGCTACGGAGCGCTCGCGGCACGCCTTTCGGAATCCGGTGGCGAGTACCTGTTCCTGTCCCGCACCCTGCACCCCGGCATCGGATTCCTCGCGGGCTGGGTCTCCATCTGGGCAGGCTTCACCGGAGCCATCGCATTGGCCGCCGAAGCCGCCCAAGCGTACTTGGCTCCGTGGATGCCCTCCGGCCTGCCACTCGACGTGGTCGGTAGCGTAGCCATCGTGCTCGCAGGCCTTTTGCACACACGCGGCGTGGGCCCAGCCACCTGGGTACAAAACGTAGTCGTAGTGGCAAAGATCGTTCTACTCCTCGCCCTGGTAGCCATCGGCGCCAGCCAACTCACTCCCCAGCCCACGCCCGCGCCCTCTAACTTTACGTTCGGGACCTTCGCAGCCACAATGATGTGGGTGTCCCTCAGCTACTCCGGTTGGAATGCCGCCGTGTACGTGGCCGGCGAAGCGCGCGACCCCAAGCGCACCCTACCCAGGTCCATGGTGTTCGCAACCTTGGCCGTGACCGCGCTCTACCTGGCTTTGAATTGGATCTTCGTCCACTCCGCACCGATCGCGGACCTTGCAGGCCAAAAGGACGTGGCCGCCGTGGCCGCGCGCGCTCTCGGCGGAGAATCCCTCGAAGCCCTCGTTCGCATCGTGCTGATCCTCGCCCTGCTCACCTCCATATCCTCCATGGTCATGATCGGCCCGCGCGTGCTAGCACGCATGGCGGACGACGGCTTACTCCCCCGCCGCTTGGCGTTCACAGATCACGTACCCAAGGCCGCGATCTGGACCCAAGCCTTCTTGGCCGTCGCGGTCCTGTGGGCTTCCGGGCTCCGCGAACAGCTCACAAACCTAGGCTGGATCCTGAGCTCCTTCACCGCCCTGACCGTGTTGGGGTTGTTGCGCCTCAGGCACAAAGAAGGAGCCCAGTCCGTCCCCATCCCAGGCTATCCCTGGGTGCCCTACCTATTCCTCCTGGCCACCGTCGCTCTGACCGGAACCATGTTGGTAGTGAACGGAAGTCAACTCATCCCCGCCATCGTCGTGCTCTTAAGCGGCGCTGCCCTCTACGGCATCCGGCGCAAACTCGGCGCGTCCTAGGCACCTGCTGCACTCAGGCGTCCGGAATGAGTCACCACTCAATTCTCCCAGAGTGTTCTCCCTCGGTGCCGGTGCCAAAAGCACTCCGCAAGGCTCACTGCCGCCCCAGCAACCTCGTCCACACGAGCCCAATGAAGTAGCCCAAAAAGTAGTACGGAAAGTCCGCCCACTGAAACGTACTGCCCAACAAAAGCCCCCCAGGCCGCGTCGCCCGAACCGAATCCAACCAACCGGGATGCCAAAGCTGTGCACACTCCACCAAAATCGTCGCCAACAAAGCACCCGCGCAAACCCGCGCCGGCCGCCAACCCGGAAAGACAAAGAGCGCCGCAAAAATCCACACCAGCACATAAAAAGCACCGCCCAACCCCCGAGCGATCCACTCGAATTCCGGACCACGAACCAGTTGCGTAGCCACGCCCATCGCAACGCAAGCGATCAGACTGATTCCAAAACGATTTTGACCTGACCCCATTTGCTAGTCCAGTCCTTATGAAAGTCGGGTTGATGAGGTGGGTGCCTGCTCAGAACCCAGACTCCCCAGGCCACTGTGGGACCTGTTGTGATTTGATAGTACTGTCAGAGGCACGGCCCCACCAAGAAACTGCCAAGCAAACCGAGGACTCCCTAACAGTCGCCATCATCACATGCTCAGCCCTGCGTTTCAGGTGAAGTGTGTGAAAGTGTACCTGGTTCGGTATTGGGTTCGGTATTGGGTTCGGTATTGCTCACCGGGCCTCCGAGCCACCCATCCCCTTTCCTCGTGGGCCCACCTTGCTCTCAATGCCCTACAATCAACGGCATGCTCGCCCCCACGCCCCGACTGCCTTCCCCCCACTCCTCCGAAACTGCCCCTTTGGAACGTCTATCCACCGCCGCAACTGTTGCTCTACCGTTTAGAGGTAGTTAGGTCTTGTCAATTCGTTTGTGTTCCTCTTGCGCCCCCTTTGTGACGATCAAATATAAGCCCAAGATAAAAAACAAGATCACCATGAACATGGTCATATAAACGGCCCGTATTACGTCTTGAATATAGAGATCTACACGATCACCCTTAACAGTTAGGATGTTTTCCAGCTGCCTTCTAACAGGACCTCCCATGAAAACAACAGAGGACACACCAAGTCCTATGTAGCACCCAAAAAGAATGTTACCTTTTAAATTTTTATTATTCATCTGTACCTCGGTGCTGTCCAGCCAACGCACCTGGTTCGCTTTTCGATAGAACTCGTAATAGTCCACCCTTTTGAAATCCTATGAACCCCCGTCCGTACTCCGCGATCATCTGATCCGGACACTGTATGCCAGCCTAAATCCGAGATAATAGCTTCTGTGGCCAGCATAGCCAATCCAGCAGCCGCCGTAGCTGCTGCTGCGCTTGGGTGGATAGGAATTCCAA
>JBLFXY010000222.1:0-6779 GCA_047611645.1 Glaciecola sp.
GATAGCGTTCAACTATAGGGGGTGCAATCCGCCTTGTTCCGAAATGGATGGACGATTCCTGACAAAACCCCCTATGCCCGACACACTCCTAGGTTTTTTGGGGGTGTGCTAGTCCGCCCTTCCACCCAAGGCCCGGCCCCGAGTTATGATCGCTATGGGGCCGTAACGTGGCATGTAGCCCCGTAGAACAAGCAACCAGGGATGGGGCGCAGGGCGCCCCATCCCTGGTTGTCGTTTTGGCGGATGATTCCCCGACTCCATGCCGGGAATACGGCCATCTGGGCCATTCAGGACCCCGCCGATCGGTCCGATGAGGAATTTGGGTGAATCCCATGCCGCACAACGTCCCATTCGAGGCCCTGTTCGCCAGTTTCGATACGTACCGAATCCTAAGTGTTCCTTTGGTAGGGAGCCTGGGTTGGCGCGAGTGGGGATGGAGCTGATGGCGATCCCCTCGTTTCAAGGCGTTACCGCCCAGACCGAGCGGCTGAAAGCTGCTCTGGCGGACCGGGATTCGGCAGCCCTGATGCGCTGCTATTGTGAGTTGGCCGCCCGAAATCCCCTGTTGGAGGGACGCACGGCTGCCACCGAGCCGGTGCGCAAGGCCTTCCTCGAGAACATCGAAGCCTGGGATGACGCCGTCCAGGATTGGATCCTGGCCCCAGGTGGCGACGCCGGGCTTCTGACGACCTTGACCTTGGCCGAGCGCGGTGAGTTCCGCTTTCGCCACCTGCAACTCATGGCCGTGTGGTTGAGTGCCGTGGGGTCACAACGCCGCGTTGATGAGGTTCTGCTTCCGCAACTGGAAGACGCAACGGTGGTCGAACAGGCCGCGGCCCTGGGGCGCTTCTGTTGCCGCGCAACAGCGGACACCCCGGCCCGCTACGAAGCTGTGTTCCACAAACTCCACGCTTCCCTCAGACCCTTTTGGACCTTCTGGGGTTTGGGACCCTATCTGATCTCCCCGATGTTCAATATGAGCGAGCAGCTCGCGGACAATCGCCTCTCCTTTTGTCAGGAGTTCAGCCGAGTGCATGCCGCAGAAGGACCGGGTCTGAATGCCGATCCGCTGTTTTTCTTTGGCGTGTATAGAACCGTTTATTTAAACGAAGACCTACGGTCTTTCCTTGAGTCCTTTGCGCGCGGAGTGCTCGTGCGGCCCATGGGAAAGTGGCTCGGCGCGAGCGTGCGCAAACTGGAAAACCAAGAGCGCAGCAAGCCCAGACCGAAGTACAACAAGAAGTGCAAAGAGAAGAGGGGCACGCAAAGGGACACGAAGCGCAGTGAATCCAAAACACCCAAGGGCGTGGGGGTCCTACTTTCATGCTTCGGACGCAATCACTCGGTTCGACGCTGCACAGAGCCTTTGCTGTATGGACAGATAGAGCGGGGCGTGATAGGGATTTATCCTGTTGGCGATGTGCAAGCTGCTCAAACAGCCCTCGGTAAGCCGTGGGATGGGGTTGGCGTGCGATGGCTCGCGGGGCCCGCTGAAAGCGAACTGGCCGCTCTCACGGTTCTTGCAGCTCAGGTTAAACGGAAGAACCTGGACTTCCTTTTCTATCCCGAAGTTGGCTTGTCGAACACCTCTCGGTGGCTCTCCACCCAACGCCTCGCACGCGTGCAAGCCACCACCTATGGACATCCGTCCACCACGGGTGCGGCGGCAATGGACTACTTCGTAGGTGGCGCCGCGGTGGAGGATGGTCAGCGCCAATACAGCGAGCGCTTGATACTCCTGCCGGGCTTGGGAGTGGCCTCGACCGAGCCACCTTTGGTGCACACGCGACGCACGCGATCCGTGGATGAAGACCGGTGCCGATTTGTGAGCCTCTCTTCCTACGACAAAATTCATGGGGGGTTGCTCTCCGCTTGGAACGCAATCCTCGAAGGCGCTGAACCTGGCTCGTGCCTCGATCTGTACAGTGGTCGGGCGAAGGAAGAATCCCTACAACTCACCAAACTATGCCGCTCTGTCATGTCCCGCGGAGCTGCTTTCCAAGTGCAACCCGCTCTGGCGCGGCAAGCGCTTCTAGCCGAATTGGCGGAGGCCGACGTGGCCCTGGATTCCTATCCCTTCTCCGGTTTTAACAGCCTGGTCGACGCCCTCTCCATGTCCTTGCCCGTGGTGACCTTGGAGTGTCCCGGAGCCGCCGGCCGTTTCGGTTCCGCTGTCATTCGGGCCCTGGGTTTGCAGGAGCATCTGGTGGCGAGCACCCGCACTGAGTACATCGAATTGGCCCGCCGCCTAGCTAGGGATCCGATCCTGCGCCGGGATTTGCGCGCTCAACTGTCGCGCGAACGCGTGCTCGCAGCCCTCTGCGATCCCAACGCCTCCGCTCACTTCGACGCGGCCGTGCAATGGATGCGCGAGCAAGGCCCCAACAACCCAGGCCCGCCAGTCTTCATCGAAGCCGGCGAACCCGCGCGTATTCTCGAGCCAGGAGAATTGGGCTTGATCCAGCGGTGAAGGCCATGTGATGCCGCCGCGGGAGGATAGAAAATATGCCTCGCCCAAGAAAATGGGATATAGACCGCGGGCGAAATCGGTAAAATTCGGCCATGCGCACCATCGAAAATTTAATGGACGGGTATAGGCGTTTCCGCAAGGGACGCTATGGAGAGCAAGCTCGAATTTACAAGGAGATCGCTCCTGGCCAGCACACCAAGGTGATGCTGATCGGTTGCGCGGACAGCCGCGTGGATCCCTCGGATATTTTCGACACAGCCCCTGGCGCGCTCTTCACAATTCGTAACGTGGCCAACCTGGTCGCCGCTTGTCCAAGCGAAGATGCGGACGGCAGTATGGGAGCCGCCTTGGAATTTGCGATCGGTGGCCTGAAGGTGCAGCACGTGGTGGTCATGGGCCACGCCGGTTGCGGTGGAGTCCGCGCTTGTCTGGATGCCGGCGAAGGCAATGCACCTAGCCCTTTGGTCAATTCCTGGGTCTCCCACTTGGAGCCCGCTAGGACCAAGGCCTTGGCCGACAACCCCAAGGATCCCCAATTAGCCTTGGAGTGGGAGGGGGTTCGCCAATCTTTGGCCAACCTGCAAACCTACCCGTTCGTGGCCGAGGCCATAAAAGCCGGCCAGCTGCAATTGCACGGCGCCTGGTTTGGCATCGCTGGCGGAGAGCTCAGCTGGATGGAGCCCGAGGATGGCGAATTTCGGGTCGTGCAGCACTAGGCTCGTGTTTCGCACTTCTCAGGGGCCCTAAGCAGCCATTCCGAGCAGCCTGCGAGCCTTTTCCAATTGGGCACGGGTGCCAAACTGCCGCGGTCCCGGTGGAAGGTATCCATCCTAATTTGGCGGTGCGCTACGATGATCCAGATTTCTACCAAGTCATGATTCCTGCGGGCGAGGAGTTGCGGGTGAAGGCCAGCCACTCCACTTCCGATGTTCAAGTCACCCTGTACGATGATCAGCTACAGGCGGTCGATTCGACGAATTTGGGCCGAGTCGCGGCCTATGCACCGGGAGCTAGCGTTCCTCGTCCGGCATTTGTAGGGATAGAACTATCGGGGGTGTTTACCTGCAGCAATTACGACCTTCACATCGCAACCCATCCGAACCCCCAGTCGTTTCAATCCTTTTGCGACCCTGCAATTCCTAATTCAACGGGCACACCAACGGTCCTCCATATAATTGAGGAGCTTTTCAGGCCTCACACGGAAGCTTCTGTGTTCGCCTATGCCGAGTTCGGGCCCCCCAATCAATTTGGTTGCCTCGTTGCGGGCGATCAAGTTCAGCAACTAGGCCTGCCCATGGGCGCCCAGCCCATCTGCATAGGGGGCAACATCGGTCGCTACAATGTGGGCGGATCAGTTTTGAACTCGATCGGAGTTTTCGATGCGCTCGGGAATTGGACAAGCTTTTCTGAAAGCGTTGCTATCCGAATTTCAATTTTTAGCATCGAGTTTCGGAATGCATATGCCATTCCCGACCAGTTCCCCAATGGCGTGGGGACGCTGAGGGTCGGCCAAAGCTGGGGCTTCCAGCTCTGGCACCGCGAAAGTGGCGGGGGATCGTCCACGAGTAATGGTGTGCTCGTGAATTGGTAGTCTTTTAATAGAGGCTTGCGCCGGGCCGGGCGCTTTTTCGTCGCAGATAAGATTGAGGCACCCCGGATGGGGATTCGCCGGGAAATGGGCGAGGATCCCGATTCTTTAGTCCTCAGCCTGTGCTCTTGGCTTGCAAGTTCCTGTGGGCGGCGCAAAAATTGCTGCCAGGACAACATTTGCTCGAATCCGGGGCTAGGCTACCCGCATGACTGATACGAATACGATTGTGGATGGCTCTGTAGTCACGATTCACTACAAACTCACTCTGGAAGATGGCCAGGTTATCGATAGTTCGGAAGGCCAGGAGCCCATGGCCTACCTGCACGGTGCCAATGGTTTGGTTCCAGGCCTCGAGAGCGCTTTGGGCGGCAAGGCCGAGGGCGAAAAGCTCGAGGTCAAAGTCACTCCCAAAGAGGGCTATGGCGAACTCGACCCTGAAGGTGTGCAGGAGGTTCCTCGCAACGCCTTCCCCGACGATGCCGATTTGACGGCCGGTGTCCAGTTCCAGGCGACCGACCAGGACGACAACCCGATCATGGGTACCATCGAAGCTGTCGACGACAAAATCGTTAAGGTGGACTTCAACCATCCCCTCGCAGGCAAGACCCTTAACTTCGATGTGGAAGTCGTCAGCATCCGTGCTGCCACCGCTGAAGAGCAAGAGCATGGCCACGCCCACGGGGCTGGCGGCCACAACCACTAGACTCGTTCCGTAGTCAATCGCCGCGGGCTCTTGCATGTTTTGCGTAGAAGGACTTTCCTTGTACGCAAACCTGTGGGGGCCCGCGGTAGTGTCTCCAACGGTTGCTTCCTGCCATGTCAAATCTTCCCTACCTGAACGGCTACCCCGAGGAGTTGAGGGCTGCCGCCCAAGGCTTGCTCGAATCCGGAGAGTTGGAGAAGCGCTTGTCTGCGCGCTATCCCGAACGCCATGGGGTGCATTCCAACAAGGAACTGAACGCTTACGTGCAAGAGCTCAAGTCCTTGCACATGCGCAAGGCGGCTCCGCTCGCAAGTGTGGCCTACGACAATCGTTTGCATGTGGTGCACAACGCATTGGGCATCCATACCACGGCCACCCGCGTCCAGGGAGGCAAGTTGCGCAAGCGTCGAGAGATGCGCGTGGCGAGCATGTTCAAAGATCTAGCGCCCGAATTTCTACGCATGATCGTCGTGCACGAGTTGGCGCACATGAAGCACACCGACCATGATCGCGACTTCTACAAATTGTGCACGTACATGGAGCCTGATTACGCCCAGTACGAACTAGATCTGCGTTTGCAGTTGACGGTTCGGGATTGGAACGCGGCGCAAAACCCGGAGCAGTAGCGCCGATGGGGGTGGTTTGTGCGCTGGGTGATTGGGGTGCGTTTACGTTCTATGGATACGGGGCACGACGCACACCTTTGACGGCGTTTGTCATGCCCCGAAAGATGTGAGTTCCATTCCTACGGGAGGGCTCAATTACTGCCCGCGCTTGGGATTGGCTTGCGGATCGGAAACCGGAATGGCAGAGGCCCACTTGATGTCTTCGCGTTCGCCTTTGGCGATGTGGTCGCGAACGTTCTTGGCCTTGGCATCGAAAGCGGCAAGACCCTGCTTTAGAGTTTTGGCCAATGCTTTGGAGCTCTTGGGGAGAGTCACTTGGGAAAGGATTTTGCCACCGCGACCGTAGGCCTCGGCTTGGATGACGGACACTCCCGACTTGAGTTTCAGATCTTCAAAACCCTTGAGTCCCGCTTTGTCTTTGATGACCACATAGCGCATCCTGCCAACGAAGTCCGCGGTCCATGCGATTTTTTTGAGCCGCTTGGTTTGGGTCGCGAGCTGTTTTGATGTGGGGGCATACACAACGACCAAGGGGCGCAAGTCTGCAGCCGCCACACCCAGGGCCATGCGCAGATCAGGAAGTACGGGCAGTCCTGCGATGATCTTTTGGCTCTTGCCGCTTTGAGTTTTAGCGATGGAGCGCAGCGTTTCAGCGAACTGGGCGGCATCGTCAAAGACCATGCTGGGGGACCGACCTGAGCGCGTTAATTTTTGTTTTCCGTCCGAGCTCAGAATTCCAAAGCTGGTGTTGCGCAGGTTGCCCTGGCGATCGGAAAAGACCCACTTGAGGATCTTGGCTTCCTCGGCGTCCTCATACGTTTGAGGGCGGATGCAAATGAACTCACGAGACGCTTCGACAACTTCTTTTTTGGATAGGACACTCCCATCCGTGGCGCGGTAGCCAGGTCACCACATGCCGGGTACACCGTGGCATTGGGGCGCGGCAGACATCAAGAGGATGGGGCGGTTGGTGCGTTTGGCTTCCGCCAAGCCATCCTTCCAGGTTCCGTACCAGGCGATGCTAGGCGCGCTCGGAACCTCAAGCGTGTTGGAAGTCCGGGGTCCCCGCTGTGCGATGATAGGCGAGCCAGCAGCGAAAGCTGTTAAGAGGGTGGCGGCCAATGCGGCGATGGTGAGTCTCATGGGTCCTTCAACCATGGTCCCCGGTATCAGGTTCCGGGTCTGTGCGGGAAAATCCCGAAGTCGTACAAGGGAGGCTTGCACGGCGCCTAGAACGGGTTTGGCCAGCGCTGGCGATGTTTTGCATGGGGGGGGATGGGAAACCCACAAGCAAGCCTGGGGAAGCATTGCGGGTGGTTGAACCGGCGCGCCTTTGGATGGTTTCGTTGATCAACTCCTTTGGCGCACCTCGAGTCAGTGGGGGCTCTA
>JBLFXY010000223.1:0-6766 GCA_047611645.1 Glaciecola sp.
TATCACCACGATAGCGCTGCGAAGAAATGCAAACATGCAGAGGTCCGATTTGGAGAAACGTATCTTCGCAATAAGACGCGAAGGCTCTAACACGACGCATCACCTACGGTGTTGGCCGAAGGCCACACCTAAGGTTCCATAAACACAGGTTTGGCTACGCCAAAATCATTTCGGAATCCATACCTGCGCGCTCTCTTCGGGTTCGCACCCTGCGCGTCTTCTTGATTAGATACGTTCTTCGCGCCACAAAAAGACGTGCGCTCTCCACCCGCGCCGAAGCCCCCAAACCGCCCCTTCCCCAAGACCCCACACCAAACGCCCAACGACAGAAGCGAGCCTCACAAACCACAGCGACTTTCAAGAGAACAAACCCAGGGTGCACCCCCAAGCCGCAAAGCTATACCAACACGATGTCGCTGCCGTGAAGGCTTTTAGGAAACATCAGCGGGACGAAAAAAGAGCAGGCCAGCGAATGCTGGCCTGCTCTTTGAAGTGGAGTGGAGGTTTTCAGGCCTCTACTTGTTCTTTTACTGCTTCTCTTGTTTGGGGGCGGTCTCGCAGGACTTGGGGCCTTTCATGCTGATGAGGTAGCCGAGCCAAGCTTCGCAGTTTTCGCCGACTTCGCTGTATTCGAAGATGCCGTTGCCTTCTTCTTCGTCGTCTTCGTCGGTGCCTTCAAAGTAGGGACGGACTTCGGAGAAGCCAGCTTCGAAGAGGATGTCGCGCAGTTCGGTCAGGTGCCAGAAGCGCCAGTCGTACTCGAAGGCGTCGATCCATTCAGAGCCGTCGTTGAAACGGAAGTGAATGGAGGTTTTGTATTGGCCGCTGCCCGGGTTGTATTCCTTCTGGTCCCAAACGTAGGTGAAGGCGCCGTCGTCGATCTCGCGCTCCTCTTCCATTTCGTTCATGGCATCCGGGCCGCCGTACAGGTCTACCACGAACATGCCATCGTCGGCCAGGTCTGCGTAGACGCTCTTGAAGTAGCCGAGCAGCTCGTCGCGCTTCTGGAAGTACCAGTAGGAGAAGTTCTGAGCGCAGGTCAGGTCAGGCTTCTTGTCGGCGGGGTTGCGCACGTCGGCCAGGTGGAACGTCATGCGATCCTCCCAGTTTTCGATCTTGCTGAAGTTGCGATTCTTGCCCCAGTTGACCGGATCCGGATCCAGGTCAAAACCTTCGGCTGTGTTGGCTTCGTCACGCTTGATGAAGTCGGCGCACATGGCGGCGGTGCCGCAGAAGTCCTCGCGGAAGTGCCGCATGGGACGGCCGCGCAGAGCTTCGAATTGCTCCGTCACGAAATCCACATCGGTCTCCGGGGAGTTCACCGAGCGCTGGTAGAGGTCCAAGCGATCCGCGTTTTTACGGTTCAGCCGGCGGTCCTTCTTTTTGAGGGTGCTCTTTTTCTTGTTGCGAGTGGTGCTAGACATAGTCGTTTGATTCCTTACTTCGGAAGGAAACCCTTCGGCTCCCCCTCGTTCCAACTCGGACGATCTTTGGCATTGCTGAGTAACAAAGCCGCTGCCAAGGCCCCCCGGGCCGTGCCAGCCATGTGCTCGAAATCGATGGTCGCCATCTCATCGCTCACTTGGTGATAATCCTTATGCATGTTGTAAGAAGAAAGTGTCTGGCCTACCACACCTTTGCGCACAAACACGATGTTGTCGGAGCGCGAGAAGAAGCTCATTTCAGGCCTCTTGTCCGCTAGAACCGGGATTCCGGCCTCTTGGAACATGGGTCCTAGGTTGCTGCGCTCGAATCCGGACAGCCACAGTTTGCCCGATCCGCCCACGAGCTCGTCTGGGCGGCCCAACATCTCCAAGTTCAGGTTGCAGACGATTTGCTCCAGCGGGAAAGGCGGGTTGTCGACGAAATACTTGGTGCCCAAGATGCCCTTCTCTTCAGCTGCGGCAAGCAGAAAGACGATCGTGCGCGCCGGGGCCTCACCCGCAGCGAGTGCCTCGGCAAGCTCGAGCAACACGACCACACCGCTGGCGTCATCATCAGCCCCGTTGTGGACAAGGTCCTCCCCCGTCCCTTCGTCGGACTTCATACCTATATGGTCGTAGTGGGCAGAGATCACGATGACCTGCTTGGCCAGGTCGGGATCCTCGGTGGTGCCCACCCCAGGGATCACCCCCACCACGTTGTTCTCGTAGATCGTCTCTACCGTTTGCTGGACTACGATCGAGGCGCTCACCAACCCCCGAATCCATGGGTCCAGGTTTCCATACAAGGTCATGACGGGCACAGCAGCCGCGGCCTGGCTCTTTCCCCAAGCCTCTTTCACGCTCGGCTTGCTCATGGCGAGCACGCTGCGCTCCTTTTTCCCAGGGCGATAACGCATCACTAAAGCGATGCCATCGCTCTCGTGCTTCTTCCACCACGTTCGCCACTCGCGCGAGCTGCCCTCAAACAGAACCGCGCGGCCCTTGAGTTCCTCGGCGGTCACTTCCCCCTTGGGTTGTACCTCCACGATCGACAGACCGGCAACGGACTTCAAGGCGCGACGACCGCTGACTCGAAACTGACTTCCAAACACCAGGGCATGCGCCTTGCCCTTATTGTCGGTCAGCACCAAGCTGGGAACAGCCAATTCCGTAGTGCGCTCGAAGGGCGCGGGTTGGAAGTACTCCCCGTTCCAGCCCGGAGCCACGCCAGCTTGCTTGAGGCAAGCGCGCAGGTACTGGGCGGCCTTCAACGCATCCTCCGTGAAGGCTTCACGGCCGCGCAACTCATCGCTGGTCAGAAACCCCATGTGTGCCTTCATCGACGCGATCTCGATGGCGGGCTTCGACGGAGCTAAGGGCGCAGGATCGCCGTTGGTTGGGAGGGCGGGCGCGGTAAACAGAAGGCCCGCGAGTACGGACGAAAGCAGGTTCCAATGCATGGCTGCATTCTATGCGATCGTAGGGCTGGGCACCCTTCTGCAATCCGATGGTATACACGGCGCCAACGTGCCTGACACCGTATTCACCGTATTCACAAACGAGCCCGAAGTACGGGACTTCGGGCTCGCTCTATGCGCGGAGGGTATCCGCTATGTTGGGGTGGGGTGTTAGGCCACCACCTCGCGAATCGTGCGGAATAGCAGTTCGTTATCCTTCGGATCGCCTACTTGGACGCGCACGGCGCCGTCCATTCCGCGGGGAACACTGACCATTCCAGGGGCCAAACGCCGGTTCACTTTGCGCGCCAAATCTGACGGCTGTTGAACGTGTAGGAGAATCCAATCTCCGACTGAGGGCATGGGATTAATCCCGGGAATCGAGGCCAATCGTGAATAGAAACGATCTTTTTCCCCATCTTCTTCGTGTTGCATTTGGTTTCCTCCTGGAACCATGGAAATGCGATAGGACGGACGACCCCACGTCGTCCGGGACCACAGCTCCTGGAACCCTCCTGGTGCTGCGGTGCAAGAACATGATGACCCTCCCAAGGGTCATGAACACGTCCTTCCCGTATGGCACCAAGCTATCTGGTGTTTGGAGAACCTACAAGCACAACCTGTAGCTGTTTGCTTGCGACCCCCTGGGAAGCGCTTCGCAAACAAGCCGGCAAAATCGGCCCCCAACCGGCGGAAGCCTTTGCAAATCAAAGACTTGCCATCGCACGCAGACTTGGCAAAGTCACGCCTATCCCCCCTCCTTTCACCCGTGTGAAAATTCGATATGTCCGCCCCGTACCAGGTTCGTGTTCCCTCATCCACGTCGAATTTAGGCCCCGGCTTTGACCTTTTGGGTCTCTGCTTGGACCTGTATCTGCACGTGGAATTGCGTTGCGAGGAGGCTTCCGAGAAGCGCGATGACTTCGCGAAGCTGGGCGGCGAAGCACGCGGACTCCCCACGGGCCCCGGAAATATGGTGCTGCGCGCTTTCGACGCCCTGTGCCTCCACGAAGGCCGCAGCGCGCCTCTGGGCCGGATTTGGTCCATGGACTCCCAGATCCCCGTCGCACGGGGCCTGGGCTCCAGCGGGGCAGCCACTGCGGCCGGGCTTTTGCTCGCATGCCAAGTCTTGGGCATCGACCCCGAGCCACATCAAAACGTGCTCGTCCAGCTAGGAACTCGCTTAGAAGGGCACCCCGACAATGTGGTCGCGTCCCTGTTGCGCGGTTGTGTACTCACCATTCAAAGCCAGCCCGAGTTCAGGGTGCTGCGCCAGCCAATCCACCCCGATTTGGCCTTTGCCGTGGCCTGGGGTAGCACGCCCCTGCCCACCGCCACGTCGCGCCAATACCTGCCCGCGCAGATCCCCTTCGATCAAGCCCTAGACCAACCGCGCCGGCTGGCCGCATTGCTGGAAGGCCTACGCAACGCCGACCCGGTCCTGCTGCGCCACGCACGTACAGAGCACCTGCACCAGCACGTGCGCCTGCCGCTCATCCCGGGGGCCGCCGAAGCCCTGGAAGCCGCCCACAATGCGGGGGCCCACCTAGCCACAATCAGTGGCAGTGGATCGAGCCTGGTCGCCATCGGCTCCCACGAACGCGCGCCCGCCCTCGCCGAAGCCCTCGGGCACGCTCTCACGACAGCCGACGCGCCCGCCCACTGGCAGGTCGTCCAGCCCGTCTGAATCGACGCTCCGCACAAAAAAACAGCCGCTCATAGCGGCTGTTTTTTTGGACGTCCCTACGCGGGTTTCCAAGTATCCGGTGCCGACAAACCTCGCCAGCGCACGGCCAACTTTTTGGCAGCCTTCAAATCCGTTTGATGAATGAAGCGGTCCACTTGAGCCGCTGCGACCGGAGCCACGCACAATTGCCGGAAACCTGCAGCCAATAGCAGCGGTACGTTTTCTTCGCGTGCCACTGTCACGCCGAAGACTCGAACGGGAGTCCCTTGCTCATTGGCCCCTTCAGCAATCGAAGCCAAGGCTCGCAATACAAACGGATGCAAGCGCTCAAAGCTTGCACTGAACTTGGGTTCGTCCCGGTCCGCGGCCAGCAGGTACTGCTGCAAGCTATCCAATGCGACCACCAGGAAATCTGCTTCTTCCGCGAGATCCTTAACGCCCCAAACCGATGCGGGCGTTTCGATCACAACGCCCACCTGCAGGTTCTTGCAATGCGGCACGTTCTCGCGCTCGAGCGAGTAGCGCTCCTCGAACAAATATTCGCGCACTTTGCGAAGTTCGCTGCAGTCCACGACCTTGGGAATCGAAATCCCCACATCGCCGGTGTAGCCGTGGGCGGCGCGCAAAATACCTGCCAATTGACGGCGCAAAACGTTGGGTGTGCGCAACAGGGCACGAATCCCAACCTGGCCCAAGGCCGGGTTCGGTTCGCGATCCGTATGCAGATAGTTGAGCCCCATGCCAGAGTCCAAGTCGGCCAAGCGGAAGTTCACCGCCCCACCGCGCGCGCTCTCCAAGACCGAGCGATAGTGCTTCTCCAAGGTATTCACACCCGGCACAGTATGATCGAGTAGGAACAACAGTTCCGTGCGATACAAGCCGACCCCGCGCAGCCCCAATTCGCCTGCAGTGGCTACTTCGGGCAGGTTACCGCAGGTCGCGAGTATTTCCACGTGCTGTTCATCCGCCGTGTGAGATTCCAAGCGTACCGCTTTGCCCGCGCTCTCTTCCGATGTGGCTTCCTGTGTGTGGAATTGCTCGAGCAAGCGCACATCGGGGCGCACGTGCACCAAACCATCGGTGGCATCTACGAGCAGTTCGTCGCCCGGTTGTACTGTATCGAAGAGGCCGTCCACGCTTGTCAACGTCGGGATGCGCAGGGACCGCATGAGAATCGCGGCCTGCCCCGTCAAGCTTCCCTGTTCGGTCACAACGGCGCGCACCCTACCCGCCGCCAAGCCAAACACATCGGTGGCGGTCAACTCCCTCGCGACAAGCACATACGATGCGGGGCCATCAATGTCCCCCATCGGTGCCCCGCCCGAACTGTCGCCGTGCAACTCCAAATTGCGCAACACGCGCACGCCCACTTCACGCAAGTCCGCAGCTCGGTCACGCAGCACATCATTTTCCACCAGGCGTGAAATGCGGTCGAAGTCCAAGATCACTTTTGCAATCGCCCCTTCCAAAGCCATCTGCTCGGAGAGAATTAGATTTTCCACGTCCGCAAGGAACACGGCATCTTTTAGGCGTTCCAACTTCGAATCGATCAAGGCGATCTGCTCGGTGGAATCTTCACGCTTGAGTCGCTCGCGCAAGGTGATCAGTTGGTCCTTCGAGATCTGAAGCCCCGAGTGCAAGCGGTTCAACTCGCCTTCGATGCCGGCCTTGGGCACGCGCCGTACCGGCATGGACTCCAGGTCGCGGTCTCCAAAATAAGCCGGGCCAAAGGCCATTCCCGGAGAGACCAGGGTGCCACGCAGTGACATTCCTGCTTTTTCCATTTCGGACCCGGAAATCTGGGTATCTTGCTGATCGGTGTGCATGGGTTGGGCTTTTCTGCAGGAGATACGAGGAACAGGAACATTCCCGGCTGGTGATATCCGCTTCCAGTCTAGCAAGCGAACTCGGCTGGCTCCATGCTCCCCCCAAGCTGTCCAAGATCGGGCTTCTGGGCCCAAAGTGCCCCAAGGCTGGGACGTTTCCCGCCCCCTGCCCTGGGCTGTTCAAGCGCGGCAACGGGCCTGCGGAAGGGGTAACGTGTCCCCCGGAACGTGCTGTGCAGGCTAAAGAAGCCCTTCCAATCCGAGGAGAAGCGCAAGTACTCCATCAACGTGGCCCTTGGCCACCCTCTCCAGCAGCACAGAAGACAGTCCGCTCTAGTCGCCTGCTTAGCCCTGCAGTTGGGCGACGATGTG
>JBLFXY010000224.1:0-6713 GCA_047611645.1 Glaciecola sp.
CCAAGTGCTGCTGGGCGAAGTGGCGCACATCGGTTTCCACTTGAACGCGGATGCCGCGCTGAATTAGCCAGTCTTTGACTTCGGGTAAAGCCGATTCGACACGGGATTTTTGACCGTCCCCTAGCAGCAGGACAGATGAGACCTTTTTCTTCCAAAGCTCCCCAAGACTCTGACCCGATTCCGATTTGCGATGCATGCTGAGCCTAGTGCTCCAACTTTTTTAGCAGTTTACGTTTCCCGGCAGGCAGTAGGTTGCCCACCGTGCGCACGATACGCTCGGCGTCGAGCCCGGCATCAGCCAATTGCTCTTCTACCGAAGTTTTGTGTTCAAGGAAGCGATCGGGAAGTCCCAAGACCTTGATGCGCGCTTGGCTTGTGCCTTCACCAAGCGGCAAGCGGCTGGCGGTCTCCAGCACCGCAGAACCGAAGCCTCCCATACGCTGGTGGGCTTCCAGAGTGATGATGTGCGAATAATCACGCAGGTGCTGCGAGAGCAAACCTTCGTCCAGAGGTTTGGCGAAGCGGGCGTCCACGACCCCCACCTCTACGCCGACCTGACTCCAAGTGCCGGCGACTTCAAGTGCCACAGCGACCATCGAGCCATAGGCCCAAAGAACAACGTCCGAGCCTTCGCGCAAAACCTCGGCTTTGCCAGGCTGCATGGGCGCACGCTCGCCTTCGGGTACGCACTCCTCATGGGGCGTGTTGCCGCGCGGATAGCGCATGGCACTCGGATGGCTCTGATTCAAATAACAGTTCAGCATGCGCCGCATGTCGGTGGCATCCCGCGGGGCACCGAGAATGAAATTCGGAAGGGTGCGCAGGTACGCAATATCGAAAGCGCCGTGGTGCGTAGGGCCGTCTTGGCCCACAGGCCCGGCCCGATCGAGGGCCAATATGACCGGAAGATCCTGAAGCGCCACCTCCTGGAAGCACTGGTCGAAACCGCGCTGTAGGAATGTCGAATAGATCGCGACCACGGGTCGCAATCCACCCTTCGCCATGCCAGCGGCCATGGCTACGGCGTGTTGTTCGGTGATACCCGTGTCATGGAAGCGACCGGGGTAACGCTCTGAAAATTTCACCAAACCCGTACCGGAAGGCATGCCAGCGGTGATCGCGTGGACGCGCATATCATTGGCCGCACTGAGGTGCAACGCATCGGCAAACGCTTGCGTGAACGAGACGCCTTGTGCCATGGGCTCTACGGGAGTCCCTTCCGTTTTGTATTGGGCTGGACTCTTGCGGGGTTTGACCGCGTGCACCCGTTCGGGGTGGTTGGGTCCGTCCGGGTGTCCTCGACCTTTTTCCGTGAGCACGTGCAGGACGACCACGCCATCCAGCTCGCTCACCTTGCGCAGCACATCCACCATGCCATTCACGTCGTGGCCGTCGACCGGCCCCACATAGCGAACGCCGGCTTCCTCAAAAATATGACCGGGCACGACCGCGTGGCGCATGACCTCACCCAAGTCGTCGAGCGCGCGATCGAATCGGGCACCGAACAGGGGAATGGCCTGGATCAGGCTCTTGGTTTCTTGCCCAGCACGTTGCACCAAACGGTTGGCGCGCACCTTCGAAAGATATTTGGAAAGGGCTCCAACCGACTTGGAAATGGACCATTCGTTGTCGTTGAGAATCACCAACATGGGAGTGCCCGAGGCGCCCGCATGATTGATAGCTTCGAAGGCCACGCCCGCACCCAAGCTAGCATCGCCTATGACGCTCACGACCTTGGGAGGATTTTCATCCCGCGCCCCAGCCATCGAAAGTCCCAAGCCCAAGCTGATGGACGTTCCCGCGTGCCCGGTGTGGAATAAGTCATAGGGAGACTCTTCGGGGTGCGTGAAGCCGCACAATCCGCCCGTGCGGCGAAGTTTGGCGAACCCCTTCATGCGCCCCGTCAGCAACTTGTGCGGATAACACTGGTGCGAGACGTCGAGGATCAACCGATCCCTCTCGAAGTTGTACACGTAGTGCAAGGCCACGGTCAGTTCGACCACGCCCAAGTTGGAACCCAAGTGGCCTCCGGTGGTCTGCACGGTCTCGAGCAGGAAGGCGCGCATCTCAGCGCACAGCTTGCCCAAGTCCTGCTCAGAAAGTGTCTTGAGGGCCTTAGGATTCTGGGCCAGTTCCAGAAGTTCCCTTACCGGAACGCCGGTTCCAGTAGGTAGTTCGGGCGGGGAGCTACCTGGCGATGCGGATGTGTCGACCATATAACCATTGCAAGGGCCCGAGCCCTTCGCTGCAAGGAGGAACCGGGGCTTCCAATAAGGAAACACTCCGCAAATGGACCCGTGTGGGACAGAGCCCTTGGAACGGGTGCTTAGCTGGTCCGATCCAGAAGCCAATCGATCAGGGCCAGGGCGAATCCATTTTCGGCAAAACCGGCTTCGCCCGCCGCCAATCGCGCTTCCTGAGCCCGTAGAAGGGCTTCTTGCTGGGCACCTTCGAGGCCTAGGTCGGCAACCAGTGTCGCCTTGCCTGCGGCCGCATCTTTACCGGGCGTCTTGCCCAGATCCACAGCCTTCCCAGTCACGTCCAAGCAATCATCCACCGCTTGGAAGCAAAGTCCCAGTGCCAAACCAAAGCGCCGCGCCGCCTGGCGCGCTGAGCCCGAAGCTCCGGCTGCCAAAGCTCCTAACTCGCAGGCAGCCTCGATGAGCGCCGCGGTCTTCATGCGATGGATTTCGCGCACACCGTCGGTGTCCACGCCCCCTTGCTCCGCCGACAGGTCCAAGTGTTGTCCACCCACCATACCTGCGGGTCCTGCGGCCTTGGCCAGAACCTGAATCATCGCCAGGGCGTTGGGTCCTTCGAGACTTGCCAGTTGCTCAAAAGCTAAGGTCAGGAGGCCATCCCCCACAAGCACCGCCGTCGCATCCCCGTAGACCTTGTGGGTTGTGGGTTTGCCCCGGCGTAAATCATCGTCGTCCATGCACGGCAGATCGTCGTGCACCAATGAATAAGTGTGTATCCACTCGATCGCTACGGCTGGGCCCTGGGCCTGGTCGTCGGAGCCGCCCATCTCCTGACAAACGAGCCGCACGAGGCAAGGGCGCAGACGCTTGCCGCCGGCGAAGATGGGATAGCGAAGGGCCTCCTCAAAGGACGTCGGGCCCAGTTCGAGGGGTCCCAATGCGGAGTGCATGGCATCCTCAACCCACTTCACGCTGCCCTGCAGCCATTCGGTCAACGCTTTGGTCATGATCGCTCTCCCCTATTCAGTGAAGTCCGGATCCCCGGCCAAGGGCCGGCTTTGAGATTCCCCGTCCTTGGCTAACTCTTCCACCTGACTTCGGAATCCTTCGAGTTCTCCGCGGCATGAGCGCAACAATTCCACACCGCGCTTGTAGCGTTCCAAGGCTTGTTCCAAACCCAGGTCAGCACCTTCCAAGGCTGCTGCAATGCCCTCTAGTTCCGCCATCCGCTGGTCAAAACTGGGGGTCTCCTGAGTATTGTCGCCTGTGGCGGTGCTCTTTTTTGCGGGGCTCATGATGAGAGTGTAGGGCAATTATGGATCGAGGAAAATCAACGGTTGCGATTCCGGCGCGGGATTTACCCCGGGTGGCCCCGCGTGGTGCTTCCTTCGACTCCCTGTGGGCCGTTACTTCTTTACTCCGACCCAGACTCCGTCCCCAATCGGAATGATGACGGCGTGCAAGTTGGGAATGCTCGGGATGTGATCGTTGAAGGCCCTGACGGCCCCGACTTCCGGATCGGTCGGCTGTTCGTCAAAAAGTTGACCAAACGCGAACGCATTGTCGGCCATAACCAGACCGCCCGGCCGCACGAAGCGCATGGCCTGCGTCAAGTATTCGGGATAACCGGACTTGTCCGCATCCAGGAAGACCGCGTCCACCGAGTTGTCTTCCATTGTGGGGAGGACCTCCTGCCCGCTGCCTTCGATCACCTCAACCACGTCGGCCACATCGCTTTTGGCGACCCAGCGACGTGCGAAATCCGCATGCTTGGGCAGGAATTCGACGGTGCGCAGCCGGCCATCCTTAGGCAGAGCGCGGGCCATACCGATGGCTGAATAGCCGGCTAAAGTGCCGACTTCGACCACTTCCTTGGCCCCTATCAGGCGCAGCAAAATGGCTAGGAACGAGTTTTGTTCCGGAGCCACCCAGATGGCGGGAATGCCCTCCGCAACGGCCGCTTTTTTTAGCTCGGTGAGGAAGGCATCGTCGCCAGCCGTGCGTTCGGCCAAGTATTGGAAGTGACGCGCGTCAACCAAAGTCGAAGTGTGTGACATCTACAGTGCCCCCCATTGGAAGTTCAAGTTCACGGTCACGCACTCGCCTAAACTCGCCATGACCGGGCACCCGCGAGCGCTGCTTTCTAGGGCCTCGCGCTGCTGCTCGGACCACTCCCCAGGAATGCGCAGTTCCAGATCCAGGCGCGCGATGTGGCGCATGGGCTGTGCCTTCATGTGCTTGGAAACACTCACGCGGGTCTCGCCCAGATCCCAGCCGTTGTCCTGGGCTGTGATGCCCATCAGGGTCAAAATGCAGGAACCGAGTGCAACCCCCACCAAATCGGTCGGAGAAAACGCTTCGCCCTTTCCGCGGTTGTCCACGGGAGCGTCGGTCAGGATGGAGGCCTCGGAGGGCCCGTGGGTAGCTTGGGTGCGCAATTGCCCCTGATAAGTGATTTCGCTTTGAACCATGCTGGCAGTATAGCCCAGCTCTAGGCTTGCAACGTACAATCGGCCCCATGGAATCTAGTAAGCTCAAAGGCCGTACCGCCCTTGTCACGGGTGCCTCATCCGGCATTGGCCGTGCCACTGCCCAAGCCTTGGCAGCGGCGGGCGCGAATCTTCTCTTGGCCGCTCGCAGCGAGGACAAACTGCAGGAACTCGCAGCCTCCCTGGAGCATGCGCAGGTCCTGACGATGGATGTGCGCTGCGCGGACAGTGTGGCCCAAGCCCTCGCCGATCATGACCCCGATATCGTCGTGTGCAATGCCGGACTCGGGATAGGCCTAGGTCCACTCCAGGACGGCCAAACCAGCAACTGGGACCTGATGATCGACACCAACGTAAAAGGTGTTCTACACACGATTCATGCGACCTTGCCTGGATTGATCAAGCGTGGCCGCGGCGATCTAGTCCTGCTGGGTAGCGTCGCCGGTCGCCAAATGTATCCCGGTGGCAATGTGTACAGCGCTACCAAGCATGCTGTGAAATCGATTTACGAGGCTCTACGTCTCGACACACCTGGATCAGGCATCCGCTACACCACGGTGGACCCGGGCATGGTCGAAACCAATTTTTCGGTGGTTCGCTTGGGCGGCGACACCACGGCGGCGAACGCAATCTATGCTGGAATGACCCCCCTGGGGCCCGAGGATGTGGCCGACGCCATCCTCTATGCCATCACCCGCCCGCCCCATGTCAATGTGGGAGAGATCGTGCTTTGGCCCACCGATCAGGCCAGCACGCGTGATGTTCACCGGGTCTGAATTGCCGGCGAAATCGTTTTTTTGCAGAGAGATTGCTCCCAGAAAGCTGAAAATCCTGATCTGGAGCTGCCTTCCGAGGCTTCCTAGCACACAATCTAGCACCCGAAACCTGGCTTAACTAGCAAGCCCGGGAGCCGTCCAGCGGCATCCCACCCAACAAAACGGAAACATGAGTAGCGATCCCAATCAGAACCACCTGGATAAAGAAATTGAAAACGCCCTCTCGGGTGTGGACCTCCAGAACATGGACATGCCCCAGGCATCAGGACAACCGACCGGTGGCCGCGGAGGCCCCCGTCTTTACGAGGGCATCGTCGCGGGAGTCAGCGGCACGGATGTGATCGTGGAATTGGGTCCGCGCATGCAGGGCGCCTGCAGCCTGGAGGAATTCGAAACTCCTCCCACGGTCGGTGACAAGCACCGCTTTGTATTGCATGGACAAGAGGACGGGCTTTGGATCGTTTCCATGCGAGCCGCCCAGGAACTCGCCGCTTGGGACGACCTGGAAGTCGGCTCACTGGTCAAGGCGCGTGTGACCGGACAGAACCAAGGTGGCTTGACGCTAAAGATCGGCAAGAACGAAGCGTTCATGCCGTCGAGTCAAGTCAGCACCGATCGGGATGAGGACATCTCCACCCACATCGGTTCCACCATGACCGCGGAAGTGCTCGAGATCGACCGCTCACGTAATCGCGTGCTGCTCTCGCGCCGACGTGTTCAAGAAGCGGAACAGATGGAATCCATGAAGGAAGCGGCTGGCAGCTTGATGCCCGGCACAATCCTCACTGGGAAAATTACACGCATCGAAGCCTTTGGCGCGTTCGTGAAACTCCCGGGCGGTATCGAAGGCTTGCTGCACGTTTCGAACATCTCCCGCCAGCGTGTGGAGAACGTGGCCGACGTGCTCAACGTGGGGCAGGAACTGCAGGTCAAAGTTCTCGAGATCAAAGATGGCGGACGTCGCATTGGGTTGGGCGTTAAGCAGCTTGAACCCGATCCCTGGGACGATGTTCAGGAGAAATACCGCGAGGATTCAGTGGTCACCGGAAAGGTCACCCGCATCACAGACTTCGGCGCTTTTGTTGAATTGGAGCCGGGCCTCGAAGGCCTGCTTCACGTGTCCCAATTGGGACGCGAGCGTGTCAACAATGTTGGCGCCGTGGTTTCCATGGGTGAAGAGGTCAGCGTGCGAATCAGCGCAATCGAGCCCGGTTCCAAGCGTATCTCTCTTTCAAAACTGGATGCCC
>JBLFXY010000225.1:0-6703 GCA_047611645.1 Glaciecola sp.
TGGTTCCATTCTTTCTGGAAGGCCTCGAAGCTCGCGGGGCGGCCGTCTTTGCCGTCGATGAAGCAGGTGCTGAACCAATCGAGAGGTCCGCGAGCCTTGGCTGATCCGAGCATCCACTCTTCGAGCTTGGGCTCAAAGACGCGCTTGTCACGGATCTCCCATGTGGTGATGAACACCCACATTGCGTAGCCGAAGGTGTAGTTGTCGCGGAAGCGCTCGTTCTCGCCGTTGAGGATGTCCCTGAGTTTGCCTTCGCCCGTATATCCGCGCACGAGTGCGTCATGCATCGAGCCTCCTGTAGCGAAGTTCTCAATGAATTCCGTATCACCGGACCAGCCGTAGGCGCCGCCTGTCCAAGAGGCTCTGCCTTCGACAGCCCAGCCGGGCATTCCAGGGTAGATCACGCCGTCAAAGCGGTGCGTCAGCTCGTGGGTGAGAGTGCGTCCGACGCCCTCGATGTTGCCCATGGCGAAACGAATGACCGTCGTGTCGCCGCCCTGGAATCCACCAGCCCACCACTTCGTGCCTCCCTCAGCCTCAAGGCCTTGAATGTCAGGGACGATGCGCACGAGGCCTTGCTTGCCTTCAAAAGGGTCTTGCCCGAACCAGTCGACGAGGCGGTCATGATGGAGCTCGACGGTGCCTGTGATCCCAAGGAGAGTCTCGTAGCCGCAGGAAGTTTCGATCCGGTACTTGCCCGTGGGGGAGATCGCGACAGCCGGAAAGCCAAACTCTGTATAGGTGTCTTCGAACTCAGCCTGCTCCGCAGGAGTCATCATCTCGAGCTCTTCAAGCGTGTAGGGCTCGCGCTTGGCGAGCAGCCTCTTGCGGGCGTTAGCGACGGTGTCTCTGCCCAGCGCGCCCGCGCCGTCCATAGAGATCGGCACATCCGATCGCAGGCCCTTGGTGTTGGCTTGCGCGTTCAATCCGACGAGGATGCGGCCGGCGCGAATAGCGTCCTCATAGTCACCTTTTGAGAGAGCGGATTTCGCGAGTTTAGAGATGGCCTTGACGACATGCTTCGCGAGCTCAGATTCCGCGTCGACAAAGGGGCGCCTGTCTCGCTCGATAGCGTCGCCAAAGGTTTCCTTGAGAGCGGGTGAGCCAGAGAGGAGGGCGCGCGCTGTCTCAGCCGCCCACTCAACGATGAGGAGTTGACCGAAGCCACGCCTGGCTGCGCGGCGCTCGACTTTGCGGAGGCGCTCAAGTTCTGTCAGCGCGGCGATTCGTTGCAGGAACAGCGCGCGTGCGGGAGCGGCAAGCGCTCCGAGCTCTTTATTGATGGAGTCCGTTAATCGCCCACGCCCCTTCGGGTCCATCGCTTGGTCCAAGCTCCTGAGGGCCCAGAGCGTGGAAGTCGCGCTGTCCGCCTCTTGTTCTAGGAGAAGCTCTAGGAGCTCGCTCTCGATCTCTTTACTCGGCTTCCAGCGCAGCGCCTCCAATAGGTGAACACGCGCTTCGGCGCTGTCTCCACGCTCGATCGCCCGCTCGGCGGAGTTGCGCGCGCGCTTCCAGATCGGTTCACTCTCGACCCTCTCCTCGTTGTCTTGGCCAAAGGCGAGGGCGCTCCCCATGAGGGAGATCAAGATAATGGAGCGAAGATTCATCGTTTGAAGAGGGTGGAGGGCACTCATCGATATTCTAGCGGCCGATTCGATTAAAGATGGCTAAGGAATGCTAGTGATCTGAGGCGAGCGGGACAGTGACCAGTAGATACGGCGTCAGACGCCCACTACCGGTGGACCTTGTCCTGGCACCGTAGGATTCCTCGCGCGTTCCCTCACCTTAGGTCGAGCACCTGCTCCGCTAGCCAGTTGCCGAGCCAGACCACCCCGGCGGTGTCGATCACGAGCTTCTTCTCCTGCGGGGGCAGGTCGAAGGCCTTAAGGTGTACACAATACTCATCCGCAGCCGCCATTTTGGCGATGTCAGCGGTCACGTCGATGTCATTCACTTCGGGATCGTCGGTTGGCGGCTGTTGACTGACATACCACATCAGTTGCGGCTGGCCGAGGGCTTCCCGGCTAGAGCGAATGATCGCGGCTAGGCGTTCGGCAGCCTCCCGACGAAAGGGCGAGAAAGACATGTCGTTCTCTCCCACGTGATAAATGACACCGCCAAGTTTCACGCTGTGACCGCGCGCCTCCAGGTCGGTGATCGCCTCGCGTACGAAAGCGAGGAAGGTTGGATTGAGGTTGCGGTCCTGCGCCACGCTGCCTGCTGGCGTCCAGTCGATGATCTGTGATCCGCTGTGGGTGAATTTGGCGATTGCGATTGGGGTGCGCAGCTTGCGGGCCAGGCTCCGGCCGAAACTTAGCTCGGGTCCAAAGGTGCCGTAGTACCCAGCCGGTGCAAGCGGCTCCCAACCGTTGGAGGTCTTCACTCCACCGCCCAAACTGTAGCGGAAGGGGATCTTTGAGTTGGCCTTGGCGAGTGGCTTGCCGCCCTTCAACTTGCGCAAGTCCTGAACGAAAGCCCTTTCTCCTTCCATGTTGCGATGGCCCGCGAGCACGAAGAGCTCAATCGGTTTGTCATTGGAGTATGGCCACTTTTTCAGCGGCGCCGAGGGCTCATCCCCAAGCTCAAGACCTGCAAGGTACGCGTCGGCATAGTTCACCCCGTGCTCCAACTGCCCCAATGTTCCGTAGTGGTAGTGCAAGCCAACGCCATTGCCAATCTCTACGCTCACATGCGAAGTGGGAACGTAATGGATAAGAGGATCCGCTTTGGCAGCCGCCTTCTGGCCCCGGGCGATCGCATCCATGCTGGGACGGAGGTCCATGCCCCAAATGGTCTTCGTGCACAACTCGCCAACAAAGACCTGCAACTCGGGCGCCTCCAAATCACGCCGCAAGCGGCTCACCAGATTCGTGAGGTTCGCTCCATAATTCGCCATGTATCCGTCCTCGAACATGTCGTTCTCACCCTGATGCCACATGACGCCCTCGATCCGATACTGAATGCCCTTCTTTTTGAGGGCGGCCAAGGAGGATCGAACCGTTTCGAGCAGAAGCGGATAGAGCTTGTAGCCGGAGGGATCGTCGGGATTCCAATCCCCACCCAGGTGGGTTCCCCCCGCAGCACACTTTATGATCGCGATGGGGTCGTCGATGCGCTGGCTCACCTTGCGGGCAAAACTTAACTCCGGGCCCACGACCCCATTGACCGGTTGCAACGGAACCCAACCATCAGAGCGGGTCTTGTCCTCCCTGCCCAGAACGTAGGAGAACAGCACCCTCTTCTGGGGTTCCGCCAGACCCTCAAAGGGCGGGAAGTGATCGATGTCCTTAACCCGTGAATCGGAGCCAACCATGTTCGATTGGCCAGCAAACAAAAACACCCGAGTCCTCTTTCGATTCGAAGGGTCACTGCCAGCGAGCGCACTCGAAAACAGGAATAGAATTAGGATAGCAGTCAGGATCAATCGCATGGGACCAGGATAGGCGAAGTCCCTGAAAAATGTAGGCTTGGAATGACGGACACCACATACGGCGTATGTGGTTGTAGATGGCATCTCCGATACGTAAAAGTCGTTGGGGGGTAAGGCGTTTTGAGCTTGCACGTAACAAACGAACCGTGGGGCGCATCGGTGAAGATGCGCCCCACGGGTGGTTTGGGTCTGGGGACCCGAGTGGGCTTGATTGCTTACGCTTCTGAACTGGCCGGTTCGTCCGCGGGCTGTTCCGGGGTGGTGGTGGGCGGTTCGGTGGAGAAGGTTAGTTTTTCGTCGGCTTCGTCGGCTTCGTCGATGTCGTCGATGTCGTCGATGTCGGCGTAAGTGGTTTTCATCTCTTCGAGTTCTTCGCGGAGGAGTGGCTCGGCCATGGGGTCCTCGGTGAGGCGCTCGATGGCGCGACGTAGGGGGCGGGGAATGCAAGGGGCACCATTGGCCCCAGCTTCCACGATCGTATTCGATAGGAAAGGTCGCCCCAGTCCATTCATCGCTCCCGCAGCCATGCGCCCAAAAGCTTGCCCACCTTTTGGAAGACGACTTCCGGAAGCCCGGTAGTTCGAGGCGGCTGGGGCCACGATCCCCAAGGAACATGTGCGGTTTGGAGAGGCCCCTGCAAGATTCCTATCAGAGAATTGATGGAGGCTCGCGCTGGAAGCCCCGACTGAGATTCCGTTTCGGCTTGGCAACACCATCCCTGCCAGCCCATTCCCTGCGCACGCTTCATGATGGGATTTTTGGTGGTTCGCACCTGCGACAATCTTACGTACACGGTAGACTTCTGCCGAACCCGAATTTCATCCGCCATGTTCCAGCTCGAAATCTATTGCCAGAGGTCGCTCTCCGGTATCTCCCCAGATACCTCGACCGTACCGATTACGTGCCCTAGGCATGCGATTGCCCACGTCCCGGAATGCAAGGCCCACAGCCTCGTACTCCGGGATTCTCTTGTTACAGCCGATCGCTTGGCCCACAAGGGGCTCGATCGATGAAACGAAAAGTCCTGATAGGGTCGTTGCTTTGGACCCTCCTGATCACGCTAGCGCACATACAGCAGAACGTTGGTTTCCGCAATTTGGTGCGCAAGGTGGAGGTCATGCGCGGGGAGAGGCCCGCAGACCTGATCGTGGCTTTTTTGCCGGTGACATGACACCTCACCTGCCCGGTGACCAGTTGGGTCACCACACATTCCGAACAAGGTTCCGTGTTTGAATCCATGAAATTCACGGATTGGCCCACGGTTAAAGAGGCGTTGATTGCCAAGGAAATCGGTGGGGCCTTCATCCTCGCGCCCATGGCCATGCAATTGGTCACGGACGGCGTTCCGATCAAGGTCGTCTACCTGGGCCACCGGGATGGAACCGCCTTGGTTGTAGCCAAAGACGGCCCCGTACGGCGTTTTACCGACCTGCGCGGCAAGATCATTGCAGTGCCCAGCCGCTATTCCAACCAGAACATTCTGATACACCGCCTGCTGGCCGAAAACGGTATGACGCGCGACGACGTGGACATCCGTGAAGTCCCGCCGCCCGAGCACCCCACCGCCCTGGGTGCAGGCTCCATCGATGCTTACATCGTGGGGGAACCTTTTGCAGCCAAAGGAGAAATGGACGGCATAGGAAGGGTTTTGCACCAGGCCAAGGACGTTTGGCCGGGCTTTATCTCGTGCGTGCTTGTCGTGCGCGATGATTTGATTGAGGATCGCCCCGAACTCATCCAGGAGCTGGTCGATGGCATCGCGCGCTCTGGAAAATGGCTCGACGAAGATATGTCACACCGCATGCAGGCCGCTGAAGTGGCGGCCAAGCACTACTATCAGCAGCCCACCGAATTGCTCAAATTCGTTCTCTCCAAACCACCCGACCGGGTGACGTACACACGCTTGGAACCCCTGCGTGAAGACTTCGATGAGATCATGTACCTGGGCGTGTCCGCTGGCGTGCTGAGCGAAGAAATTGAATTCGAGCGCTACGTGGATCCGCAATTTGCCGGACGCGTGCCAGAGGCTTGGGACATGGATCGACTGCCCGAAGAAAACGGCCAAGAAGGGCAGGTACGATGATTTCTGGAATTCTCATGCTGCTCGCGGGCATCGCCATCGTTGGCGTTTTCCGAAGGGGCACACACAACAGTCAATGCTGGACCTTGCCCATTGGCGTCACCTTGCTGGGCCTCGCGTTTTGGCAATTGGCTTGCGTCGCCTCGGGCAGCCAAACATTCCCGACGCCACTGCAAACGGCCTACGCCATGGTCGAGCTCATCCAAGTGGGACGCTTGATGGGAGACATCGTGGCCAGTCTATTCCGGGTCACCTGGGGTTTCCTGTTGGCAGCCGCGGTCGCCATCCCCATCGGCTTGATGGTCGGTTGGTCCACCCTCGGATTCCGTGCGCTCAACCCCATCATTCAGGGCTTGCGCCCCATTTCGCCCATCGCCTGGATTCCGATCGCCATCCTATGGTTCGGAATTGGAGACGGTGCTGGGGTGTTCCTGATCTTCCTGTCCTCGTTCTTCCCCATCGCCGTGGGCACCATGGCCGCGGTACGCAACATCAGTCAAGTGCACCGTCGTTCGGCGCTCAACTTTGGCCTGACGGGATTCGAACTGATGCGCCGCGTGGTTCTGCCCGCAGCCCTGCCCCAGATCATCACCAGTCTGCGCATCGCCTTGGGCGTCGCTTGGCTCGTGATCGTGGCCGCGGAAATGGTCGGTATGAACTCTGGTCTCGGATACCTCATCAACGATGCGCGCAACATGGGCAGTCGTTATGACTTGGTAGTCGCCACCATGATCGTCATCGGGTTGATCGGGATCGTCCTAGACCTATTGATTCGTCAATTGGAGCGCTTTGACGAAGTCCGCTGGGGGTACGCAAACAAATGAGCCAAACGCAAAAGACAACAACCAAGCCTGGACACATCCTTTTCGAAGGAGTTTCCAAGAGTTTCGATCAACGGGGAAAGAAACTGGATGTGCTCGAAGCCGTGGATCTCGAGGTCAAGGCTGGCGAATTCGTATGCCTGCTCGGCCCTTCGGGCTGTGGCAAGTCTACCTTGCTCAACGTGGCGGGCGGGTTCGAATCCCCTACCACCGGGGTTGTGCGCGTGGATGGCGAAGTCGTCCGAGGCCCCAGCCGCAAACGCATTTTCGTATTCCAAGAATACGGCATCTTCCCCTGGGCCTCGGTGTGGGACAACGTGGCCCTGGGCCTGCGTGAGCTTCCCAGTGCTGAACGCGACCGCATCGTGCAAT
>JBLFXY010000226.1:0-6681 GCA_047611645.1 Glaciecola sp.
AGGTACACATTGTCGTAGGCCCCCGCATGCACCGCTCCCAACACAAATACAGCCAGCCAACCGAGCACCACTGCGAGCAACATAGGTGCCTCTGCGTAGCCGGGATGTGACTTGCGGCAGACCTTGGCGAGGACCCAAAAAGTCAACAACCCACCCGGAGCCACCCGCACGAGCTTGGGCCCCATATCCGCCAAGGACCCTCCGGTGTCATGACCGGCCAGGACCTCAAAGATGTAGAAGTATGCCCAATCCCCAAACAGGCTAGGGAGGATCAGGATCAAGGCCACGACTCCAAGAATCATTGCGCCCCAAAGTTCGGCGATGCCGGGCTTGCGCTGCCAGGTGTAAGCCACAGCACACAAGAGCCCCATGGGCCAACCGATCTGCTTGGCTAAACCGGAGAGCACAAACAGCACACCCGCCGCGGCCGCGCGTTTGCGGCCGCCTTCGCCCCACAGGCAACAGGCCCCCGCCAAATGTAGGAATAGAGCCCAGCCATCAGCCCGGGCCACGTCGTACCAGCCCCCGCCAAAAGCGAAGCCGCCTGCCCAAACCGCCAAGCCCATCGAGGCCCAAAGTCGCCCCACCCCCTGGCGCCGAGCGAGCCACCACAGGCAGCAGGCCACCCCCAGGTAGCCAGCCAGAGCCAGAAGACGCGGCCCCGTGAAGGACCAGGCATCCCCAGGCAGAATGGACATCAACCACGGAAACAAGGGTGGGTACGGGAACGGCGTGAAATCCGCGCTCGGAGGTCCATACAAGTGCAATCCCTGCCGGATGCGCTGGGCATGCTGCAACAGGCCCCCCTCCATCCATTCCAGTGCGAAAGGATAAGTCAGACGCTGGGACACAACCCAGACAAGGCTGCCGATGGACCCAATGATGAGGGCAATGGCCGTGGCTCTTAAGAATCTCCCGGTCGACATGCGCACCATCCTATCCTCAAAACGGATCATTTCAGGGTCTCAATCCAGAGCGAAGCTCATGGACACGGGTACAAAACTGACTTTGCCCCGCCCCACACCCTGAGGGTGGTAGTTTTCTTAAGCACCCCCGCACCCACTGCCATGACTCTTAGATCCAAGCTTTTCACCTACGTGCATCCCGAGCGTGTGGCCGCTTACGAGTCCTTTTCAGGCCCCGCCCCCGCGTTCCCCATGGGAAACCAGCGAGCCATGCTGCGAGAAGCCCCCTGGCAAGCGGGAATCCGTTTCGCCAAGGAACATGGGGACCTCACGCTCATCTGGATCAAGAGCCGTCCGGTACTGCTCGCCAGCAGCCCACGCTTAGCCCAAGCCGTACTACAAGGTGAAACCGACGCCTTTCAACTAGAATGCACCGGCAGCCTGCTCGGCACCCGCAATCCCAACGAAGAGAGCCACGACTTCAACGGCCTCGGCCACGGGGACTCCTACCAAACCGTAAATGCACCGCTCTCCCTTCTTTCCACCCCTTGGATCGAAGAGTGGCTCGAAGCCCAGCTACCGGCGCTGCAATCCTTCTTCGCCGAACGCGCCCATGCCTTCGCCAAGGAAACCATGGGGTCCTCGCTCCCCTTGCACGCCAGCATGCTACGCATCGTGTTCGGCGCCTTGTCCCGCATGACGCTCGGCCAAGAGCTCTCGCACCAAAGCTTCGAAGATTTTCTCGAGATCACCCTGGGTTCTAAACGCAAGTCCCTCGGATTCGAAAAAGCCGAAAATTCCAAACACCTGCAAGACGATCCGCAAACACGTCTATTGAATGCGATCGCCACGCGCATCGCACAGGCCAGCCGCTATCCCGAAGAAGAACGCACCGACTTGATCGGGCACCTGCTCAAAGAACGCTACGCGCTCGAGGAAAGCCAGTGGGCCCCGGCCCTGTTACAGGTTTTGATCAGCGGTTGCCAACCCATTGCCGCCAGCCTGACCAGCACCCTGCACCTTTTGACCCTACACACTTCTCAGCTTGAAAAGCTGGAAAGCGAATTGGCGAGCAACGATCCGGACCCTACAACCTATGGCCTGCGGCACCTGCCCATACTGGATGCCGTCTACAAAGAAAGCCTACGTCTCGCCCCGCCCATCCCTTTGGTGGGCCGCCGGGTCAAGGATGCACGCCAAGTCGAATTGCACGGACGCCCCCTCCCTTCCGGAACCGGGGTGATCGTCAACTTGGCAGCCATCCAGCGCCATAAGGACCATTGGAGCGACCCTGACGCCTTCAAACCCGAACGCTGGCTCGAAGGGCATGAACCCATCGGAGCCGAGGGATACCTACCTGGAGGCACGGGCGACTTCGCCTGCCCCGCCCAGAACGTGTGCGAGGTTCTCATCAAGCAAGTCCTGTTCAGTTGGTTGCGCGAGCACACCATCATGGCGGGCGAAGGCCGGGAACAAGGGTACAAGGATCGCCTGGTACAAGGCGTACGCATCCCCTACTGGGTCGATGCCCGCCTCTACCAGCGGCGCACAACGTTAGACCAGAACAGTCCTCAAACACCGAGCCCCATTGCATCCAAAAATTCGTCCACGCCCTCGGACGAACCGAAGACTACTGCCCGCCAACGGCCGGCACACGCGGCTCCTGTCGCGCAACCTCGGCGCTAGGTGACGCTGCAACGGCAGGCTGTGGCCTTGGGCTGCATGCTGCCATGGGTGGACGGTTACGCAGAAACTATGTTGCTATGGGTTGCTGTTAGCGGCTGAGAGATTTGCGGGTCGGTTCACGCGAAGAAGCGAAGGACGCGAAGTTTGGAGGGAACCGTTGGCTGCGGTGCGGGGCGTTAGGGATTTGGAAAGAAGCGAAGGGCCGGCTCGGTTTGGCCTTCGGCCAGAACCTCGGGGGGGCCCACATGGGTGAGATGGGAGAGGTTGCGGGGAATTTTTTTTGCACTACCCACATGACACCACGACGCTTGTACTCGGCTCGGATGTTACGCCGGCATGTGCACATGATTCGAATAGTACTCGGGCGTTTGTATAGGACCGGTTTGAATACTCGCGAAGGCGCGAGCCCTCAACGCAAAACCACCCCTTCAGTGCAGCCCGAAGGCCAAACCAAAAGTTATCTTCATTCTTGGCTTCGCCAAGAATTTACCCCCTCTGGTTTCTCTTCGAGCACCACAAAACTAGAGAACAAACGCTCTCCCAAATCTCACAGCTTCGCGTCCTTCGCTTCTTCGCTTCTTCGCGTGAACGGACCCACCAATCTCTCAGCAACCTCACAATATCTCTCACGAATACAATCCCCAGTAAACTCACACCAAAGACCACGCTCAAAAAAAACAGGCCCGCAGCGAATCAATCAACGCAACGGGCCCAATAAGGACGATTAGAGCCCTTCAGACCCAATCATTCCCACTCGATGGTAGCGGGCGGCTTCGACGAAATGTCCAAGACAACACGGTTGAAGCCGCGGACTTCGGAGACGATGCGCGAGGAGATGCGGCGCAATAGGTCACGGTCCAGGTAGCCCCAGTCGGCGGTCATGCCGTCGGTGCTTTCTACTAGGCGAATGGCGCAGGTGTACTCGTAGGTGCGCGCGTCGCCCATGACTCCGACAGACTGGAGGGGCAGAAGGACTGCGAAGTATTGCCAGAGGTCTTTGTGGGCTCCAGCGGCTTCGATTTCGCTGGTGACGATGGCGTCGGCTTTGCGCAACATTTCGCAGCGGTCGTAGCTGACTTCGCCCACGATGCGTACGGCTAGGCCGGGGCCGGGGAAGGGTTGACGCATGAGGACGGTGTCGTCCAGGCCCAGGTAGCGGCCGATGGCGCGTACCTCGTCCTTGAAGAGTTCGCGCAGGGGTTCGACGAGGCCTAGTTCCAGGTCCTCGGGAAGGCCGCCCACGTTGTGGTGGCTTTTGATGACCGCGGTGTTGCCGCCGTGTACGGCGACGGATTCGATCACGTCGGGGTAGAGCGTGCCTTGGCCGAGGAAGGTGGCGTTCTTGAAGCGCTTGGCTTCCTCACGGAAGACCTCCACGAACTCATGGCCGATGCGTTTGCGTTTGAGCTCGGGGTCGGTGACGCCGGCCAGTTGTTCGAGGAAGCGCGCTTCGCCGTCGACCGTGGTCAGGTCCATGCCGAAGTGCTTGCCGAACATGATCTCGATGGCCTCGCGCTCGCCGTGGCGCAGGAGGCCGTTGTCCACAAAGATGCAGTGCAAGCGGTCGCCGATGGCGCGCTGCATGAGTACAGCGGCCACGGAGCTGTCCACGCCTCCGGAGAGACCCAGGATGACCTCGCCGGTCTCCCCCACTTGCTCTTTGATTTTCTCGATCAAGTGCTCGGCGATGTTGGCGGGTTGCCAATCCCCGGCCAGACCGCAGATGTCGATCACGAAGTTGCGCAGCACGCGCGCGCCGTGTTCAGAGTGGGCCACCTCGGGGTGGAATTGCACGCCGTACAGGCGGCGGCTCGCATCGCCCACGGCCCCGAAGGCGCAGTCGGCGGAGTGCGCCATGACGGAGAAGCCTTTGGGCAAGGAGGTGACCTTGTCCCCGTGGCTCATCCAAACGACGCTCTCGGCAGGCACGCCTTGCAAGAGTCCCGCAGGATCTTCCACGTTCAGTTGGGTACGGCCGAATTCACGTTCGTGGCCTTCCTCGACGCTGCCGCCCAGGGCGCGACACATCCATTGCATGCCGTAGCAGATGCCGAGCACGGGCACGCCCAGCTCGAAGAGTTCATCGGGCACCTGGGGCGCGCCTTCGGCGTACACCGAGGCCGGACCACCGGAGAGGATAATGCCCTCTAAATCCATTGCTTTGGCCGCTTTGAGGGCGTTCTGAACCGGATGAATTTCCGACCAAGCACCGGCCTCGCGCACGCGGCGCGCGATCAGTTGGGCGTATTGGGTTCCCAGGTCGACGATCAGAATGCCGTGCATTCGCTCGCCATGGAAACTGGAAGCGGTGTTGTTGGATTGGCTCATGGTTTCAACCTGCGTAGTTGGAGGACTCGCGGGTGATGGTGACGTCGTGGGGGTGGCTTTCGCGCACGCCCGCGGGGGTGATTCGAGTGAATTGAGCGCGCTCCCAAAGGATGCCGATGGTACGTGCACCGCAGTAGCCCAGTCCGGCGCGAACGCCTCCGCACAGTTGATAAATGAACGGGGAGAGGTGCCCGCGATACGGAACGCGACCTTCGATACCCTCGGGCACGAGCTTCTGCACATCCTCTACATCGCCTTGGCGGTAACGTTCCTTGGAACCTTGCTGCATGGCTCCGATCGAGCCCATGCCGCGCACGGCTTTAAAGGTGCGTCCTTCGGAGAGAAACGTCTCACCCGGGCTTTCGTCCAGGCCAGCGAGCAAACTTCCGACCATGACGCTGGAAGCGCCTGCTGCCAGGGCTTTGGTGATATCGCCGGAGTAACGAATACCACCATCGGCGATGACGGGAACGCCGCTGCCTTTGAGGGCTCTTGCCACCTGTTGAACGGCGGTGAACTGCGGGACACCGATGCCGGCCACGATCCGTGTGGTGCAAATGGAACCGGGGCCGATTCCGACTTTGACACCATCCACGCCCGCTGCGACCAGATCCAAGGCCGCCGCGCCAGTGGCCACGTTGCCTGCCACCACGTCGACTTTGAGGGTCTTCTTCAATTGCTTGACCGTTTCCACCACGTTGGTCGTATGGCCGTGGGCCGTGTCCACCACGAGCACGTCCACGCCGGCTGCCACCAATCCCTCGGCTCGCTCGTAGTCGCGCACACCGATGGCTGCGCCCACGACCAATCGACCGCGGGAGTCAAAGGCAGAGCTGGGATAGGCACTGAGCATTTCGAGGTCCTTCATCGTGATCAAGCCTTTGAGCTCCTGCTCGGGCGTCACGATGATGAGTTTTTCGACCTTGCCCTGGTGCAGCAGGTCGCGAGCTTGCTCAAGCGATGTGCCGGGGGGCGCGGTCACGAGCGGGCTGGAGGTCATGACCTGGTCAATGACCACATCGTCGTCGCCTCCGAAGCTACAGTCCCGGCGGGTGAGAATGCCGACGACCTTGTTGCCTACGACAATCGGCAAGCCGGAGATGCTCTTCTCGCGCATGATGGCGCGGGCCGTACCCAAGGTGGCATGGGGCGGCAGGGTCACCGGATCCAGGATGACGCCGTTGGCACTGCGCTTGACCTTGATCACCTGGGCGATTTGCTCCTCCAGCGACAGGTTGCGGTGGATGACGCCCAGGCCTCCTTCGCGGGCGAGAGCCACCGCCATGCGCCACTCGGTGACGGTATCCATGGCCGAAGAGGTAATCGGCACGTTCAGCTTGACGTTACGGCTGAAGCAGGTCTTCAACTCCACATCCGAGGGCAGCACATCGCTATGTGCGGGCACCAGGAGAACGTCGTCGAAGGTGAGAGCGAGGGGGAGGGTGTCTTCGTTAGGCATGGGCAAGAGTCCGTCCGGGCACGGGGCCAAGGAGGGTGTCTTGCGCAGGGGAAATGCCAGAAAGCTCGCCTCGACCGAATGGTTGGAAGCGCGACAGTTTATCCAAGCGGGCACCAGGATCCTACGCTTGGCCCACAAAAACAAACCCGCAGGGCAGCGCCCCATGTGGGAAATCAAACTTCCCTAGGAGCGTGTCGGGCATAGAGGATTGTGCCAGGAATCGTCCATCCATTCCGGAACAAGGCGGATTGCACCCCCTATAGTTGAACGCTATCGGGGGGAGATCCAACGCAGTGCCGGAAT
>JBLFXY010000227.1:0-6431 GCA_047611645.1 Glaciecola sp.
CTCGACGCGGGCGTGGTCTCCATCGCAATTCACCGGCAGCGCACGGTGTACAAAAAAGCACTGAATCGTATCACTGGGCACCGCCCGGGTGGCACGGAACAAGCCTGGACACGTTGGCTCCAACAATACCCTACGGTCGACACCGATTGGCGTGCACCCTGGCCCGCCCCCAAGTAGGCATCGAACCCCGCCGAAATACGGTAGGCCTCACCTTGTTTGTCAACGGGGTGGGCCTTCAGCTTTTCGGCTCAGTGTCCAGAATGCCCCTCGCGCATGACCCGTGTCATTCCCATGGATTTTGGGGGTCCATCTTTGCGGTCGAGATGCATGCTGCCGGCTAGTTGTGTTCGTTTCCTTGGCGGACCGTTAAGCTATGGGCCAACCAAAACCGCCAATCCGCACCTACAGCACAATGCCCCTGCCCCCCGTTCAACAAGCCCAATGGCTCCCCGCCGACACTTTTTGCGGCGAGGTCGCACTCGTCACAGGTGGAGGCACCGGACTTGGCCTGCAAATATCTCGCGGGCTCGCAGCTCTTGGAGCCCACGTAGTCGTGGCCTCTCGCACGCCCGCCCACCACGCATCACTCCTTGAGGAGGCCGAGCAGCGCGGTTGGTCAGTGGAAAGCTTGGCCTTGGATGTGCGTGAGCCTGCGGCGTGCCAAGCGCTCATTGACGGAATCGTCGAGCGCCATGGCAAACTGGACCACCTGGTGAACAACGCGGCAGGCAACTTTGTTTGCCCCACACACCGGCTGTCCGCCAACGCCTGGCGCGCCGTTCTATCCATCGTTTTGGACGGTACTTTCTATTGTTCGAAATACGCGGGGCTCCACATGCTCAAAGCGGGCAAGGGAACGCAACTGAATATCGTGGCCACTTATGCCTGGACCGGCATGCCTGGCGTAGCCCACTCCGCGAGCGCAAAATCCGGTGTACTGACTCTGAGCAAAACCCTGGCCGCAGAGTGGGCCCCCTTCGGTGTGCGCGTCAACGCCGTGGCGCCCGGGCCTTTCACTTCCGACGGAGCCAAGGGCAACCTATGGCCCGATGATGAAACCGAGGAACAAATCCGCAGAAGCGTGCCCATGGGACGCTTCGCTGAAAAGGAAGAAGTCGCCGCACAATGCCTGTGGTTGATGAGCCCTGCATGCGCTTACGTGACCGGCGATTGCCTCACCATCGACGGGGGTCTCTCGCTAGGCGCCGGACGATTGTTCGGAGACGGTGCACGCCCCGGTAAAAAGGACACCCCTCGCTAACCCATGAATCCCAACACAGCCCAAGAAAACCTTAGCAGACCCCTGCCCTCCACCGAAGCCGCCCACCCCCTGGGACGCGACCTGGACCAGATGAGCACGTCCGACGCGCTCGCGAGCTTTAGCGAGGTGGATCAAGAAGCCGTACGCGCCGTAGCCGGTGCCCGGCCCCAACTGACCGCAGCCATCGATCTCATCGCAAACCGGTTGGCCCAGGGTGGTCGCCTCATCTACGTGGGCGCGGGGACTAGCGGTCGTTTGGCCGCCCTGGACGCCGCCGAGCTGCCGCCCACCTTTCAAAGCGATCCGAAACAGGTCCAGGTTTTGCTTGCTGGAGGCCCCAAGGCCATGGGAGAAGCTATCGAAGGTGCCGAAGACGACCCGCAACAAGGGGCTCTCGACTTGCTAGCCCTAGAACCCGGTGCTTTGGATTGCGTGTTTGGCATCACGGCCAGCGGGGGGGCGCCTTACGTCCACGGAGCTCTGCAAGCAGCACGCCAAGCGGGCTCGCACACGATCTTCCTGGCCTGTATTCCGCCCTCCGAACGACCCGACGATTACGAGATTTCCATCCGCCTGCTCACCGGACCCGAACTCGTGGCAGGCTCCACGCGCCTCAAGGCAGGAACCGCCACCAAGCTCGCTCTAAACGCGATCTCGACCCTGGTGATGGCCCGGCTAGGCAAGCTCTACGGGCACCTGATGGTCGATGTGAATACCGCGGGCAATCACAAGCTCTGGGCGCGCGGCGTGCGCATGGTCTGCGAGATCACGTACCTGGCCGCCGACGTCGCCGAGCCCCTTTTGCAGCGCGCCGGTGGCTCCGTCAAAACGGCCTGCGCCATGCACGCGCTCGACTGTGACCGTGCTACCGCGGAACGACGTCTCGCGGAAAACGAGGGTCACCTGCGCGCCACGCTCCAGGGCCTGCGGTAGTACGTCGGGAACGAGTCCCGCAAAGATTAACTGCAACCCTGCGCCCGGGCCCAAGTCTATGCAGCATGGAAACCGCCCACGTATATGCTGCATCCCTGTGGGGTTGCCGCGCGGACTTGGTCCGCGTGGAAGCCCGTTTTGAAGCCCACGATAAGGGACGCACGGATGTGACTCTCACCGGGTTGCCCGACTCTATTTTACGGGAGAGCAAAGGGCGACTGTTGTGCGCCATGCGCGAGAACCGACTGGCCATGGGGTCGGGACATTTGTTTTTGAACCTGCTACCTGCTGCGCAACCCAAGGCAGGAGAGGGTCTGGACCTTTCGCTGATTTTGGCGGCGGCGGCAGCGCGGGGTCACCTTCAATCACCGCGCTTAAGCACCACAATGTTTTTGGGTGAAGTCGGAATCGATGGCAATTTGCATGGGGTTCGAGGGGGGCTGGCTGCGGCTTTGGCGGCCCAAGCGAACGGTTTGACAGATTTGGTCGCGCCACCGGCCACGGCCGAAGAAGCTTCCTGCCTTCCAGGGTTGCGGGTGTATTCCGCAGAGTCCATCGCCCAAGTGTTGCTGCACTTAACGAGCGAAACGAGTCCCCTGACTCCCCTGCAACCACCGGCCATTCCGAAGCACCGACTGCATGGACCCAGTATCGATGACGTGCGAGGACAGGCTCTAGCAAAATTTGCGTTGGCGGTGGCAGCCGCAGGGGGCCACCGCCTGCTACTGGTAGGCCCTCCCGGATCGGGCAAGTCCATGTTGGCCGCGCGGCTCGCACGCCTGCTTCCCCCGCCCGACTTGCCCCAGTGCATTCAAATGACCAACGTCTTGGCTTCGGCCAAGCGCTGGCCCGGACACATCGTCAATCGACGTCCCTTCCGCGCTCCCCATCACACCGCCAGCTACGCGGGCATGGTGGGCGGTGGTTCGGCCCTGGCACCAGGCGAGATCACGCTTGCACACCAAGGCGTGCTGTTCTTGGACGAATTGCCCGAGTTCCGTAGAGAGGTCTTGGAGTGCTTACGGCAACCGCTCGAGACCGGTTCTGTGACGATCAGTCGGGCCGGGCGCCAGGCCACACTTCCGGCACGCGTGCACTTGATAGCAGCCATGAATCCCTGTCCATGCGGACATTTTGGATCCACACCCAATCGCTGTCGCTGCTCACCCCATGGGATTCGACGCTACCAAGATCGTATCTCCGGCCCCCTACTCGATCGATTTGATCTGCGCTTGCAGGTGAACTCCCCAACCCTCCCGGATCTGCTGGGAAACTCCCAAAACGAAAGCGTCCATGCACCTAGCGAGCCCACCGAGAGCGCCCTGCTAAAGGCCATTGATTGCGCGGAGCAGCAGCGCGGGACAAGAGATCAGAAACTGCGCAACGTGGACCTCACCAGCACCCAACTCGATCGCTGGGCTCCCGTGCGGGAACGCGGCATGAAACTCCTGCAGCATGCCAGCGGCAAGAACCCCCTATCGGGGCGCAGCATCCAATCCTTGCGCCGCGTGGCGCGCACACTCGCGGACATGGAAGGCATAGAGTTACCCGGCCCAGAGCATTTGGCCCAAGCCCTTACGCTGCGCTTGGATTGGGCGGAACAGGATCGACCTGTCATGCCCTAATCTCACTACATCGTGTGCCAGGTCGGCACCGTGTGCTCTTTCTTATCGAAGAAAGGTGCGGTCGCTTGAATCGCGCGGGCTTTGGCTCCCGGATCCTGCACGGGTGCTTCCCGGCGCCACTTGTAATCCAACCGCTGCCATACGTCGGGGTGCATGGGACGCGCCCACGGTCCTCCTTGACGGGTCTTAAATCCCATGCAGTGGGGCCCATTCAGCTCGAACGCCAAGCAACTCGAAGATTCGATCGAGCGCCAAATGACAGCACGGGGAGTATTCAAGCCGGGTTGCAACCACTCCAACGAGGCTCCCATATTCAAATCGATCGTGCGTACTTGCCCGGTCTCCCAAGTTCCCAATTCCCCATTCCAAAGGGCTAGGGAACCATTGGGGACGTGACCGGCGCGGGCTTGTTGCAACAGGCCCAAGCGCGTCTTTACGGGACTCTGCGCCGCATCCAAATGGCTTGCGGAGCCGTGGGCCTGGGATTGCAAACCATAGCGCAACACGTGCCAATCCCCGGCGTCCTCTCCGCTCTCTACGGACTCCGCGATCACGGTGTGTGCAGCGCCCTGCCCCAACGCGCGTTCGCGCCAGATAGATTTAAGGTGTTCGCCTTTCGGTTTGCGCTCTTCGTATAGGACTTGGTGATCCGAGAGCAACAACTGCCCGCCTTCGAAGACCGTATCCCACTCCAAGATGTCCATCTCGCCGCGCGCGTAATGGCGCAGGGCAACGATGGCGGTTGGCAGGAACTCTTCCCCATCGACCCCATCGACGAACTCGAAAAACTCGGACTGCAGCATGATCGAGCGGGCTGGCAGCTCCGCTTCCACCACCGGCTGTTCCGGGAGTTTCTGGTAGGTCATCTCCACCACCTCTACGGTGAACGGCCCCACCGAAGGGGTCGCGGCGCAGGGCTGGCCGTCGGTTCCCTGCAAGGAGCTACAAATGAAGAGGATGCAATGGAGGAGGTTCACCCCCCATGTTTCGTCCCATTCTGGACTTTACTGAACGATCTCTCGGGCCCGAAAAGTGCGGCTTCCAGCCCGCGGGCCTCACGCTTGTGTTTCTTGGCGCAGCCAGTCCCCGTAGGCGGGTGAGGTGCTGGAACAGGTCAGCACCAGGAATTCGGGCACCTCGTAGCTGTGCAGGGCCTGCAGGCGCTCCCTGAGAGCGTCCACCAGCCCCCCACGGGTCTTCAGCTGAAGTGGGTACTCCGTCTCGTCACACAGCTCCCCCTGCCAGCGATAGTGACTGCGAACGGGGGCTTGGACCTGGGCACAGGCGACCAGCCTCTCACTCACTAATGCCCGGGCCAAAACCTGGGCGGAGGCTTCATCGGCGCAGGTGGTGAGAACCACAACGGGCGGATCAAAATCCGGTTTCAAATGGGGTTTTTGCACGGAGCAAAATTACAATCTCCCGGTCCCCGAAAGATCAGATAACCATGGGAATTTTTCACCAACTGGCCGTCGCCACCCTCCCCTTCATTCCTCGCCCGATCATGCGCAAGCTGGCCGGTCGCTACATCGCGGGTGAAACCTTGGAGCAAGCCCTCGCTTGCCTGCAAGATTTACAGGCCCAAGGATTCACTGGAATTCTCGATCTGCTGGGCGAGGATGTTCAGAGCGAATCCGAAGCGCGTACCGTCCTGGCTGAATACAAAGAGGGTGCCACGCAAATCGAGAAACTGGGTCTCGATGCCTACGTCTCGGTGAAGCCCTCTCATTTCTGCCTGCAAAAAAACGCTGCACTCGCCTTCGAACTGTACGACGATTTGCTCACCCATTGCGCGAGCCTCGGCCAACGCATGCGTGTGGAGATGGAGGACCACCCCACCACCGACGCCACGCTCGCGCTCTTCGCAAAATTGCGTGCCAAACACAACAACGCTGGGCTGGTGATGCAAGCCCGCCTTTTCCGCAACACTGTGGATATTGAGGCCCTACCGGAACCCGAACCCGGCGGCCGCATGGACATTCGGCTGGTCAAAGGCATCTACCTAGAGCCCGAAGAAATCGCTCACACCCAACCGGACCCCATCCGCGAAGCCTTCATCGCGCAATGCAAGACCCTGTGGAAGCACGGGCACTTCGTCGCCATTGCCACCCACGACGCCCCCATGGCGCAAACCCTCTTGGACCACATCGAACAAGAAGGCATCACGCACGAGCTTTTCGATTTCGAAGTGCTGCTGGGCGTACGCGAACCCATTTGGCAAGGCTGGCGCCAGCAAGGGTTCCCCGTTCGAGTCTACGTACCGTACGGCCCCGAATGGCGGGCCTATTCACAACGCCGCTTGCGCAAGAATCCGGAAATGCTCAAGGCCGTCACAATGGGTATGTTCCGGCGATAGCCCGGCCCGATGAGCCATATAGGGCTTCGCCACCCTTGCCCAATCTGCTTCTGTTTTCCATCCCTGCCCGAAGATATACCCAGGGGTGGTACCCGGGAAATGCTCGGAGGAAAATGCTCGGTTATGAGCACACGAGTCGCCATGACCGCTCTTTGCAAGAGGGTGGATGGTGCCGCGTATTAACCTTCCACCTGCAAGCCCGGCTTATTCTGCGTAGCGGAATAGGCCGGCCTTGTGTAGGTGGAGGGAGAATGCG
>JBLFXY010000228.1:0-6417 GCA_047611645.1 Glaciecola sp.
TGCCCAATTGGAAAAGGCTCGCAGGCTGCTCGGAATGGCTGCTTAGGGCCCCTGGGAAGTGCGAAACACTAGCCTAGGGTGCAGTACGGCTCCGTTTACCCAATGGAAGCCCGCCGCATGGCTTCAGCAGAACGCGCAAAGAATCCGTGTACCAAACAGTTCGAAGTGAGGGGGTCAATCTGCCGGACCCATTTCCATCACTCGCCAAAGCGATCCGTCGGGGTCAAGCAGGGTGAACATGCGCGGCGAGCCGTCCAACACGATGGGAGAACCGATTCGGGGGAAATCTGGGCCGTCCTTGGCGATACCCAATGCGGACCATTGCGCGTGAAGCGCATCAATTTCACAGAGCCGCATCGAGGCCGAGAACCAACTCTCCTTCGGGTTTAGTTCCGGATGCGGAAAAAACTCCACATGCATGCCATCACGGTTGAGGATCATCCATCCGTCGCCGCGATATTCTGTGGCAAAGCCAAGCCGGGCATAAAACGCTTCGGTGGCTTCAAAATCGCGGCTGGGCAAGTTTGCGGTGATCCTGTCGTGGTTCATGTTTGTATTTTTCGGAAGGTGGCGATTCTAATGTCGGCCTCTTTCAAAGCGTTGTGCGGGGCCGCATCGCTGACCCCTAAATCAGGTGGGGCCAGTCAATTGATTCTATCGGAGCCAGGGTGATCTTTTGAGGCACATGCGTGCGCCAAAGAAGTTTGGCCTGACTCTGCTCATTCGTGAATGGTGACCCGGGGTACGCGCAAGGGGTTAGAACCTAGTGGCGCGGTTCAAGTCCGTAGAGTGAGCGCACAAAGAAGTCCTGGCGCTTCCGGAAAAGGTACTGGCCTTCTCCGATGCCATGACCAGCTCCGGGCATCATGACGAAATCAAATTCTTTGTCAGCGGCAATCAATGCGTTCACAACTTGTAGGGTCGAGGCCGGATCGACGTTGCGGTCCAACTCGCCGACGGTGAGCAAGAGTTTTCCGGTGAGCTTTGACGCGTGAGTGACGTTAGAGCTAGAGGCGTAGTGGGGTCCTATTTTTCCCATCCAGGCTTCGTTCCACCAGATTTTGTCCATGCGGTTGTCGTGGCAACCACAGTCGGAGGCCGCCGCATCGTAAAAGTCGCCGTGGTGCAGGAGTGCGGCCAAGGCGCTTTGCCCTCCCGCGCTTCCCCCATAGATACCCACCCGTGTGAGATCCATTTCCGGGTGCAGCTGCGCGGCTGCGCGCATCCACGCGATACGATCCGGAAAACCGCTGTCTTTCAGGTTCTGCCAACAGACGTCGTGAAAGGCCTTGCTGCGCCAATTTGTTCCCATTCCATCCACGCGCACGACGATGAAGCCGAGGTCTGCCATACGCCGGTCCCTCAGATGAAGTTCCCAGCCTTTTGGAACAAAAAAACCATGCGGTCCGGCGTAGATGGCTTCGATGATAGGGTACTTGCGTTCTGGATCGAAATTCGAAGGCCGGATGATGATGCCGTGGATGTCGGTTTTTCCATCGCGTCCTTTTGCGACGAAGGGTTGAGGTGGGACATACCCCACTTGGAGAAGATCGTGGACCTCATCCCGACCCAGCTCGAGAATCAGGGAGCCATCGCTTGCGTCCCGCAATTCGGTGACGCTAGCTTGATCGATACGCGACCATCGATCGATGAACAAACTGCGATCATCACTCAGCGTACATACGTGGGTAGCGTTGGATTGGGTGAGTACGACAAGATTTGACCCATCGAAATCGACTCTCACCAGATGCTGGTAGTACGGGTCTTGCTCGGCATGTATGCCCATGGCCATGAACCAAATTTGCTCCTTGGCCTCATCCACCGCCTCGATGCTACGGACCACCCAGGATCCGCGCGTGACTTGGTTGAGTAGCTTGCCAGTACGCGTGTCATAGCGGTAGAGATGGTTATGGCCGTCACGCTCACTAGCCCAGAGGAGTTGCGCTTTGGAATCCAGCCAGCGGAGTTGGCTCTTTTGGCTGTAATCAATAAATGTGTTGCTGCGCTCGTCAACCAGGGTCGTGACCGCACCGGTTTTGGCGTTGATCGAGCGCATGGCTAATTGTTGGTGTCCCCGTTGGTTGTACAAGCAGAAGACCTTTGAACTGTCCGGGGCCCAATGCACTTGATTCACCCGAAAGGAGTCTTGAAAGAGATCGTCATCAATCGGGAGTTGCTTTTTTCGGGCAACATTAAACAGGCGAGGCCTTCGTTGGGGAATCTTATCCCCAGGTTTGCGATAACCGATCCAAGTGGTTTTGGGTTGTACTTGATCCTTCGGGCTGGACTCTACGAGAGGGATCTGGCGCAACTCGACCACGGACTCTTGGAACGCCAAAACACGTGATTTGTCTGGGGACCAGTGGGGGTTAGGCAGGTAGGGGTCCGCGGCGGTTCCATTCTTCGACAGCGCGATGTATTGGCCGCGTTTGTTTCGGATGTGGAGGTTGTTGTCGATAATTTTGAGCTTGGGTTCTTTGCTTTGCGGGCGCTTTTTAGGCCGCATAGCCACTTTGCGGGACTCTTCGTCGATGCGGGCTGTGCGCGACCACGGCTCCGCAATGAAAATACCCGCCAGGTCATTGGCCTTGAAATCCAGCACCCAGGCATGATTCGCATACGTGGACATCGATAGCTTTTCCCCAGCGGCAATCGTTCCGTATTGGACAAACTTGCCGGACGTGCTCACCCAGTACAAACGTACCGCTTGGTCAAACGTGTTTTCAAATACGACGGTGGTCGCCACGCCGCCCGCGTCAGGATGACTCCACGAGCTGCGGGGCTTGAGGGCATGGGAAACCTCTGCGAGTCCCAATTCCATTGGGTCATGGGAGACGACACGCTTACCAGTGGCAGCCGTCACGCGTGAGTACAGCACCTTTTCCCCTTGCTGTGTGGCCCACCAAACTCCCTTGCCGTCTTCCATCCATTGAATTTTGGGAGCGAAGCGATGAACTTTGTTGCGGTACTGCTCACCTAAATTATTTGCGCGCTTGTAGTCCGCCTTAGAGCCTTGCGCGGGACACGGGAGCGCAAGGGCCAGTGCCAAAATGGCGAGGGATGCAGAGTGGACTAGAGAGCGGGAAGCCGACATGTGGGGAGCCTGTTACAAGGAAGGTTTGACCATTTGACCAGAGGAGAAGCCACATCGTACCGAGTTTTGCATTACGCGAATACTCAGTGGCCTTAGGAGTCTTGGACCCATTTCGTGCAGGCGATCATTGCCCATTTGCGGGCTTTCGCGAGCTACTCCAGGGGCACCAGGTTTTGCAGGGTGGTGGGCAGCAGTTCCGAGACGGTAGGGTGAATCAGGACAGCCCTGGACAGGACCGTGTACGGAGCTTTGGCGTACATGGCGACCAGCAACGATTGCACCACTTCATCGCCATTGATGCCCAGCACGGCCGCCCCGAGGATCTCTTCCGTATCTGCATCGACAAGGATTTTGATGAAGCCGTCCGTTTCGCTTCGTTCACGGGCCCGGCCAACACGGCTCATGGGGAATTTACCAACGAGTACCTTGCGTCCTGATTCGCGCGCGTCGCGTTCGGTCATTCCAACCCGCCCGAGGGGCGGATCGATGTATAGGCCGTAGCATGAGATTCGGTCGCTCACCCGGCGCGGGTCCGAATCGAGCAGATTGGCCGCCACGATTTCATAGTCATTGTAGGACGTGTGCGTGAACGCGCCTCGGCCATTGCAGTCTCCCATGGCCCAGATGCCAGGCACATTGGTTTGCAATTGATCGTCGACTTGAATGAAGCCGCGCTCGTTGGCTTTGATTCCCGCTGCCGACAAGCCCAAGGAATCCGTGTTGGCCATGCGGCCCGTGGCGACCAGCAGGTGCGTGCCAATCACGTCCTTCTGTACGCCGTCGTACGTTGCTTGCACGGCGATTTGTGGGCCCTCGGGCCGAACCTGAATACCAGCGGCGTTCAGGCGCACGCGAATCCCTTCGGATTCCAATATTTCCAAGACGCTTTGTGATACATCCGGATCATCTCGGCTGATCAAGCGGGGTCCTTGTTCCACCACGGTAACCTCGCTGCCGAAGCGGCGGAATATTTGTGCGAATTCGAGGCCGATGTAGCTGCCCCCGATAATCATCAGATGCTTCGGCAGCGTAGCGAGTTCCAAAATTCCGGTGCTCGTCATGTAGTCAACGGTCTCTAGGCCAGGAATACCCGGCACGCTGGCACGTCCTCCGACGTTGATGAAAATCTGAGGCGCTTCCAGCCGCTTGCCATCCACCTCCACAGCATTCGGACCCACAAATTGCGCGTGTCCACGGATCAGGTCCACGTGGTCCATGCCCTGGATCCAATCGGTCAGGCCGCTGCTGGACTGACCTGCGATTTTTTTCATGCGTGCATGCACTTGGGCCATGTCCACCTCGACCGGACCTGTGATTTGAATGCCAAAGTCTGCAGCTCGCCTGGCCACGTGGGCGACGCGAGCGCTAGCTACGAGGGCTTTGGTGGGGATGCAACCCACGTTGACGCAGGAGCCTCCCACAAGTTGGCGTTCGATTACAGCGGCACGCTTGCCGGCAGCATTCAAACGTCCGGCGAGAGAGGGGCCCGCTTGGCCGGTACCGATTATGATTGCGTCGTATTGGGTTGTCATTGAATTCCAATGTTGGAGAGGTGGTGTATAGGGGGTAAGTCGGCCGGTTCGAATCGGGTGGTGCGCCCCATTTAGTATGTTTTTACTGGGAGGGGTGCCGGGGTACGAAGTGGCTTTTGGGCGCTGACATGTTATTCGCCGTCCTCCACAAGAGCGAGGCCTCCGCGGTTCAAGAGGTACAGTCCCGCATTGGAAAGGTCCTTCAAGTACGGATGAGCGAATACAGTCGGAAGGACTGCATCACGCTCGTCCAAAATGATCAGGGATGGCGGCTGTTAGTCGCGCAGGGACTTTGGCAGGGTGGGTCGTAAGCGGGTGGGCCCACCCTTCTGAATCCCTTTGATTTCTCACAGGGCCCATGGTGGAGCCGTCGTTATTCACGCCGGCTCCGTAACTCTCGCTATCAATCGAACGTCACGCGCAACCCGTCCGTGAAGTTACTTGTTGTAGCAGGGTTGCTGTCACGGAACCAAGCCTGGAAGTACCAGGTTTGCCCCGCCAGGATGGGTTGGCTCGGGTCGGTCGGGACCTGGATCAGGCCGATCTGAATCGAGAAGCTGCCCGTCGTTCCGGTGAACCCGACCTGCGAGGCGGCATTGAAGCGCGCCAGACTGCCGCCGAGACACAGGTTGCCCTGGGAGCCACCCGGCATGATGACCAAGCCCTGGGCGGTGCCGCCAACGAAGTAGCCGAACTGGTTCTGGGGGAGTTGATCCGCGTTTAGCGTGAGATCGTTGTCGCTAGCCGTAGTGGAGCCCGTGCCTGAGATGGTGGCGGCCATGCCGGCCGAATTTATGATGGCGGGGGAGCAATAGTTTGCCATGGATCCCGCCGGGCATCCGACTTCGGACACATCGAATTCATCGATGGCCCCTTCGACGAGGGAGGTGCCGCCCAAGTCACTCACGCGGAAACGCAACTGCACCTGGGCGGATGCCGTGATGAAGTCAGAGATCATGAACGCGTGGTTGAACCAACCACCGCTGGCTTCCGGGTGGCCAGGGCCCAAGGTTTCCACATTGACCCAGGTCGTTCCGTCGGCGGTGATGTCAATGAGCATGGAGTCGTCGACCACGACGTTGCCATCGTTGCTGTACCAACGCCAGTACTCGACCCGCGCATTCGGGTTGCCGGACAGATCCATGACCGAGGTGAGTAAGGTGGTCGTTCCATCGTCCACGTCGTTGTAGCCAGCATAAAAGTTGGCAGGTGCCTGCCCGGTGAACCAGCACTCGTTTCCCTGAGGGGTGACGTCCGACCCGGGTTGGGCGCTGGTTCTGCGGGGGTTTCCGCGTTGCCAGAGACCGCCGGTGGCATCGTCGCCAGGTGCACCCGCAGTCCAGCCGGTGTTTGACTCCATGTCGAGGGATACAATTTGGGTAAAGCTCGAGCCCGCCGCCGACTCATAGAAGTTCGAGGGAGCATTGGCCGGTGCGGTCCAGGCCAGGCCCGAGGTGCTCTCGGCCCTGATATACCAATCGATTCGCGTCCCGCACGTTTGGCTAGGCAAGTCGACCTGGTACTGATTGCCTGCAATGTGGGTGAGGGGAATATGGACGGGTCCCGCGCCCGTATCGTAGACCAACTCGGCCGAGCCTTGAGCCAGCAGACCCGGGCTCGCTTCGGTCACGGTGATGTCGAACGTGTGACCGGAGGGATTCACCACGTCGGGTTCGCCCCCCGTGACCTGCACGTCGAGCTCGACGTCCCCCGCGTACCACACAAACAGTCCGCGTTCGAGATCGCTGCCGATGAGCACTCCGCTGGGGAAGTAGGGGAAGACGCTCCAAA
>JBLFXY010000229.1:0-6390 GCA_047611645.1 Glaciecola sp.
GAGGCGCCTGGGTTGGGTACCGGGCAGAAATGCTTCGCTTCCCAGAGCAGCAGCTCACGGTGATCGTGCTGGCCAACCAAACGAGCAGCAGCCCCGGAACACTGGCGTTAAAGGCGGCGGGGTTCTGTCTCGCAGGTGTCTTGGGGCAGTAGCTTCACTGGAGCCGCGATGCGGGCTCCTCTGCACCAAACACCAGCTTCACAGATCAGGTGGAGTGTGTCGTGGACGACCAAGCGGCTGCTCTTCCCGAGGGTTGGGTTTCAGGCGAGCTCGGCGGTTTTGACGCGCGCGTCTCGGCCTAGTCTTCCCAAAACCGATCGAGTTGCTCGAGGGCGGTTTGGGTGTCGAATGACGAACTTCCGCGGCTGTAGGCGCGGTAGAGAGTTCGGAGCGCGCTGGTTTCCTCTTCGGACTCGAGGGTGGTGCGGGCCAGGACCGGGTAAACCGAGCGCCACATCCAGCCTGTTTGTCGGCGGCTGAGGTCCACTTGTCCGGCGGTGGCTAAGGCGTTGACGGCCATGGAGGCGCGCACTTCCGGAACCTTCTCTCGGCGTAGGCTGTAGAGCAGGCTGCGTTGGACTTCGGGGCTGTGCAGCTTCCAAGTGCCGCGAACGGTGGCCATGCGTACGCCGGGGTCGGCGTGCCGTAGGCGGCCGAGCCATTCCTTAACGGTTTGGTCTTCGAGGGTGCGCAAGAAGCGGCGACGAGCGTCTTTGACGGGGTCGGGGGCTTGATGGTGGAGCTCTAGTAGCGCCTGCCAGTCCAGCTTGCCGTGTTCTCTGTAGAGGTCGAAGACGATGGCCCAACCAACGAAGTGCACGAGAACGTTGTCGCGCACGCTGTGAACATGGCCGGTGGTGAGTTCCATCAACTCGCTCATCTTCTCTTCGCCTAGCTCCAGTTCGCGCAATTCGCGCCAGGGCCAACACGCGAGACCGTCCACCACCCACTTGCCCTCATGCATGGCCCCGTCACCCATCACCATGGCGAAGCCTTCTTCGAACCAGAGGGGCAGGAGATCGGCGCCCTCGGCCAGGCGGGCGTGGACTAACTCATGGACGGCGGTGCCTTCGTCGGCCGTGCCCACAAAAACTCCAGAGAGGCTGAACAGCCCCCCATCACCCCGGGCGTGAAAGGCGCGCACGCGGGCTGGACCGATGTCTTGGATGTCTGAAATGGTGCCATCGCCGGCGGTGGTGATGTGGCCCTTGGTCCCGTCGTCCATGCGGACCCCGCCGTTCCAGGCGTGCACCCTAATGTCACCCTCAAATGGCCCCATTTGGGACTCGACCGCCTCGAATGCTGGCTGGACCGCACCGAAGAATAGATCCGAGGAGATTTGCTCCCCCGATTTGACATAGAGGGACCAGCCCGTGTAATCCTCCGTACGGCGCCAACTAGAGCAGCTGACGAGGAGGATCAGGCAGGCGGCCTGGGCGAGTTGCACGGGTCGAGGAAGATTCATTTTGGACAAGCGGCCGAAGATGAGCGTTCGGGATTGGTCAGTCGCTATGATAAGTGGCGCTTTGATGGGGACCAGCCTGAACTTCTCCGGCACCTCTCTCTTTGCGAATCGTTTTCATCCAATCGGCACCCCTCTTACAGCTCTAAGTCTTTTCCCATGGCTAACTTCCGACTCGAACTCGACGCTCCGAATAACATCGTAATGGTGATGGTTGTGGAGGAGGATGGTAGCGAGCATGACTACCAGTTCGACTTTGACCCACGTTCCGGGCGCTGGGAGTTCGCGGAACGGGACCTTCTCGAGCGCGACTTTGGTGAGGATTGGGTCGAGGACTTCGAAGAGAAGGTCGAGGCCATGATCCAAGGCGCGGTCGGGGCTGACAAGTAACTCTTAATGCCTAACACAGCACGGCGAGTCTTTGTTCTCGTTCTGGATTCCCTGGGAGTCGGCGCCTTGCCCGACGCTGCGGATTTCGGAGACGTTGGAGCCCACACTCTGGACCACTTAGTCCAGGCAGCAGGGGGGTTGGACGCGCCGCGCTTGATTGAGTTGGGCCTTGGAAACATCGCCGGAGTGACCTCGGTGGCCTCCCAGGAGGCTCCCGCGGGAGCCTTCGGGCGCTGCCTGGAAGTTTCACCGGGTAAAGATACGTCAACGGGCCACTGGGAAATGATGGGTTGCCCCTTAGAGGCCGCCTTCCCTGTGTATCCGAATGGATTTCCAGCGGAGATCCTCGAGCCCTTCCTGGCTCAAACGGGATTGCCAGGCGTGCTGTGCAACGCGCCCGCGTCGGGAACCGCGATCATCGACGAAATGGCGGCGGAGCATATCGCCACGGGCAAAGTGATCGTCTACACCAGCGCCGACAGCGTGTTTCAAGTGGCAGCCCACGAGGAGCACTTTGGGTTGGAACGCCTCTATGAGGTCTGCCGCATCGCTCGGGAAATTCTTCGGCCTTACGGACTTGGGCGCGTGATCGCCCGGCCCTTCGTGGGGGAGGAAGGTAGCTATAAACGTACTTACAACCGCCGCGACTACTCCTTGGAGCCGCCCTGCGACACGGCCCTCGACCTTTTGACCAAGGCTGAAGTGCCGGTGATTGGGGTGGGCAAGATTTCTGACATCTTCGCGGGCCGTGGGGTCACCCAAGACATTCACACCGAAGGGAACGACGATGGCATGCGGCACACCATCGAGTTGGCCAAAAGCACAGAAGGGCAGTTCGAGCACGGCTTCTTGTTCATGAACCTGGTGGACTTCGACATGCTCTATGGGCACCGCCGGGACCCTGTCGGCTACCGCCAGGCGATCGAGACCTTCGACGTTCAGTTGGTAGAGTTGGAGACTCACCTGCGTCCGAACGACTTGGTGATACTCTGTGCGGACCATGGCAACGATCCGACTCACACGCAGAACACGGATCACACCCGCGAGTACACGCCCATCATTGTCACCGGACCTGGGGTGCACGGCGGCGTGGATCTCGGCACACGCACAAGTATGGCGGACATTGGCGCGACGGTTTGCGATGCCTTCGATATCGCCATGCCCGGCGTCGGCGTTTCGTTCCTCGCGGAGAGCTTGACCGTCTAATGGACGCGCGTTCAGTTGTTGCTACGAAGCGAGATGGAGGTGTGCTCTCCAGGGAGGAGATTGAATTCTTCCTGAAGGGCTACGTCGCCGGTCAAATCGATGAGTACCAGGCCTCGGCCCTGCTCATGGCAATCTATATCCACGGCATGCAGCCCGATGAGCTCGGTGATTGGACCCGGGCCATGCTGTATTCCGGTCGTGTGGTGAAGCTTAACGGTTTGGGTATACCCACCAGTGACAAGCACTCCACAGGTGGCGTAGGCGACAAGGTCTCGATTCCTTTGGCGCCCGCCGTGGCCGCCTGTGGCGTAGCAGTCCCCATGATCTCCGGGCGTGGACTTGGGCACACCGGGGGCACCCTAGACAAGTTGGAGTCGATCCCCGGCTTCCGCACGGACTTGGATGAAGCTGCTTTCCAAGCGGCCATTGAGAAGACAGGTGTGGCCTTGGCAGGACAGACCGAGGACCTGGTCCCCGCGGACCGCAAGCTCTACGCCCTGCGGGACGTGACGGGGCTCGTATCTTCGATTCCGCTGATAGCCTCTTCGATCATGTCGAAGAAGCTGGCCGAGGGCACAGAGAGCTTGGTGCTGGATGTGAAGTTCGGAAGCGGCGCGTTCCTTACTGACGTTAAGGAGGGGCGCAAGCTGGCCCAGGCCATGATGGACATTGCGAAGAGCATGGGCGTTCCCGTGCGCGTGTTGCAAACAGCCATGGACCGGCCCCTCGGGCAAACCGTCGGGCACACTTTGGAAATCATGGAGAGCTTGGATTGCCTGCGTGGCGAAGGACCCGCGGATCTGCGCGAGTTGGTTTGCGAGCTGGGCGGGGAGATGCTGTGCATGGCAGGCGTGGCAGCCAACTCTGAGGAGGCCGCAGCCCGGGTGGCGCGCACCCTGGATGATGGCAGCGCCTATGCCAAGTTTGAAGAAATCACCCTGCAGCAGGGGGGAACCCCCGGCCAATGGTTTGATGGGCAAGGGGACCCCGCAGGCACCACCGCTGAGGATTGGTGCGCCAAAGAGTCCGGTACCCTTCACTTTGAGGACGTCCGAGAAGTGGGCTTGGCCCTCTGTTCTCTAGGGGGCGGCCGCGTGCAGTTGGGTGATAAGCTCGACTTTGGCGTCGGTTTTCGTTTCCATGTGGCCGCTGGTAGCCACGTGAATGCGGGGGATGCCCTCTGCACCATTCATCACCGTCACGGCCGCGGGCTAGAAGAAGCGCAAGCACGACTTGCACGAGCCATGTCCATCGGGCCGGATTTTCAGCCCCAACCACTGATCCTTTCACGGATGTAGCCCGCCGGCTCCACGTGAGCCAAGTCTCAATCGACACCCCATGCAATACGTCCACGGAATCACCGGCCTCGCGTTCTTCCTCTTCGTTTCGTGGATGATGTCTTCGGACCGCAAGCGTATTCCTTGGCGTATCGTGGGGGTAGGCATCGGTATGCAGCTACTCTTCGCCGCCGTGTTCTTGGGGACAGACCGGGGTTTATGGATCTTTGAGGGCGCCGCGAAATTCGTGTCCAAATTGATCTCCATGACCCAGCCAGGGGCCGAAATGGTCTTCGGGGTGTTGGCCAAGCCCGGGGTCATGGCCGAAAAACTCGGTGGCGAGCATGCCTTCATCTTTGCCTTCGCCGGCTCGGGTCTGGTAGCGATCATCTTCTTCTCTGCGTTGATGAGTGTCCTCTACCACTTGGGCATCATGCAGTTCTGTGTGTGGATGCTCGCGCGGGTCATGTCCAAACTCATGGGTGTGTCCGGTGCGGAGGCGATGTCCATGGCTGCCAACGTCTTTGTCGGGCAAACCGAGGCGCCCTTGGTGGTCAAACCCTACATCTCCACCATGACGATGTCGGAGCTGAATGCCATGATGACCGGCGGCTTCGCTACCATCGCAGGCTCCGTGCTCGCGGTCTATGTGGGATTCATCGGGGAAGAGTACGGCCCGCACCTGTTGACGGCCTCGGTCATGTCTGCACCAGCGGCTTTCGTGATCGCCAAGATGATGCGACCTGAGTCAGAGGTTCCAGCAACCTCCGGCAACGTGCCGCTCAAGATCGAGCGCCACTCGAGTAATTTGATCGAGGCTGCTGCGAACGGTACCACGGATGGTTTGAAGCTGTGGTTGAACGTGATCGCCATGTTGGTCGCTTTCATCGCCCTGGTGAACCTGGTGGACTGGCCCCTTGGGGCCATCGGCGAGAGTGTGCTTGGCATGCCGGCTGGCGGCGAAGTTGGTTCTCTCAACTTGAACCTGATCTTTGGCAAGGTCTTCGCCCCCGTAGCTTGGCTGATGGGCGTCGAAGGCTGGCACGATTGTGAGCTCTTTGGAACCTTGCTAGGCACCAAGATTGCCGTCAACGAATTCGTTGCCTTCGATCAGCTCGTGCGATTCCTGCCCGGTGGCGCCAACGCCGACGCTGGTTTCGAATTCACGCGCTCCGCCCAAATGGCAGCCTACGCCCTGTGCGGTTTCGCGAACTTCGCTTCGATCGGTATCCAGCTTGGTGGCATCACCCCGCTGGCCCCGGAACGTAAGAAAGACATCGCTTCCTTGGCTTTCAAGGCCATGATCGGTGGTGCCTTCGCTTCCTGGATGACCGCCACCGTTGCGGGCATGTTCCTGTAACGCTGCGAGCCTAGCTGTATGTCGAACACTACCTCCGTAACCCAAGCCTCCTCCCTTTCCGCTCTGATCGAAGAGCTGCGGGGCCATGGCGTCGACCGCGCGCGCATCGCATTCGTGCTTGGCTCCGGCCTGGGCGCCTTCGCAGATCGAGTGGAGAATGCCAAGGTCATTTCCTACGACGAGATCGATGCCATGCCCAAGAGCACGGTCCCAGGCCACGCGGGGGAATTGGTGCTAGGTGACATCGCTGGTGTACCGGTGGTCCTACAGAAAGGCCGCGTGCACTTGTACGAAGGTCAAGACGTGCGCGCTGTGACACGTTGTGTGCGCGCTTTTGCTGCCCTGGGCATTCCGAACTTGCTGTTGACCAACGCCGCCGGTGGCATCGAGCCCGACTGGGAAGTTCCAACGTTGATGCACATCAAGGACCACATCAACATGCAGGGGGACGCGCCGCTCAAGCGCGAGGAAGCCGAGTTTGGAAATCCCTATGACGCAGAACTTGGCGCCATAGTCCAGCAGGCCGCGGAAGAGTCCGGCGTGCCCATACGATCGGGCACCTATTTCGGCGTCCCAGGCCCCAGTTACGAGACCCCCGCGGAAGTGAACATGATGCGTTGGTCAGGGGCCAGCGCGATCGGCATGAGCACCGTGCAGGAAGCTAGCGCTGCGCGAGCCGCCGGCATGCGTGTGGC
>JBLFXY010000230.1:0-6355 GCA_047611645.1 Glaciecola sp.
TAGAGAAACTTTCCGGAAGGGATGTACCGCACACTCTCCCTCCACCTCGCAGCCCCGGCTACGCCGGTGCAGCGGTGGAAGGATAGTCTGCGGCACGTCCCTTCCTCCTGCCCGTCGGAGCCATCGACGCTTTCGAGGTCTCCGTAGCCTCCATGCTGAATAGGAGAACTTGGGTCTACTTTGATCGCATGCCTTGGACTTGGAGGATTGCCATCAGTGAGCTTGCAGCTTGCCGTCGGAGTTCACGGTGAAGTACGCGTCGGTGGAGGGCAGTTCGACCTCGGTGGTTTTGCCGTTGCGCCAGGTGACTTGGACCTGGACGGGGCCGGTGTGGGCGCCGATGCCGAATAGGAGTTGCGGGGCGTTGCCACCTAGGTAGCCCATGCCAGCGCGCATGTTGTTCACGAGTTTTTTGTCGCCAGCGGTGATCGTGACGCGGGCGCCGATGCCGAAGGGGTTACCGGCTTTGTCGTGTAGGCGCAGGCCGACGAAGTGGTTTTTGGCGCGCGGGCTTTGGTTGCGCAGCAGTTGCACCCAGCCGTTGTTGGACGTGACCAGGATGTCCAGATCGCCGTCCTGGTCGTAGTCGCAGGGCAGCACGCAGCGCGAGGCGCGTTCCACGGCCAGATCCGGGCCGGCGATTTCGAAGGCTTCTTGGAAGCGGCCGCGACCTTCGTTCAGGAAGAAGTGGTTGGGTTGGCCTACGCAAATTCCGGTGCTCACGTAGTCGGGGCTGGTATAGCCGTTGGCCACGAACAGGTCCAGGTCGCCGTCTAGCTCGGCGTCGAACCAGGCCACGCCCCAGGAGGTGACGCCGATGCCCGCCGGGCCCAAGCCCGAGGTCACGGTGTTGTCGCGGAAGCTCGCTTGGCGCACGCGACCCGCCGACTTGCGGCCGGCGCGGTTGATGTAGAGCGCGTTGGATTCCAATTGCCAGTTGCTCAGCATCAGGTCGCTGTCGCCGTCGCGGTCCACGTCGCCCACGTCCAGGCCCATGCCGCCGCGCGGATCGTCCAGCCCGAGGGCGAAAGTGACCTCCTCGAAGGTGCCATCGCCTTTGTTCAAGAACATCACGTTGGGGGAGACGTCGTTGGCCACGTACAGGTCGGGGTCCAGGTCCTTATCGAAGTCCCACCACAAAGCTTGCATGGAGAGTCCGGTTTCGTTGAGCAGACCGAGGGCTTCGGTTTGATCGCTGAAGATCAGCTGGCCGTCCTTGGAATCGTTGCGCAGCAAAACGTTGCGTTGGCCGGGAAAAGCGAAGGGCAGCATCGCGGTGGGGTCTTCCCGTTGAAAACGATCCAGCTCGTCGGCGGGCGGCATCTTGCTGGGGTCGTATTCCAGGTAGCTGGTCACGTATAGATCCAGGTCGCCATCTCCGTCGTAGTCGCCCGCCACCACGGCGGCGCTCCACAGGTCGAGTTCGAGGCCAGCGGCCTTGGACGCATCCTGGAAGGTCCCGTCGCCCTGGTTTTGGTAGAGCACATCCACGCCGTAATTGGCCGCGTACAAATCCAGATCTCCGTCCCCGTCCGCGTCGAAGAACAGGCATCCCATGCCGGCTCCGGTATCACCTACGCCCGCAGCTTCGGTCACGTCCTGGAAGCGACCTTCACCCACGTTGCGATACAAACGGTTCTGCGGGGCCTTCCAGCCATCGCGTCCTGAACCTTGCATGAGGTACAGGTCCTGCAGGCCGTCGCCGTCATAGTCGCCAAAGGCGGCACCCGGACCCATGGTGGGGCGGATGTCGAGCTGCATGTCGGGGCCTTCGAAGTGTTTGAGCGTGAGACCCGCTTCTTGGGCCACGTCCTCAAACCAGGGGGCGCGTTTTGACGAGGCTTCGGCGGGGGCGGTTGCAGGGTTGCCAGCAGCGATTCCATTGGGCAGATGCGCGACCAGGGTCCATGCCATTTCTGTGTCCTGCGCGAAGGGTAGCTGCGCACTCCAAAGGGTGACGTGCTGGCTCCAGGTGGTGGAGGTGTCGCTGCCGGTGGTCTGCAAGAGCGGGAGGGCAGGGCCTTCACCCATCGGTTGGTGCCAACTCCATAGGGTCGGGTTCTTTTCCGGGTCTTGCACGAGGGATTCCACCTGCAAGTCTTGCCGCTGCTCATGTCCGATGCGGTCGACCTGGCACAGCATGACGGCGTCCAAGTGCACGCCTTGCATTTGGATTTGCATGCTTTCGCGCGGCTCGATCAACCAAGCTCCCTGTCGCCCGGCAGCTCGTGTGATGGGGCCTCGGTTGGTGCTTAGCGTGAGGGACGCGGACCCGTCGAAGGCGGATTCCATGGGCATCAACACCCAGGCGAGACCTTCGGCGACCGCAGGCAGTGCGAGGGATCCCGTCATGGAAGCGCCCTGTCCATCGCGGCGCAGCCAAGTTAGGGGGCTGTCTTGCAGGCCTTCCGGCCAGGGCTGGGCGGGATGCACGGCCCACAGTCCCCGGTCATCTCGCAGCACCTCGCTACCGAGCGCATGGGACACGGCCTGCAGCTGCAAAGGACTCGTCCCGCCTACCACAGCGAACTCCACCCCGTCCATCCAGACCGACGCCAGTACGGAACGCTCCGAGCGCGAAGTGAGCGGCACCAAGCAGGTGAGTGGGCCTGGCTGTGCAGCCTGAATTCCCATGTACCCAAGTGGGGTGCGCACCGCCAAGCAGTGGGGGGGGCCATCGCTCGTTGCGTTCTTTTCGCTGGCGGAAACTTGCTTGCTGCAAGCTGCGAGTAGGGTGCAGCTTAGAGCGATCAGGAGTTGGTGTTGCAACATGGTGGAGAGTCCTCAGGTGTTCTGGAAGCAGAACCGCTCCCCCTGGTAAACCAGGGGGAGCGGTGATATTCGGTGGAGGCTGGTCAGCTAAGCAATGCCGATCCGTTTCCTCCGGCACTAAATGAAACGCAGTTCAGCGATCTGGTCGATCGGGAAGTCGATGCTAGTTTCTTGTTCTATGTCGATCACGCGCACTCCGCCCTTGAATGGGTTGAAGACCAGCGAGCCTTGAATGGGGCGGCCGTCCTTGAGGCGGATGTTGACGCAATCGGCCGTACGGGCCGCGTTGAGCGCGTCATAAATTTTCTCTGGAGCTGTGATTTTGCTTTGGATTGTAGGAGGGGTCATTGAGTTTGGTGCTTGGGTTGCGGTGTTGTGTTGCAGTTTGGGTTTGAAATGAGAAGGTCGAGTTTCGGGATCAGGAAGCTCGACCATGTTTCGAAGTTGGCGCCCTGCTCGAGCATGCTTTGCAGCTCGGATACGGACTTGAAATTTCCAACGAGTTGGTCGACTTCGCGGACTCGTACGTCGCCCTGTGTGGACAAGACCTGCACCCACCCCACGTGTACGGCTCCAACCGGGTTGCTGTCGTCGTTGAGCAAGCCGACGGAGCGCAATTCATGCGGTCCTTCGACGAAGAGCTCTTCTTCCAGCACTTCCCGCTCGGTAGCCCGTGCGATGGGATTGCGCGCGTTTTGGCCCTCAGGGCCTGGGGTAAGGTCAATGGGATTGATGTGTCCGCCGACTCCTAGCGACAATTTGTCGTGAAGTCGGGCTTCCCCTCCGCTTTTGGTGCGCGTCAGGCAAAGGACTTCGCCGCCGCGCTCCACGATCGTGTAGGGAATGATTTGCTTGAGGCCCGGTGTGCGTTCCGCGTATTCGCGTTCCACATAAAAACCGTGCTCTTCCACACGCTGTTGCAAAACACCCTGAAGGGAATTGCTGCGCGAGGAGCTCTCGCCGAAAGGCAAGTACCCATGGGGGTAGGAGTCAGGGAAGAGTTTTTCCCTGGGGACTACGAATACAAATTCCATGGGGTGCGTGATTGTGGTCGGTGTGTGCTTTGACTGACTATTGAAGGACATCGTGCGGGATTTGCTTGCGTTGTGAAAACGCCAGCCACCAACGACACAAGCGGAGAATAGGCGTGTTTCCCGATTCTGTCAAGGCCGCGAAATGGCGCGTATTTTCTTTGCGTGGACGCCTTGTGGAAAATCGGTTCTAGGAGTAGCTCACGCTCAAAAAAAGCGAACACGTGGCGTCGCGGTGGACGCGGCTTGCGCACCAGAGCGTCGGTGATGGCGATGAGGCCGAAAGTCGTAAACGCCTGCAAATGACACCCATTTCCCGGATAGGAGCCTTTCTTGAAGTGCGCGAAAGCAATCCGATACGGATGAGAAGTTTCAGAACCGGTTGCGGCCTAGCGCCCTGAGTGTGCGCGGTGGAGAGCCCGATTTGACGCTCTACCCGGCGAAGATGGCCACAACGCACAAACTTTTCCGTTTAGAGTCGGGCCGTTCTCGAAAGTCCGCACAAATTTTTTTCGCGAACAATTTCAGAGAGGAAGGCGGGACGTGAGTTGCCTTGTAAGCCGGATTCTGTCCGGCCCGATTTGCATCGGGCCGCCGACGACCATTTCTCTGGGACCGGAGTCGCCTCCGGCCTCGAACGACCTACCCGGAAGGCATGGACGGGGTCTTCGTCATGCGCCTTCCCTATTTGGTCTTTCTCCGGGTGGGGTTTACCATGCCAGCCCTGTCACCAGGACCGCGGTGCGCTCTTACCGCACCGTTTCACCCTTGCCGCCCAAGCCGAAGCCTGGGGTAGGCGGTCTATTCTCTGTGGCACTTTCCCTAACCTCGCGGTCGGTTGCCGTTAACAACCACCCTGACCCATGGAGTCCGGACTTTCCTCCCCTCCAATCTTCCAAGGGGTTGCCCCCGAAGTCGATTGATGGAGCGATCGTCCCAGCAACTCACGTCCCGGGGGGATTCTACTACTCCGAACGCAAAGGGGGGTATACTGCCGCCATGGAAGACGACTTTTTCCTCACGAATTTAGAACTGCGTGAGTCCACCGAGACAGGTGAGCAGAAATCGGGCATTACGCATCAGTCCATGAAGGGCATGGTGTTGTTGTCGGTCCTCGAATTGGCAGCCCGCGGGCAGCCGCGGGGCGCGATCACGGTATTGCACGACGCCGGTGACTGCGGAGACCGTTATAGGGGCCTGGCTGAAGCATTGGCCACCGATAGCTGGGCCGTGGCCCTGCCCGATTTGCGCGGCCATGGACGCACCGAGGGCCCCAGGGGCCACAGCGCGGGCTTGCTCGAGGTCTGCCGGGACGTGCAGGAGATCCAGGATCACCTGGCCTACCGCATGCCTGATCAGCCCAAGGTCCTTATAGGCCAAGGGTTAGGTGCAAACTATGCGGCTGCTTTCGCCACCGAGCACCCGGGCGTCGCCAATGCACTGGTGCTGATCGCACCCCTTCCGACCCCCCCGTTTGCGGAGCCCACCAAGCCTGGCGGCCTCAAAAACATGTTCAAGAAGCTGACCGCTGAGAGCACGGGTCCCACCGGCTACACGGGCGAGAAGCTGACCGCCGAGCCCCAGGCCATCGCGGCCTGGGATAGCGATGAAGCCTGTCACGGGCTCATTTCCCTGCGCGCCACCCAGGAAGCTCAGCGTTCGGCTGGATATCTCAAGGGTCTGGGCGCTTTGGACATCCCGATCCTCATCCTGGTTGGGGATCAAGATCCTTACGTAAAACCTGGGGATCTGGAACCCCTGGCTCAGGGGCGAGTCAGGTTGGAAGTCCTTCCTGGGCAGCGGCATCATCCGGTCCAGGGTGTGGATGTTGAGAATGTGTATGCCCGGATTCGTGGCTTTTTGGACGAGTCGCTGGGGGAGTAGGACTCTGGGTGGACGGTCGGTGGTAAGTGGTGGACGGCGGAGGCTTGGCCTGGCGGGTGGGGGAATTGTTTTGGCTTGGGGAGGCCGGCCGGTCGGTTCACGCGAAGAAGCGAAGAAACGAAGGACGCGAAGCTCCCAAACCACGCGCGTTATTGATTGTGGGGTGGAAGAGAGTGAATTGCGGAAAGAAGGGGGGAGGGGAGTCGTGATTTTTGGCTGCGCCAAGAACCACGAGCAGGTGGCGAGGGCATACAGGGGGATGGAGCCGTGGGTTGGCTTATTCGCTGGGGACGGATGGGTTTTTGGAGTCTCCACAGGGCTACAGGGCTACAGGGCTAAATATCCACATATCCATCGATCCATCGATCCATCGATCCATCGATCCATCGATCCACATATCCATCGATCCATCGATCCATCGATCCATCGATCCATCGATCCATCGATCCATCGATCCATCGATCCACTGGGCCACTGGGCCATTGGGCCATTGGGCCATTGGGCCCCCCCGAGGTTTCGGCCGAAGGCCAAACCGAGCCGGCTTTATCTCATCCCCCAGCCCTCGCAAACCAGCCCCTCAATCCGAAACCCCACACTCTCCGAACCCAAACACCTTTCGCGTCCTTCGCTTCTTCGCTTCTTCGCGTGAACTGACCCGAACCCCCCCG
>JBLFXY010000231.1:0-6336 GCA_047611645.1 Glaciecola sp.
TAAGCACCAACCGTGCTTGGTGACGAGCAGCCTTGCAGGCCGCAACCGTCGTATTGAGTTCTATCGCAAAAGCATCGACGTGGCCGCGCACATTGGGGCTCCCGTGCTCTCGCTTTGGTCCGGAACTGCGGATCCCGACCTCAAAGAAACAGACGAAGCGCTGTACACGCGTTTGACCGAAGGACTCGTATCTGTGATCGAGCAGGCGACGGATGCAAAGGTCACCGTTTGTTTGGAACCCGAACCGGGCATGTTTATCGAACGAGTCGACCAATATCACGCGCTCAAGAAGCATGCGGGCGGCGCGCTCGACGCACTTAAGTTGACGTTAGATGTGGGGCATTGCTTGGTGACTCAAGAGATCACACCTCAGCAAGCCATCGAAGAGAATGCGTCTGAAATCGCCCACGTGCATTTGGACGACATCAAGAATCAGGAGCACGAGCACCTCATGTTTGGGCAAGGAGACCTGGATCTCCCCGCGGTTTTGCAGGCCTTGAAAAACGTGTCTTATTCGGGAATGGCGGCCGTCGAGCTTTCCAGGGATAGCCACAGGGGAGCTTGGGCAGCCAAAGAAGCAATGCGACGTCTTACCGAAGCGGGCGCCTGAACATTTGCTGGTTGCAAGCAACTGGACAAATTTAAAAAAATGGGCAAGGTAATAGAGACTCCGCCGATGGAGTCCGCGGAATAGGGCTGTCTCTACCATATGGCAGAGCTCCCACATCACGCCCAGGAAGGCTCATGAGCAACAAGAAAGGCACCGCACAAGTTTGTCCCACCCGTATCGATGGGGAGGACACTCTGTTTGCCCATCAGGTCACTCGATCACAGTGCCAGTCGCGACAGCGTGACTGTTTTCACAAGTGCTTCACCTGCGCGCACAACAATGCTTACGCCGCCGCTCACCGCGCGGCCAACCCTCCGGCGGCGAGGCAAAGTAGCAAAGTTGCAGTGCGCCTGAGCCGTTAGCGGGCCTCAGTCTCTCGCCATCGCTCTATACCCGACACACACCTAGGATAGATTTCCAGGGAGACCCGGATCCACAGGTCGGTGACCCAAGATCCAACGGGCGATTTCAGCCCCCACCACGGGATGGTCCAAGTACCCGTAGAGCTTGTGGGGATTTGAACGGTGCTTATGTACCCAAAAGTTGAAGATCGGAGGGCGATCGATGATGCGATGGAGGTACCCGTGATCCAACATCTCCCGGTAATCGTCGGCGACGGTCTTATCGTGGGCGATGTAGTCATCTTCCGCGGCCAGGTTGATCCAGTTGTGCAGGATGCCCTTTGGGAACTGATCCTTCGGGGGCAGGCCAGCATCCAGTAGGTTGGCGCGCACACCGGGCTCTCCCAGTGGGTTGCCGAGGGTGAGCAAGAGCTCCACCACGCACCCGGTTTCGGCGTGTAGGCGCTTGAATTCAGGCTCTCTCGAAATCCGCCAAAGCGCGTCATAGGTCACCACACAACCCATGCTGTGCGCGATAAGGCAAATTCGCTGACCAGCCCTAAGGGCTCGCATGAGAGGTTTGCGCACGCGCTCACGGATGCTATCTCCAATCTTAGGATCCGAGAAGTATGCGCCTAAATCTGGTGAAGAGTGGCGCACCAGCAGGCTATTCAAACCCAACGGACGCGCGATACGGCTGGCGATGGAAGCGATTTCATCCACGTAGCGAAGATCTTTTTCCTCGTTCAGAAGCTGGTCGTAATCGCTGGCGGTGAAAGCTTCGCTCGGCCGGCCGAGCGAAGCGTCCATCGAAGCATCGTAGTAGTTGTCCGGTTCGCAGGGAGCCCAATCATTTTCGGGGTCCTTGGAGGTCAGCCACTTCCGCTGACTGTCCTTCAGGATACGATTGCTGATATCCCCGAAATAGGCGAGCGAAAACGAAACATCAGACCGGTCAAGGGAACGGTGGGCAGAACGGCTGGCCCGCAGCAAACCGCTCGATAAGGCGCGCAAAACTAAGCGCCTGTGTTCGGCGCCACTTGGCTTGGTCGAGCGCCCGTGGACGAGAATGATATGGGGATTTGACATAACCCCCAAACCCGGTGGAGCAGCGCCTTGGAATCGTCGGAATCAGCCTTTAGCGGCGGCCATAACCTCGGAGGTTGATAGCTGGCGAGGTGAGCTTTTGGCTGCGTTCAGGACCCGATCGATAGCGTCCTGGGTGGCTTCCATACCGTTGCGTTCCAGAACCCAAATAACGTTGGATTTGCCAGACATGGGGCCTACGGAGATATTTTGCTGCATGCCAAAAGCACCCGCGGGCACGCCGGAGTACACCAGGTCCGCAAGCCAATCGTCGCCCTTTTTGTAGGCTTTGATCACGGCCGCAGCGTGCACGCCGGTGGAGGTTTCGAAAGCGTCGCCACCAAACACCGGGTAGTTGCTCGGGAAGGGCAGGTCTAAGTATTCGGCGGACTTGAGCGCATACTCTCGCAGCTTCTGGAGGTCGCCATCGAACCAACCCATGAGCTTGAGGTTGACGAGTAACAGGTCCATCTCCACGTTTCCGGTGCGCTCACCGATGCCCATGGCGGAGCCATGAATACGGGTAGCGCCCGCTTGGATGGCGGCCAAGGCGTTGGTCAAACCCAAACCGCGGTCCCTGTGACCGTGCCAATCGATACCCACATCCACGCCTAGCTCCTTGACCAGATCCTTCACGAAGGTGATCAGCTTGTGCACCCCGGAGGGCGTCACGTGACCGCAGGTGTCACACACACAGATACGCTTGGCGCCCGCTTCGATTGCCGCAGTGTAGAGCGCACGCAAGGTCTCGGGGTTGGCGCGCGTGGTGTCCTCGGTCACAAACATGGACGGCAGGCCTTCCTGGGTGGCAAAGGCGATGGCGTCGTGGCTCATGCGAACCATGCGACTGAGTTCCCAGCTCTCCGCGTATTGGCGGATGGCGCTGGAACCGATGAAGGCGCAAACTTCGACAGGCGCACCCGTGGCTTGGGCCACGTCCACGGCGGGTTGGATATCAGTGATCACGGTGCGACAGGCCACGTTGGGCGTGATCTTCATGCCCGTCATTTCCTTACACAGGGCTGTGATGTGCTCGCGCGCTTTGGTGCTAGCTCCAGGCAGGCCGACGTCCGCCGTATGAATACCGATGTCCTCCATGAGGTGGATCAGTTCCATTTTTTCGGACAACTCGGGATCCCGAGCGGAGGGGCTTTGCAGGCCGTCGCGCAGGGTTTCGTCGTCCAGCTGAACTTCGAAGTCCGGCTTGGGGTCGTCGTTCCAGTCGTAAATCAGGTCTTCAGGGCGGGGATCTTTCATCGAATTTTGCCGGTTGGCGTTCGCGGCATTGTAGCGGCCAAAAGGACGCGGGCGACCCCCCTAAGGCCAAAGCGAGACAAAAAAGAAAGCTCCAGCACCCTAGGGGGCGCTGGAGCTTGAATGGGGTCTCTAGACCTCTACAGGTGTAGGAAAATCAGGCCGCTTTGACAGGCAGGTACGTATTGGAAGCGTCCCGCCTTCTCCCAAGCCTCGGTTTTAGCTGGATCGTAGTAGGTGTTGAGTTTGTTGGCGGTTTGCTCATCGATGCCGGTGAGGAGGATCACATTGCATGCGCCAGTGACTTCCTCGTTGCCATCATTATCCAAATCCCAGCCGGTGACCTTGCCAAATCCAGTGTGGTTGTTATCGATGCGGAAATCGCCGAAGGGGTTGCTCTGCTTGAGTTCCGCACCCTTGAGATAGGGTCCGTTCCAGCCAGGCAATTGGCTTTCTAGCAGCGGATAGCCCTCCATGTCATGCTTGGCGTATTGCGCTGTATCGGTATGGAACAGGATGCAGGCCGACTTGGCGACAGCAGCCGTTTGCGCGATCTTGGTGATCTTGCTGCGATCTAGCAGGTTGCTCGAGCGCATTTTCACGACCCCCATAAGGATGGCCAAAACAAGGACGGTGAGTACGAGCTCGACCGCTGAGAAACCGCCTTTCTTAGGGCGAATCGTGTGGAATTTAGTCTTCATGGTAATTGACGCGGGAGGCCTAGGTCCTTGGATCTTCGTCCAGGTTTGGCATGGACTTGAATGGAAAATGGGGAGCCGGCGGCCCACCAGCCGTGGCCTTCCCAGATACAGTTCAGATTTGTCGCGAGCTCGCCACAGGGATTCCCAGAGATCCACAGGGCTGGGGTAACCGGCGGTTTGGACGCCGTGGGCAATGGGACCTCTCACCGAGATTGCAACGCCGAGGTAGAGACCCCGTTCCCTAGGCGATATCCTTGTCCCAGACACCCATGAATCGTATCCAGGTATTGAAGTTTGGAGGGGCAGCCCTAGCCGACGGAAACGCGATTTCCCGGGCGTGCGTGTTGGTTTCAAGGTTCGGCGGGGAGCAGCCCGTCGTGGTCGTGAGTGCCCTGGCAGGCGTGACCGATCAATTGCTGAAGGCTTCCGCAGCCGCTTCAGAGGGGCGTTTGGACGCGAAGGCCTTGCGCATCCGGCACAGCAGCGTCGTGGCCCAATTGGGCCTGCCCCCCGACCTGTTAGCGCGCCTCTGGCGTGAATTGCACTTGCTTCTCACCGAGATCCAACAAAGGCGCGTACTGCCCCCGGTGACGCGCGACTTGGTGTTGTCCTTTGGCGAACGCATGAGCGCGCGCATTTTTGCCCACGCCCTACGGCAACGGGGTCTGGCAGCCACACCGGTGGATGCCTTTGACCTAGGCTTCGAAACGGAACCCCAGCCCGGACGGGCCCGCCTTCTTGATCGGGTTCCGGAGCGAGTGGGCCAAGCACTAGAGCAGGTTCCAGGCATCCCCGTGGTGACCGGATTCCTAGCCAAGGATTCGGGTGGAAACCTAACCACCCTCGGCCGGGATGGCTCGGACCTGACAGCGGCGGTGATCGCAGGGGCTGTGAATGCCGATCGCCTGCAGTTTTGGAAGGACGTGAAAGGCATCCACTCGGCGGATCCGCGTTGGGTCTCGTCCGCCGTATCCCTGGACCAAGTTTCCTTTGGCGAAGCTCGGGAATTGGCATTTGGCGGGGCGCAGGTCGTTCAGTCAGCGTCGTTACAGAGGGCTTCAGAAATCAACTGCAAGGTCTTGGTTCGCAGTTTCCTGGATCCCGATCACGGTGGAACTCAGATGACTTCCGAGCAGGATCGACAGGGTCCGGTCGCGCTGGCGTGTCGCCCAGAATTGATAGGTTTAGCCTATGAAGGAGAGCGCCCACAAAAGGCCCAGGCCAAGTTATCGGCAGCTCTCGTGCGCCTCGGCTCGGCTGGTTTGGTGGCTCGGCAGGTCTCACTCACGGGTTCAGGTGCACGGATCTGGTTCGATGATTCGGCGGAGGCTAGAAACCTGCTGGACCAGCTTCCTCCGGCCTCCCAAATTTCAACCGACGAAGCCTCTATATCGCTAGTAGGGCATGGTTTGGGTGCCCATCCGGACCTTTTGCGTCGCGTGCTACAAACCCTGGGGGATGCTGGTTTCGAAGTGCGCCAAGCACAGTGGGGCGTACGCGAACATGGGCAAACTTTCATTGTGACCCGCGAATGCCTTGCCCAAGCTCAGGTCCTGCTGCACGATACGGTTATCGGTTGCGCGTTGCTTCCCCACTAGTAGCCTGTTTAGCTCCATTGGCAGCGAGACGATTCTAGAACCATGGTATCCACACCCAAAGAAGAGGATGGCGGTCGCAAGCGCTTCCTAGACTTGCTCGACTTCTCACCTGAGAGGGCCGCGAGCGTGTTGGCGGAAGCCCACTCTGGCGATGCCGCAGCGTGGTTGATGGATGTGGACGAAGAGGACGCTTGGCGCGTTTTCTCAATGTTGGAAGCGGACATACAGGCCGACATTCTCACGGATGCCGAGGATGAGTTGACCACAGCACTGGTGGGGCAAATGTCCTCGCCAGACCTGCGCGAGGTCGTCGAAGAGTTGCCTTCCGACGAAGCCGCCGACCTTCTCGGCGAAGCGGACGACCGCGTTGTAGAGGATGTTCTTTCGAGCATGGACGCGGATGCGGCGGCAGAGTTGCGCGAACTCATCGCCTACGACCCGGAAAGTGCCGGCGGCATCATGGCCACCGAAATGATCACCGTCGGGCTAGGCAAGCGCCTTGGCGATGTGGTTAAGGAGGTCAAGAAGCTCGGAGATGACGCGGATGAGGACCTCGGAATTTTCGTGGTGGACAGCCAGAACCGTCCCGTGGGTTACCTGTCGGACCGCGATCTGTTGACCCATAGCATTCACGAAACCGTGAATGTGGTCATGGTCGACCCTTTCGTGGTGGCGGCCAACATCGACCAGGAAGAAGCGGCACGTGTGATCGATCGCTACGGACTGCAATCCTTGGCAGTGGTCAA
>JBLFXY010000232.1:0-6243 GCA_047611645.1 Glaciecola sp.
AGGCGCGGAATACTTTGGCAACCTCCTCCCTGGGCAACATGAGCGGAATCACGGACTCGGGCTGGATCGCCCGGCGCAGGGATTCGCGGGGTAAGACCTGGCCCGAACCGCAAAACGTACATTGGGTGGAAATTTCACGTTCCACCAGAAGCACACGTGCGCCGCAGTTTTCGCACCCCATGGCACGCGTAGCGATTCCGAGATCCTCTTCGGACGATTGCACAAGCATGCGACGCCCCTCATTAAGGGATCGTTCTAAAATTTGGCCCGACAAGCGCTCGACCTTTCGCAAGGTTCCGCAGTGCTCGCAAGCCAATGCTTGCGGTCCCGGTTTCCAAAAAACCCGAGCTCCACAATAATCACAGTCCACCTCCACTGCACGGGCCTCCCGGGGCCCTTCTTCACTCAAATCTGGTTCTTGGTTCCCCATGAATTTATCCCGTAGAATAGCGCTACACGAATACCACTCCCCTCCTCACTTTCCTACCCCCAAGTGCCGGCTCCCCGAATTCCCTGCATTCCTGGTCCCACCGCCCGCGGCAAGACCCTGAACCGCCCGATTCGAGTGCGCGGATCCGCCACTGACCCTACCTAACGGAGATCCCCCCATGGGCATGATCGATTGGTTTAAGCGCGGCACCAAAGAAATGATGGTGGCCCGCCCGGAAGGCACCCGCTCTCAGATCGTTTGGAAGCACCCGGATCGCACCATCCCCGACAATTCTCAGCTCACCGTAAACGCGGATGAACGCGCTCTATTTTTCCGGGACGGCAAGGTTCAAGGATTGTTGGAGCCCGGTCGGCACACGCTGGACAGCAGCAACATTCCTTTCCTGTCCAACCTGGTGGATTCCTTTACCGGAGGCAACGTCTTCGTCACGGAGGTTTTCTTTGTCAACGTGCGCGAGCATGCGGGCATCAAATTCGGAGGACGCATCGGACATGTGGAAGACCCCAAGAGTGGCATCCCGGTCGAGACTATGGTGCACGGCGAATTCTCCTTCAAAGTCGAAGACCCCGAAAAGTTGATTGTGGGTCTGGTGGGCACGGGACGGGCCCAGTCCTTCCAAGTCAAATCTTGGCTCAAGGAACAGGTCCTCAAAGTACTGCGCGACCGCACGGCCGAGCTGCTGGTCAAAAAGAAATGGCCCCTATTGGATGTCACTTCAGGTGCATACACCGAGGAACTCGAAGCCACGGTATTGGCTGGTATGGCTGCCCACGTGGCGGACTACGGGGTGCGCATCGTGCGCTTCGGAAATTTCGTGGTGGGCATCGACGAGGACGACGCGGACAACCTGAAGGACCTGTATCGCGATGCGGCTTACTTGAAGACCGTGGGCGGCGTTGATCAGTATCAGAAATTCGCTGCCGGCAAAGCCATGATGGGCGCCGGCGAAGGCATGGCCAAGGGTGGCGGAGGAGGCGGAGGCGATAGCGGCCTCCTGCAGGGAGCCTCCCTGGGTGTCGGACTTGGCATGGCCCAGATGCTCGTTCGAGATCACCGCGGTGGCGCATCCTTGGAGCCCGCGACGCCGGGTGTGCTTTGTGGATCTTGTATGGCTACGGTTTCCGCAGGCAAGTTCTGTAGCGCTTGCGGCGAATCCTTGCTAAAGAAACCTGCTTCATCCGACCGACATTGCGGAGATTGCGGTGAAACACTGTCCAACGATGCGCGCTTTTGCACATCTTGTGGGCACCCTCAAGAGGACTGACCCCTGCAGATCGAATCACTACCCGTAGCACTGGCCACCATCGCCCTTCTGGGTGCTGGTGCCCAATGGCTCGCATGGCGCCTGCGGTTGCCTTCCATACTAGTCCTGCTCATAACGGGGATCATGGTTGGCCCCGTTTTGCATATTTTAGATCCAGATCTACTCTTTGCAGATTGGCTCCACCCGCTGATTTCCTTGGCGGTGGGCATCATTCTTTTCGAAGGTGGGCTTTCGCTAGAGATCGCGGAGTTGCGCAAAATCGGTCCGCTGGTTCTGCGCCTCTGTACGCTGGGCGTGGCGGTGACTTGGGTCATGGCCACGGGGCTTTCCCACTACCTGATCGGCCTCCCCTGGAATCTCTCCATTCTCTTTGGAGCGATCCTGACCGTGACGGGTCCCACAGTGGTGGGCCCCCTGCTCAACCATGTACGGCCCCAAGGGCGCGTGGGTTGGATTGCCAAATGGGAAGGAATCGTGGCGGATGTAATTGGCGCGACGCTGGCCGTTCTGGTGTTTCACACGATCGCACACGGGGCGCAACCCAGCGAGCTCGCTCTCTCCATGACCCTATTGGGTCTCGTCAAAACGGTGGCGGTGGGCACCGTGGCTGGCGTACTGGGAGCGGTGGCTTTGGGCCTTCCTTTGCAACGCTATTGGGTACCGGACTCGCTTCACATCCCGCTCACCCTGGGCATCTTGCTGGCCGTTTTTGTGGGGTCGGATACTCTGCAGCATGAATCTGGTTTGTTGGCTGTGACCCTAATGGGTTTCCTACTGGCCAACCAAAAACGAGCCTCCATTCACCACATCATCGAGTTCAAAGAGAACCTGCGCACACTCTTGATCGCTGGCCTCTTCGTGGTCTTGGCCGCAAGCGTGGAAGTGAGTGAGCTGCTCGAATTGGGTTGGCGTGAGTACACTTTTGTCGTCCTCCTGATCGCCGTCATTCGGCCCGTATCCGTGCAATTGAGCATGCTGGGTTCCGATGCCAATCACCCCGAACGCGCCTTCCTTTCATTCCTGGCGCCGCGGGGCGTGGTGGCCGCAGCCATCAGTGCGCTGTTTGCAGCGCAACTCGCAGATCCCGTGGCCATGGGCGACGCGGTCATCCCGGAAGCCGCAGCCCTCGTTCCGCTCAGCTTCTTGGTGATCGTAGGAACTGTCGGATTCTACGGACTGGCCGCTTCCCCCATCGCCCGACACCTGGGCCTTGCCAAAGCCAATCCACAGGGCTGCTTAATAGTCGGTGGCAGCCCCTTTGTACTCGCCATTGCCAAAGCCCTCCGTGAACTGGATCTGGACGTGGTCCTCATGGACACCAACCGGGAGAGCATGGCCAACGCGCGTATGGAAGGCCTTATCGGCATCTGGGGAAGTGCTATTGCCGCCGATTCCGTCGAGCGCCTGCCCTTGGGTGGCGTGGGGCGGATCCTGGCTATGACACCCAACGACGAGGTCAACTCCCTAGCTAGCATGCACTTCCGCGAACTGTTCGGAAGTGCTGGTGTGTACCAACTTCGCCCGTCTGGAATCAGTGCCAAACAAGAAACTTCGGGAAGACTTCACGGTCGTTATTTGTTCGAAGAGGGTGCCCGCTTCTCCGAGCTGGACCAACGCTTCGAAGACGGCGCCCGGGTGATTGCAACCCCGCTTACCCAGACGTTCACTTTTGAGCACTACCTGGATCACAACAAATCTGGGGTCATACCTCTTTTCCGCGTAGGCGCCGATGGCCAACTGGTCATCTTCTCCGGAGAGTTCCCGCCCAATGGGCAGGCCGGAGACCGCATTGTTTCGGTGGTTTCTCCGAAGCCCGAAACCCCGGATTTATCCTCCGACCTCGAGCCTTCCGCCCACAATGGCGATCAGTCGCTCGGCACTGACAGTATCTCCTGAAGCCGCTGCAACTCATCCGGTCTCGCTCGATCCGCGTTGGCTTGGGCGGCTCGGAAGGCTTGCATAGCAGCGGATCGCTGACCCTGCTCCATGTGAACGAGTCCCTTGGCATAGGGAGCCACAAAATCTAAGGGATCTAACTCCATGACCTTGGTGAATTCGGTCAAGCCAAGCTCGAACTCATTCAAACCAATGTACGCGCGACCTAGCTCGTAGCGCAGGCCCGTCAGGGAACCTTGCGCGTCCAAGCCATCGATGGCAAGCGCGGCCGCCCTGGAGTAATTTCCAAAACTGTTTTCCAAACTGCACAACGCGACGCGGACCTCGGGAACGCTCGGGAACATTTGCAATGTTTCGGTCAGCCATAACCGGGCGGCTGAATCCTGCTGCCGACTCTGCAAGAGGCTAGCCCAGGCCAAACGAAGTTGTGAGTTCCGAACCGAAGCGTTCAGTCCCTCTGCATACAACGCCTCTGCACGATCCAGCTCTCCGCGTTGCATGGCATCGTTGCCAAGCGCAAGGAGCCCGCCGCTTTCGTCGGTAACCAGCCCTCGGGGCAAATTAGAACTGAAGCCAACCACCAGGCCCAACAAGACGAAAGCTGCAGCCAGCGGCACCCAGCGCTTCGCTTGGGCCCACACCACGAGCCGAACGCTCGCGCCAGATCCAAGCACAATCAAAACGGGGAGTACAGGCACTCGGAATCTGGAACAAACAAAAAAGGCCACGACGCTTAACGTGTATGTACCGAGAAAGCCCCACAGGGGAAAGAGCCGCCAGCGGCCCGCTCCCAGGGCAAGCGCGGCCCCGAGGAGCCCAAATCCAGCTAGCCACGCAAACGATAAACCAAAACGGCTGAGCACGTTGTAACGGTGACTAACGAAGCGAATCTCCTGATTGTTCGACACTTCCCAATCCAAAAAGAACAAGCGCAGCTTCCACATTTGATGCCGCAAGGCAGCGGTTGGATTGTCGGCCATCCAGCTCCATACCTTGGTTGTGTAGTGCTGTGAGATGCCCTTATCGCTCAGGTCTTCTCCCGCCTCCTGACGCGCCAAGCGCCGTGAGTCCTCGAAGCCTTCCCACCAACCGGCACGTGTACCTGGCACGATCGCGGACATGCCGTCGCTGGCGGGATTGTTCCCGATCCAGAAATTCACGCCCGCCTGCGACGCGATCAAAACCCCTTCCCCACTGGACACGTAGTTGTGCACCGTGATGGGCAAGATTGGAATAAGCGTGCCCAAAGTCAGCATGCCCGTGGCCAACCAGGCTCGTTTCCCCCGTCCGGCCTGCCACAAAAGCCAGATCGCTAAGGGCGGCATGAACAGCAAAACATTGGGACGTGCAATGGCCGCCAAACCGAAAAACAAACCGCAGATCAGGCACGCCCGCCACGAAAAATTACGCTGGGGCAAAACCAAAGCGCTGAATAGCCCGGCCAATAGCAGTGGCACATATAGAGTAGGGATCAGCAGTTCCCCATCGAAGTAAACCAAAACCCAGTAGGTGGCAGAGACCGCTCCCGCCAGCCAGCCCGCTGCTCGTCCAAAACTTTGCCGCGCGATCAGTAGGGTAAGAGCCACGGTGCAGGTCCCCAACAAGGCCTGAAAGATGCGCAGGGCAAAGAGGCTTTCCCCACTGATTTTTAAGACTGCCGCCATGAACCACGGGTACAGGGGCGCACGGAAAAAGGCACCCTCCTGAAACATCTCGCCGGCCAAAATCGCGCGCGCCCAATCCAAATGGTAAAGGCCGTCCATCACCGGCGCGTCGAAACGCGGGTTCGCGCGCATGGCTTGGACATTCCACAGACGAAATCCAAAGGCCAGGAGCAAGAGACCGAGCAGCGCCCAGCGCTCCCGCCCTCCCCAGGGTTTGGCGGAGACCACGCCTGGCGTCGGTGTTTTGAGGGGATCGTTCTCCATGGTTTTCTGCGGCGACTTGCCCGCAGCGCCTTCATCCTACCCAGACCCAAGGGGGGGGCCAGGGACGAATACTAAGTGAAAGTACTTTTGACCCGGTACAGGCAAACCGCGATGGCCGCAATCAGAGCAAGCCGGGGTAAACGGGTCACGGGCCAGCTCTGCCCCATGGACCGCACAGGAATCGCGAGCACGAAGCAAAGCGAGCAGGCGAAGGCCAAGATCAGCCCCCCCTCCATGGGCCCGAGATTGGGAATGCCCCGGGGCAGGGTCCAAGCCCCTGCGGCGAAGCAGGCCCCCCAAAGCGCTAGGGCAAACCGGGATCGCAGCAATCCTCCACCCAGTCGCGAGTCCACCAAGACATAAATCAGAGCCACGGGCAGGAACCAAGCGGCCCCAGGATCTGGGCGGCCCACAAATGACAGCAGCATGGAGGTGCAAAGCGTCGACGCCAATAGGCTCAGCCATGCCCAAGACGGCCCGCGCGCCGTCCCTTCTGGGCTTTTGGTGCCCCGCCAACAGGCCAGTGCGAGAACCAGAGCCAATCCAGTGCCCCCTTGCCAAACGGTACAACCCATATCCTGCCAAAGACGCGGCGGCTCGCTCCCCGCCCTAATGAGCGCATGCGTTGCCCCGCCGGCGGTCCACATTTGCACCGTCGGTGCTTCGGAATCAAACCGATACGTCAGCAGATCCTGATGTCCCGG
>JBLFXY010000233.1:0-6198 GCA_047611645.1 Glaciecola sp.
GGGGACGTGACCAGTCCCTTACTCTGCCGTTCAGACCACGACCGGGAAGCGACCTTCGATCGCGCCCATGCGGCGGAACTTTTCGCGGCGGGTGGCGACGAGTTCATCGATCGGGATGGCGGCCAAGTCGTCCAATGCGTCGACCAGGGCTGAACCTAGGTTCTTCATGGAGACTTGCGGGTTGCGGTGACCGCCGCCGGGGGGCTCGGGTACGACTTGGTCGATGATTTTGAGTTCGGTCAGGGTCGAGGCGGTGAGGCCAAGGGCTTCGGCCGCATCGGGGGTGCGGTCGGCGTCCTTCCACAGGATGGCCGCGCAGCCTTCGGGACTGATGACCGAATAGTAGGCGTATTGCATCATCATGACGCGGTCGGCGATGCCGATGCCGAGGGCTCCGCCGGAGCCGCCTTCGCCGATGACGCAGGTGACGATGGGAACCTTGAGGCTGAACATCTCAAGGATGTTCTCGGCGATGGCGGCGGCTTGACCGCGCTCCTCGGCGCCGATTCCGGGGTAAGCGCCCGGGGTGTTGATCAGACTGATGATCGGCAGGCCTAATTTTTCGGCCAGCTTCATCTTGCGCAGCGCTTTGCGATAGCCCTCGGGGTGGGCGCATCCGAAGTTGCATTCGACGCGCTCCTTGGTGGTCTTGCCCTTACGGTGACCGACGAGCATGACGCGGCGGCCTTGTAGGGTAGCGAAGCCGGTGACGATGGCGGGATCGTCCCCGTAGACCTTGTCCCCACGCAGCTCCATGAACTCGTCGAACAGGAATTGGATGATGTCGGAGATCACCGGGCGGTCGGGATGCCGTGCCACGCGCACTTGATCCCACGCGGATAGGTCGGAGTAGGCCTCCGTGATGGCCACCTCCAGTTTGGCACGCAGGGCTTCCATCTCCGCGGAGATGTCGAGCTGGGTGGTGCCGGACAGCTCCTCCAGCTCGGCCAGGCGCTGCTCCAGCTCCTGAACGGGGCGCTCGAAGGCCATAGCGGGGGAGCTCTCAGCCTTGCGGCCCTTGTCTTTTGATTTATTGCTCAAGCAGATAATCCTCGGTTGGTGGACTTGGAGGTCCGACCCATGGTCCCCCTTGGACTCCCTCTGGGCAAGGGGCAAAGATACGAGACGACCCCATTATTGTTTCCCAAGTGGTCCGGATACCAGCCCCCGGATGCAATCTCCGTAACGATCTCCGCGAATTGGGGCTCTCGGGGGGTGCTTCGGAGGGGGGCAGATCCCTACAATCCCAGCCTGGGATTCGGTGGTTTCGCAAGGGTGAAACACCGCCCCAAACTCCCCCACAGCCCCCCGACTTGGGAAAAACTCCATGGCCCCGACCCCTGGCGCCCCCGCCCCCTGGCGGATCGAAATCTTTCGTAAAACCCGCTTTGACGACCCCGAGGGCACCCATGCCCTGGCAGCGATCGAAGCCCTGGCCCAGCAAAGCCCCAAACTCGCCGGCACCACCGGCGTGCGCTACGGACGGGGATTTTTGCTACCCGGCGATCTGAAAGCCGACCAGGTACAGAACATCGTGGGCGAGCTCCTGGCGGATCCCGTGGTGGATGAAGCCCAGACCTTCGCTCCGGGAGACGTGCCGCCCAGCCCCCCTGAGGGCCAGCGCATGCTGGTCGCGCGCAAACCTGGCGTGACGGATCCGGTGGCGCAAACGCTGATCCGCTCCTTGACCCAGCTCGAGTTGATCCCGGTCGAGGTGCATCCGCTCGTGCAAACTTTCCAGGTCTGGCAGATCGCCGGAGACCTTTCCAAGGACAGCCTGAGCGAGATTGGCAACGAGCTCTTCGCCAACGAGGTCATCGAGACCTTGAGCGTCGGCGACGAAACTTTGGCATACGGACTTCCGACTCCGCGCCCCCCCGTCGGTCGTGTTGAGGTCGAGATAATCGGCCTGGACGACGCCGGGCTGATGGAAGTCTCCACCGGAGGACAGCTCTACCTGAACCTGGAGGAGATGCACTGCATTCAAAACCACTACAAGGAAATCGGTCGCGAGCCCAGCGCTTGCGAGCTCGAAACCCTCGCGCAAACCTGGAGTGAGCACTGCCAGCACAAAACTTTCCGCGGCAACATCGACTTCGAAGGCGAGCACATCGAAAACCTGCTCAAGTCGACCATCGTGGCGGCGACTGTTGAAATCGATCACCCCTTCTGCATCAGCGTGTTTCACGACAATGCCGGCATCATCGAGTTCGACGCCGATTTGGAAATGGACGTGGCCTTCAAGGTTGAAACCCACAACCACCCTTCGGCCATCGACCCCTACGGCGGAGCCGGAACGGGCATCGGCGGCGTGATCCGCGATATCCTGGGTGTGGGCATGGGCGCGCGCCCGATCGCCAACACCGATGCGTTCTTCGTGGGTCCCCAGGACCTACCGGCGGATCAAGTTCCCCGCGGAAGCCTGCCCCCGCGCCGCATTCTCAATGGCGTCATCGCCGGCGTGCGCGATTATGGCAACCGCATGGGCATCCCCACGATCTCTGGCGGCGTTTGGTTCGACAAAGGCTACGTGGCCAATCCCTTGGTTTACGCCGGTACCGTGGGTTTGATCCCGCGCAAGTTCGCCCACAAGTCCGTGGAGCCTGGCGATGTGATCCTGGTGGTCGGTGGCCGCACGGGACGCGATGGCATCCACGGCGCCACCTTCTCTAGCATCGAGTTGGATGAGGAAAGCGAGATGACCTCGGCCGCGGCCGTGCAGATCGGCGACCCTATAACCGAGAAAAAAGTAGCCGAAGGTTTGCTGACCGCACGCGACTTGGGCTTGTTCCGGGGTCTTACGGATTGCGGCGCGGGCGGCTTGTCCTCCGCGATCGGTGAAATGGCCGAAAAAACCGGCGCCACCGTGCACCTGGAACGCGTTCCGCTCAAGTACCCGGGCCTGACCCCGGACGAAATTTGGATCTCCGAAGCCCAGGAACGCATGGTCCTTGGAGTCCCGCCCGAGAAACTCGAAGCATGCATCGCGGTCTTCGCCGCAGAAGACGTGGAAGCCACGCCCCTGGGCGAGTTCAACGCTACGGGTCGCCTGGTGCTGCAATACCAGAACGAGGTCGTGGCGGACATGGACCTGGACTTCCTGCACAACGGAACGCCCAAGCCCCTGCGCAAGGCCAGCTGGACCAAGCCGGAACTTGAAGACCCGGGCGCCCCCAAGTTGGAGGATCCCAAAGCCACCCTGCTCGGCCTCCTGGCCCAGCCCAACATCGCCAGCAAGGAATGGATCGTGCGCCAGTACGACCATGAGGTACAGGGCCACTCGGTGATCGGCCCCTTGTCGGGTGTCCATCACGACTCGCCCTCCGACGGCACGGTTATCCAGCCTTGCCCCGATTCCAAAAAGGCGCTCGCCTTGGGCTGCGCGGCCAACGCGCGCTACGGCAAATTGGACCCGCAGGCCATGGCCGAAACGGTCATCGACGAAGCCATGCGCAACGTGGTCGCCACCTATGGCGATCCGGCCAAGACCGCGCTGCTCGACAATTTCTCGTGGGGCAACTGCGACAAACCCGAGCAATTGGGCGCGTTGGTACTGGCAGCCAAAGGCTGCTACACGGCGGCCAAAGCATTTGGTACGCCCTTTATCAGCGGCAAGGACTCGTTGAATAATGAGTACCGCGTGGGCGACAAGACCTTGTCGATTCCGCCGACCTTGTACCTCTCTTCGATCTCGGTCGTGCCCAGCGTGAAGAACGTGGTCACGATGGGCGCCAAAAAAGCGAACAACCTCATTCTGCTTGTCGGCCTTACACGCCCCGAATTGGGTGGTTCCGAGTTGCACGACCTGCTCGGCCTTTGGGGCGGCAACGTGCCGCGCCCGGACCTGCGCTACGCCAAAGCAACCTTCGAAAAGATGCACGGCGCCATGAAGTACAAACAGATCGCGGCTTGCCACGATCTGTCCGAAGGCGGCCTGGCCGTGGCCTTGGCAGAAATGTGCATGGCGGGCGATCTAGGCGCCGAGATCGACCTCTCGGTCATCGACCACGACGAATTCCCCGATGGCTACAACGACAACACCACGTTGCTGTTTTCCGAGAGCCCTTCGCGCTTCCTGGTCGAAGTGGAACCCGGCAAGAAGTTCCACCTGCAAAGCAAGATGAGCGGCGTGGCCGCCACGCCCATCGGGCGTTTCGTTCCCGGAGCCAAGGGAATCTCCATCAAGGATTCCCTGGGGCGCCCGCACCTGAAAGCGACCTTGGATGAAGTCCGAGAAGCCTTCAACACGCGCCCCTAATTCCCTCCTGGCCTCCCGAATCCGCTCCACCCTTATCACCCCACTACACCATGTCTCTTCCTAGAGCCCTAGTGCTTCGTTCCACCGGTACCAACTGCCAGGAGGAAACCCAGCGCGCCTTGATCCGCGGCGGTGCTGATACCGACGTACTGCACACGAACCACGTCCTGCACGACGTGGCGAAACTCGACCCCTATTCCATTTTGGTTTTCGCCGGGGGCTTTTCCTACGGCGATGACCTGGGCGCCGGCCGCGCCTGGGGCGCCGAGCTGCGCCACTTCCTGCGCGATTCGCTGAATAAGCACCTCGAACGCGGCGGCCTCATTTTGGGGGTCTGCAATGGTTTCCAAGTGCTCATGGAAACCGGCATCTTCGAGCCCGACGCAACGGCTTCCACCCGCAAGATGGCGCTCTATGCCAACGAGTCGGGTCACTACGAATGCCGCTGGGTACACCTCGAAACCCTCGACACCAAATGCCCCTGGCTCGAGCCCGGCGAACGCTTCCCCGTTCCCGTAGCCCACGCCGAAGGCCGCTTCGTGGTGCGCGACGACGAAGCGCTCGATGCCCTCAAAGCCTCCGGCCAATTGGCCCTGGCCTACACCACGCCTTCCGGAGAGGGCGACGTGCTCTACCCGCAAAACCCCAACGGTTCCACCGCCCATATCGCCGGCGTCACGGACCCCACCGGCCGCGCCCTGGGCCTCATGCCCCACCCCGAGCGCAACTTGGACGCTTGGAATCACCCGAACTCCGCGCGCATGGGCAAGCGCACCGCAGGCGAAGGCGCTGATTTCTACTCGCGCCTAGTCAAGGTCGCCGCCGGCGACAACTGATACGGATGCCGCCCGGTTCCCAATAGACGCCCGCAGCTTTGACCCGGTCCGAGCTGCGGGCGTCTTCATAGCGATTGGATTTCAAGGGATTGGGAATGCTGGGAGTTGAATGGATCCAAACCGAATGGCTCTGCGATCGATAGCCACGCCAGCTTGTGCATTTCGCATTCGAGCAGGACTCCGCCCGGGTCGTATTCGATACCGACCTCGACAAGTCCATGACAACTCTCCCTTGCAGCACAATGACATCCCCTGCAACCAACTCCATTTCAATCCACGCCGCATATCAGAATCAAACTTGTGACCTCGCCTGCACGCACCTCGATTTCTTGTTCGAGAGCAACCGACTCTCCCTGATTGGTCTGCGCTCGAACCAGATACCGACCAGGCGGCAGACTCGGAATGCCGTTTACGATGCCGGTTTCATTACCCGAGGCTTGAAACCAGTTTCCACGGCCGGGATCCGCAGCGTGCTGTGGGGTCCAAAACTTTTCGATTGGGAACTGCCGGTTGGGACGCAGAACTTCGGCCCTCAAGTTTTGTGCGGGGCGACCTCCTGGGTCGGTCAACCGCACCCTGACTTTTCCGCCCTGCTGGAACTCCAACCGGATTGGCGAAGGAACTTCCTCCTCGATTTCCACCGAGGCTTCGAGCACAGGTAGGTAGAGATCCGGGTTCCTGTGTGAACGGGCCTCAAATTGAAATCGATAGGAACCTCGTTTTAGGCCTTCTATGGACCAGTGGTCCCCTTTTGGCCGCAGTTTTGCGGAACGCAAGGGCAACCAGCGCGCTTTTGAATCCTTGTGATACGCAGCGACCCTCACGGCCATACCCTGCTCTTGTTTGCGGGAAACGTTCCCGCCATCGGGGCCTGCCAGGTGCACGGCAAGGTCCCAGCGAGCGATCCCGTCGGGCTCTAGCAGAACGGAGATCTCGTGGAGCTCTTGGGGCTTGAGGCTTCCGTATTGCATCAGCAGGTCGCCATGGCTCCCCGCAAATTTTAGTATCACCGATTGCGGTGATTCCGCCACCACCGGGAACCAGCAAGAGTTCTTCGCGGCATCCACTCGCAAGGTCGCGAGTTGAACATCAACTGGCTTCACG
>JBLFXY010000234.1:0-6164 GCA_047611645.1 Glaciecola sp.
CGGATGGATCGTGGCAGCACTTCTCGCTCGATGCCTTCGGGAGCGGTGCGGAAGATGTACCCAATAGTGCTCGCTTAGGAATTCGGGGTTTCGGCGCGGCCATGATCGGGGCACTTTGGGGGTACAACGGCTGGGCGATCATCACTTCACTCGGAGGGGAGGTGAAAGACCCCGCGCGCACGTTGCCTAGAACCATGATATGGGGAACTGTGCTGGTGATCGCGCTCTATGTCCTGATCAACGCGGCGTACTTTTATGTGCTCACCCCCTTGGAGATCAGCAACCTTCCTCCTGGCAAGTCGGTGGCCAATGCCGCGATCCAGCGCTTCGGCGGCAGCACTGCAGCTGGTTTGATGTCGGCAGGCCTCGTGATCTCGACCTATGGAACGTTGCATACGGCCATCTTGGTCGGCGGGCGAATTCCCTTTGCGCTGGCGCGCAAAGGACTCATGCCCGCCAGCCTCGGCAGCATCTCAACACGCAGCGTACCTGCCATTGCAGTTCTGGCCACGGGTGCCTGGGCCATCCTTCTGGCGCTCTCGGGAACCTTCGACATCCTCACAGACATCTTCATCTTTGTGCTTTGGATTTTCTACGGCATGACCGGCGCGGCACTTTTCGTTTTGCGCAAAAAGCTACCCGACGCCGAGCGCCCCTATCGCGTGTGGGGCTATCCCGTGGTCCCGGCGATCTTCTTGGTGGTTGCAATTTTCCTGCTGATCAACACTTTCCTCGCTACGCCGGGCCGCGCCGTGTCGGGATTCCTAATGGTGATCTCCGGGCTTCCCGTCTATGCATACTACTCGCGCCGTTTGGGGTCGGACGAAGCGACCGCATGGCTGGGCGATGAGTGAGATACCCGCCCATTGAAGCGCTGTTTTCATTTAGACAAAGCGCGAGTCAAAGGGCATGCGGCACTCGGTTCCTCACCACGCCGATAACTGTCCAAAAGCTCACGGGAGCGTTCGGCTAAGGCGCGTCGCACCTCGCGGCGGCGTCCCTTGACGCGCGCGATCACCAGACTGTCGTAGCCCGTGGTGGCATGGCGCATCCAAGCGATGACCGCAGCTTCGGCCCGTTCCGCCACGGAGATGCGCTTCGTGCGCGCCACGGTGCCGCTGCCCACGGGGGTCGCGTGCTTCGCCACGGCCTCGGCCAAGCGCTGCTCCAGGGGATCGAATCTGAGGTTGAAGGCCAGAAAGCCGCGCACTTCGGATTCAAACTCCGCCGCATAGCGCACTTGTTCCTTGTCGCGGCGCGCTTTGTCGCTGGCCCGCCTTTTGGCGTAGGCCGGATCCTCGCGCTCTTCGGCGAGCTGCTCCTGAATCGTCACCACGCGAGCTCCCTCGGCCCAGACGCCCTTGGAAAACGTGCGACGGCCCTTCTTCTCTTGCATCACCCAACTCGGTCCTCCGGCTTTGATACGGCGCGTCAGGCCAGGATCCCCTGGCGGTACCAAGATCCAATCGGAGGGCACGGGGAGCGCGCTACCGTTGTCGTCCAATACGAACCGCGCCCGATCGGAGGGTCTCACCGCTTTGCATTCGAAGGCCATGGGATGAGGGTAACGTTCCGGGTCTCGATTCTCACGCCCCTGAATGCTTCTAGATGCATATCACCGGAAACGCAAACGACGGCTCCCGGTTCCAACCTGGCGCGCCGTACCGACCGGGTAGCGCACTGGGTTGAAGCGGGAGCCGTCTTATCCTGAAGCGGTAGGACTACAGGCCCGGTTCAGGGAGCAAAATGTGGGCACGCGGGGCGGACAAAGTGTCCAGACCTACGCCGGGGGGCAAGTGCAAGTCCGTGGCCGCGTTCAGCACGTGGATTTGAATCACGCCAGGTCCGCCATTGCCGCCTGCGCCGACCGCTCCATGCACGTCGTTACGACCTGCGCCGCCCTCACCGCCCAAGGCGCTCAGCGCTTGTGCCGATGCGAACCTCAAGTCCATCTCCCGGGCTTGCAGGATCAACGAACCGCCGGAGCCTGCGCCGGAACCGCCGCCAACACGGTTGAAGAAGTACGTGTTTTCGCCAGCACCGCCATCACCGCCATCCGCACGAATCTGGCCGGCGGGCCCGATTCCGATGTAAGGGGCGATCAGAATGCCAAGGCCTCCACCGCCTCCGCCACCAGCGCCTTTTTCATCGCCGCCCGAGTAGAACGGTAAGGAGGGGAACGATGCGCTGGCAACTGCGTCCCCGCCTCCACCGCCACCACTGCCCGCAAAGGGGAAGTCGAGTTCTCCGACCAAGATGGATCCCCCTACGACCTTGCGACCGTAGAAGTCATTGTCCGCTTGCATATCAGTGAAGACCGCATCGCCCAGCACTCCGCCGCGCGGAACGAGCAACCCGGTTCGAGCGCCCAAGGCCATGGAAGATCCATCCATTCCTGACCGGGCCACCAGCCCCTTATTCTCGGGAGCCCCGAGGTCCATCAAGTTAACAGGTTGGTCCGCTGCGAAGACACCGCCGCCACCACCCGCTCCGCGACGTTCATCCGATTGCCCGGTAATGAATTGGTACCCGCTTTCTCCCCCACCTCCCCCGAGGCGAAAGAAAAGGGCACCCAATCCGGATCCGGGCATGCCGCCCTCGCTTGAAGTCGAACTGCGGAAGCTGGCCCTGCCACCGGGACCACCGAGCGGTCCGCCCTCGGCACCGGGTTCTGCAATGTGGGTCGTGTTGAGCGTGCCCACACTCAAGGCGTCGAAACCGGAAACGTCCAGTATTCCGTTAATGATAACCCCACGCCTCGCGACCAATCGGAAACGGTCGGCGCCTTTGACTCGCAAGGTCCCCCCGGCATCGATCAAGAGACTGTCGACGAGGACCGAACCACGCTCGGTGTCGAACTCAACAACTTGCCCATTTAGGATGTGAACATCCTGGGCGAGGGCCGTTGAGCCTAGGGCTGCGAATAGGGTGCAAAGAGTTAAGCGTGAGACAAGCATAGGATACTCCAAAGTAGATGAAAGGTTCAAACGGAAGCGCGTGCTATCCGCAAGTCCGCTAAGCAATCCCTGTGCCACATGCCTAACAGCCTATAAAAAGCAGATTCAGATCCTAATGGTGCGGGACCGCTCATATTTAACCCTGCGTTTTTGCACAGATGTGCCAATGCATTAATCGCTGGCCGCGCTGCGCTCAATGAGGTCGAGCATCTCCGCCACACTGTCGCCAATCCGAATGCTACTTCCCGAAAGCCTTGACAATAAACCGATGCCATAACAAGTCGTCGTCAAGGAGTGCGCAATACGTGCAGGGCTCGCGTCGGACTTCAATTCACCCGCTTGCCAAGCGCGTTCCAGGTTTTTCTGGAAGCCCTTTTCTAAGTGGTCGACCTGTTCTTCGACGATGGCCAAGGCCTTGCTGTCTTCACGATTGACGACGATGGCGGTGATCGTGAAGCAGCCTTCGCCCGGGCATTGGGAAGCCATCGCGGCCCAACCGCGCAGCACGGTGCGCAGGTTCTCGATCGGCGAGCCGGGGGCGCAGAGCAGATCCAGCTTGGACTGCACCTCGAGACTGCCGTAGTGCTCAAGGGCTTTTAGGAACAAGCCACGCTTGTCCCCGAACGAGTTGTAGAGGCTCTGGCGACAAATGCCGAGCTCGGAAATCAGCTCGGGTATGGAAGTGCCGTCAAAGCCTTTCCTGCGAAAGACGTCGATCGCCTTGCTCAGGACTTGCTGCTCGTCGAATGTTTTGGGTCGGGCCATGGCTGGATGAATTCTAGATCATTCGTTCTGTAAATGCCACGGTCGTAAACCCATGACTCTGCTGGCATTAGGTGTATCAGACGGCTTCCGCAGCGAATTTTTCCGTCCCACGCCTTTGAATTAGACCGTACAGTCTACTAATCAAGCCCCTCAAATGAGCTGCCCAGTGTCCCAGGGACTCCCCAAGAACACAAACCCTCAAATTCCAGAACGATCATTCCAATGAATTCCCCAACCTCAACCGACCTCTTCAGCCCCGTGCAAATGGGCGATCTGACGCTTAAGAACCGCGTCGTCCTGGCCCCCTTGACCCGCGGCCGGTCCGGGCCGGATCGCATCCCCAACGCCGTGATGGCAGAATACTACGGACAGCGGGCGGGCGCGGGCCTGGTGATCACGGAAGCCACCGCCGTATCCGAGAGCGGCAATGCCTGGACCCACGCCCCGGGGATATACACCACAGAGCAAGCCAACGGTTGGAAGCCGGCGGTCAAAGCCGCACACGATCGCGACAGCCGGATCTTCCTGCAACTCTGGTTCGGCGGGCGTGCGTCTCACTCGAGCTTCGTAGGCGGGGATCTCCCGGTGGCGCCCTCCGCCATCGCTATCAAAGGTGAGGGCGTGCACACCCCGTCCGGCAAGCAGGATCACGAGGTCCCGCGTGCACTGGAGACCCACGAAATGCCCGGCATCGTGCAAGACTACGTTTCCGCTGCAAAGCTCGCGCTCAAAGCGGGCTTTGATGGAGTGGAGATTCACTCCGCCAATGGCTACTTGCTCGATCAATTCCTGCAGACCAAAACCAACAAGCGCACCGACGAGTATGGCGGCAGTTTGCCGAACCGCTTGCGCTTGCTGCGCGAGATTATCGCAGGCATCTCCGAGGTTTTTCCCTCGAATCGAATCGGGGTACGCCTCTCCCCCAACGGGGTATACAACGACATGGGCTCCAAGGACTTCCGCGAGACCGTGCTGTATGCGGCCTCCGAAATGAACTCCATGGATCTGGGTTACTTGCACGTCGTAGACGGTCTCGGATTCGGATTCCATGAGCTTGGAGAAGCGGTCACCCTGAAGGAGATCCGAGCCGTATACAGCGGAACCCTCATGGGTAATTGCGGCTACGACTTGGAAACCGCGCAAGCCGCGATTGCAGAAGGCAGCGCCGACACCATCGCATTCGGACGACCGTTCATCGCGAACCCGGACCTGGTGGAGCGTTTGCAAAACGGCTGGCCCCTGGCCGAATCCAATCCGGAGCAATGGTTCGGTGGCGACGAGCTCGGAACCGCATACACCGACTTCCCCGCTTACAAAAAAGCAGCCGCGTGTCCCGCGGATGCCTAACCCACGTACAGGTAGGACCTCGTTCGGGGTCCTCCCAAAACCCAATAACCCGGCCTCGAGCCACAACCCACCCCACAAGACTATGACCACCACGATCCAAGATAACCGTAGGCAAGAATTGTTCTCCGCAGCCGAAGCAAAGTTCGGCTTCCTCCCCAATGTTCTCAAGCAAATGGGCACCAGCCCGGCCGCGCTTGAGGTCTACCTCAAGGGCCAAGCCGCGCTCGGCAATCCGGGCAATCGTCTCACCGCCGAGCAACGGAACTATGTCCAGCTGGCGACCTCCGAGCGCAATGACTGCAAGTACTGCGTCGCAGCCCACAAAACGATGGGCAGCATGCAAGGTTCTGACAAAGCCAACCTCGCAGCGGTTGCCGCCGGAGAATCCATCGCCGATGACGCGGGCGGACTGTATGTGGAAGCGACGCGCCTCATCATGGAAAAGCAGGGCCACCTGGATGGCCAAGACATCGCTCGTCTAGAGGCCCAAGGCCTCGACCGCGAAGTGCTGTACGAAATCGTCGCCAGCGTCGGAGTGAAGTTGATCTCCAACTGGATCAACCACATCGCCGGCACCAAAGTCGACGCGCAGTTCAGCTAACCAGCTGAGCGCAAAGAGGCAAAAGGAAGAAGTAGAAGGAGAGGGACCCCCGGGCATGCAAATGTCCCGGGGGTCTTTTTTGATCCAAGGTGTCCGCGCGGAAATACCCATGACCAGCATAGCGTGCTCGGGAGATGTCCTCATGCGAATATGGACATGTTCAAGGCCTTCTGAACGCTCAGAACGAGGACCTCTTCCGGCTTAGCCTGCGGATCAAGCTCAATGCCAGCGGTGGAGCGCTAGACCCTCTGGCTCCCCGGTCCGCATTAGATTTTTTGCGCCTGCCATTCAGGTTCTAAACCAAAAAAAAGCGAACGATACAACGCGGAGCTTTTGCCCAGGCAGGGGCTCCGCGTTTTTGTTGGCTAGGAGTGTGTCGGGCATAGAGGGTTTTGCCAGGAATCGTCCATCCATTTCGGAACAAGGCGGATTGCACCCCCTATAGTTGAACGCTATCGGGGGGAGATCCAACGCAGTGCCGGAATGGAGGGGCG
>JBLFXY010000235.1:0-6151 GCA_047611645.1 Glaciecola sp.
GCGGGGACATCTTGGCGCGTTCAGGGCCGCGGGAGGCGATGGTGAGCGGGCGCTTGATGGCGTAGATGGCTTCGGAGAGCGGGTCGGCGCCGGACTCTTTGGCGCGGTGCAGGCACTCTTCGACGACCTTCCAGCACCAGACGGCGTCGGAGAGGGCGCGGTGGTGTTGGCCTTCGTCCAGGTCTAGCATTTGACAGAGGGTCAGCAGCTTGTGGTCGGAGGATTCGGGGATCCAGCGGCGGGAGAGAGGCAGTGAGTCTAGGAAGGGACCGGGTGCGGGCTCTAGGCCGGCGCGCTTGTATTCGAAGCCGAGGACGCGCGCGTCGAAGGGCGCGTTGTGGGCGGCCATGGGGTCGTCGCCGACCCACTCGCGGAATTCTTCTAGGACTTGCTTGGCGAAGGGGGCGCCCGCCACGTCGCGGTCGGTGATGCCGTGGATGGCGGTGGTGCCGGCTTCGATGGAGACGACGGGGCAGACCAAGGATTCGAAGGTGTCTTCGATTTCACCGTCGACGATGCGCACGGCTCCGAGTTCGAGCAGGTGCGGCGCGCCTTGTTGGGTAGCGGTCTCGGTGTCGATGCAGACGAGGGTTTCTTCCATGGGCGTTAAGACGCGAGGGAATCGAAGGCTTTGATTCCACGTAGGGCGTCCAGGTCCGTGTTGCCCAAGATCTCGCTCTTGATGTAGTAGCCGCGATCCTGCGCCGTTCTCAAGGCGTCGATGGCGCTTCCGGTTTCGCCGATCAGAGCTCGGATCGTGGCCACGTTGAAGTGCGTGTAGCCGTCCTTTGGGGCGAGCTCGAGGGCTTTGTCCGCCGAGGCCGTGGCCGCTTCTGTTTGTCCGAGTCGAGCTTGCAAGAAACCCATGTGCAGCAAGGATTCCAGGTCGTCGGGTACATTGGCCAAGTGAATGAGCGCGGCTTGAATCCCTTGCTCGGCGATGACCTGTGCTTCCTCGTGGCGGCCTTGGTGGCGCAGCCCACGATACATGTGGTCGTAGCAAGCGATGTATTGCGGGCGCAAGCGGATGGCTTGGCGCAAGGCTTCTTCTGCGTGTTGCAGGTTGCCTTCGCGCGTCAGCATGGTGCCGAGTAGGCGTTGGGCAAACCATTCGCCGCTGCTCAGGCGAATGGCCAGGCGGTATTCGCGCCGGGCTTCTTCGCCGTGGTTGGATAGGTGGTAGGCGAAGCCCAAGGCGGTGTGGGCTTCGGGGCATTGGGGGTCGAGCGTGAGGGCCCGGGCGGCATGCTCGCGAGCTTCTTCCAAAAAGGACGGGTCGCCCTCCCAATACAGGTACTTGCGCACCTTGGCTTCGGCCAATACAGCGTGGGCCGTGGCGCAGAAGCGGTCCAACTCGAGCGCTTTGCGCAGCATGGAAACGCCGAATAGAAGGTGCTTGGAAGTGCCCTTATGGATCGTCAGTCGGGCACGCCGAGTGATGGCAAGGGCTTGCTTGACCTGCGGCGAATCCTGGGCATCGAAGCCGCGCGTCATGCTGCTACGCACGAATCGTGCGGCCCCGCGCACCAGGGATTCCTGCAGGGCCCACTCGTCCGTGTCCTGGGCTTCGACGACTTTGGTTTTAGGGTTGGCGGCTTGGGCTTGAGCGTCGGCGCGGCTGAGCGAAAGCTCCAAGCGTCCATTCGAACCGGTCACACGCAGTACGGTTTGCAACACAAAGTCGTCTGGCTCCGCTTCGACCGTATCCACGAGTTTGACCTTCAAGCCTTTGTTACGGTCCAAGTCCGCAGCCAAGTCCTTACGCAAAGCGCCCGCCATGGCGTGACAGGGATCGTCCTTGGCGCACTGCACGGGCGGGAGCAAAAGGCGCCCACGTAGGGTGATCGGGACCTGGGCGGTGAGTTGGTGCTGAATAATCAGCAGCGCGTCGTGGGCCTTGGCTCCATCCGCAAAACGTTCAGCGGGATCGCGCTCCAGGCAGCGCATGAGGAATTGCTCCAGGGCGGGAGGGAAACCTTGCCGCACCTGACTGGGCTTGAGCCGCGGTTCCCCATCGAGGATCGCCATGCAGACCTCCGGGAAACTCTGGCCGGGGTAGGGCAGAGCGCCGGTGGTGATTTGGTAAAGCATGGCGCCCAAGGAGAAAATGTCCGAGCGCGCGTCCAGGGGTTCACCGCGCACCTGTTCGGGAGACATGTACAGGACCGTGCCTACCAGCATGCCGTGCTGGGTGATGCTGACCTCGTCGCTGGCCCGGGCGATGCCGAAGTCGAGCAATTTTAAGCCGCCGTCATTGAGCTGCATCACGTTGGCCGGCTTCAGGTCCCGGTGAATCATGCCCAGGTTGTGGACCGCGGATAGGGCGTCGGTCAGGGCTAGGGCGATGCGCAGGCACTCCCCGAAGTTCATGGTGCGCTCGGAGATGATCTTCTCCAGCGTGCGCCCCTGGAGGAACTCCATGGCGATGTACGAAGGCCCATCGGGCAGCTTGGCGTACTCGTAAATGGTTGTGATGCCGGGATGCCCAGCAGCGACCGTGTGGCGGGCTTCGTTGTAGAAGCGTTGGTCGGCCTGCGGGTCGATCTCGACCTGGGGCCGCAGGATCTTCAGGGCCACCTCGCGGTCCAACCTCGTATCGCGTGCGCGATAGACCTCACTGAGCGGGCCCTCTCCCAGGAGGTCGCGTTTCGGGTCGAATTCGAAGTGGGCCAGTTTCATGGTGGAACGGAGCGAGAGGATAAACGTTGGGACCCGCTCGCGCGCGGCTTTCTACGCCTTACTACTGTCGGCCGAGCCGTCGGTGGCGCATGATCCCTGGGAAGTCTCCAGGCTGTGTAACGAAACAGTATGGGGGCGGACAATGTCCAAGGCGACTCAAAATCTCTCCATGTCTCGACCCGAACCAGAACCGAAGCCCCTGAAGGGCGATTTGGCCTTTGAACCCTGGGACTTTGATGCCCTGGGCCCGTCCTATAGTCGGAATCCAGAGGCCAATGAATACCGTCTGAAGGCCCGTCGCAAGCTGCTCGCCTGGAGCAAGGAGTGGACCAAAGCGACGCCCGAGCCGGCCTTGGATGTGCGCACATCGATTCACAATCCCCACGCGTTCAATGGCAAGAAGGTCGAGCGTTTGTGGGCCTATATGGCGCGCAACAAGGCCAGCAAGACCGGCCTGCGCAAGATTTTGGGCCGTGACTTGGCAAAGGATCTCGATGCGGCCTATCGCAACGCCTACCTGTGCTTGGCCATCGAGCATCAGACCCTCGAAGTTTCATTTCGAATCCACCCCGATGCGTGGTACGACGGCCAAAACATGCTCAATCGTGTGAAGGCCGGGGGGCTGCGTGATCTGCTCGCGATGCTGAACGAGCTCGATGGATTCACGATGCTGCTGCACGATTGGAAGGGGCGTTGGCCCCTGGGGAAATTGTCACCCGAAGCGCTCGAAGAGGTCTTGAAGTTTTACAAACCCGGCGAACTGGGCTTTGTGGTGGAACGCCGTTGGCCGATACCTACGGACCTTGCTGCGCGCGATGCGGTGCTCTCCGGGGAGATTCTTGCGACTCTGAAGGAAGAGTGGCAGCGGCTATTGCCGCTTTACCGCTTCGCCAGCTGGTCCGCTGAGAGTGACCACTTGTTTTCGTCCTAGCAAAACCCAAATTGAGCCATGGCACAGAAAAAGAACACACGCCCCGGGTCCGATGGGGGCTTCTCCTATTCCACCCAGCACGGGGAGCTGTGCGGCATTTGCTTTGCCCCGAAATCCAAATGCACTTGCCTCCCGCTCAGCGCCAATTCGGATGGTGTGGTGCGAGTGGGCCGTTCTACGAAGGGCCGCAAGGGGGCAGGCGTCACAACCATTAGTGGCGTTCCGCTCAAAGGGGCCGAGCTCAAAGCCTTCGCGAAAAAACTCAAGCAAAGGTGTGGATCGGGAGGCACGCTGCGCGACGGGGTCATCGAGGTGCAAGGGGAGCATCAGGAAACGATCGTGGGCGAGTTGGAGAAGCGTGGTTGGGTTGTAAAGCGTTCAGGTGGGCTTCCAGGACAATGAGCCTGTGCGATTGCGCACGCATTCGAAATGAGGCCTTGTGCGCTTGCAGGAAGCACCACTGAGGGACCTTTTTGTAAAATCAGGAGGCCCGCGACTAAGTTTTTCAGAATCCCGGTTACTAATTTGGCGACGAGGCGTAAACAACATTGAACGTCGGGGGTGGCACTTTTTTACAAGCGACCTCTGAAGTTTGGCGCCTCGGCGCACCGATCATGGATGAGTTTTTTCAAGGGCTTACGCCGGCGAAAAAACCACGATCAGGACACCCATGGGCAGGTGGGACCCTGATCGGCGGTTCCCCAAAGTCTTTGGCAGGAGACGGCGGGGCGGGCTTCAATTCGACGTTCGGAATGGGCGATATAGAGTTTTCTCTATGTCGCCCAACCTCTTTAATTAGGCCTCATTAATTAGGATAGCTACCATGTATCCCTTGCCGGGTCCTGCCCCGCAAGCGGCCCCCTTTCTCAATCTGCCCCCATGTCCGAAAACGAAGTCGAAGCTCAGCTCGAAGATCAAGCCGCCCCCCAAAAGCGTACACCGCGCTGGGCGAAGGCCTTGGTGGGAGTGGCCGTGCTATTTTTGATCCTGGGCTTTTCCGTGAAAGCGGAAGGCACGCAAGCACCCATGAGCTCGACGAGCACGGAAGGTATGTTGAGTACGAACTCCTTGGTCTCGGGTGGGCAAACACCAGGCGCAGGTGACGGCACCCAAGCTTCTCAGGCCAGCGAAGAGGGCCTCTCGAGCTACTCACCCTTCTTTATCAAGGGTGGCTTCTCATTCCTGATTGCATTCTGTGTGGGCATGGCCGTGCGCATGTTCTTCAAAGTGACCGCGCTCTTCGTGGGCGTCGTGGCCTTGGCCCTTTTCGGGCTCAATAAAATGGGCTGGGTAGAAGTGGACTGGACGCAGATCAGCGATCAGTGGGATCGGGTTTCGGGGAAAATAGCTGAACAAGCGAGCGGCATGAAGTCGTTTATTACCGGGTCCCTGCCCGCGGCAGGCTTGGGATCACTAGGTCTGTTTGCCGGATTCAAAAAAGGATGAGCGTACCCCCGCCTTCGCAACCCAAACATTCCGAGTTGGTCGGATTTGCAGTCATCTATCGTTGGCGGCTCAAGCCGGGTAGCGAAGAGCGATTTGTGCACGACTGGCGCACGATCACTTTGGAGTTTTTGCGAAGCCAAGGCTCGTTGGGGTCGCGGCTGCACCTTTGCGATGATGGAACCTGGGTAGCTTATGCCCAATGGCCGGATCGTAAAGCTTGGGAGGACGCCGTGCTGCCGGATCCAAAATGCTTGGAGGCCAGTCAAGCCATGAAGGATGCCATTGAAGAGTCCTTTCCCGCCTTGCCGTTGGTTCCCACCGAAGATTGGTGGGTCATGCGTCCTGCGCAAACCAAACATCCGAAGCGCAAGTAGGCTGCCGCGATTGCATTCGGGGCTGCTAGGGAGCGCTGCACTCGAAACTCTGAAGCTCCGTGTTTTTTTGAATTCCTTGTACCCGCCTCGGGGCATTGGGTTCTCAAAGGTTGATTGAAACTATGGAGGCCCATTCGGCGGGTCTTCTTTGCGTGTTGGGGGAACATCAGGTCTGGGGATCGCAAGCGGCGATTCCGGAAGACCGATGACTTGATATTTATACGCGGAGAAGCGATCCGCCGAGTGTGGGGACATTGGTGTCGGACTTGGCCTCCGAAACATCTAACAAGGAGTAAGGAATGAAACTCAATTATTTGATCGCAGGACTCATCGCATTGCCGCTATGGGCCGGGGTCGCATCCGCACAGTCGTTTGCTGATTATCCCCCTGGGTATCCCTTTGGTGAATCGGGAACACTTGTGCATCCCAATGGCTACGACGGTTATCCCGGAGACACGGCACCGGGAACCCATGGGGCGCCATCCGGAACGCCACCCAATGGGGGCCAGGGAGGAGCTGGCTTTGGAACCGGAAGTGGAGGTAAGGGCGGCGATGGCGTTGCCGGTGGTTTGGATGGAACAGGTGCAGGAGGCTTGGGGGGTCGGGGCGGAGATAGTGGGGATCTCGGCGGACTGGGTGGGAGCGGTGGCGAGGGCGGTGAGGGAGATTCGGATGTGTTCCACGGAGACGATGGTGGGGACGGGGGTCGAGGTGGCGACGG
>JBLFXY010000236.1:0-6114 GCA_047611645.1 Glaciecola sp.
AAATAGCGCACGCGTAAATTTTCGTCCTTCAGCAAGGCAATCAGTTCACTGCCCACATCCAAGGAGCACTCCGCCAACCCCTTGGCGGCTTGGCCGCGAACCTCCGGTTCGGAGCTGACCAGCAGGTCGCGAAGCGCTTCGCCTTTGCCTAAACGTGTCAAAGCCCAAACCGCGTGCAGGCGCGGTTTGACAGCCCCATCCCCACTGGCCAATTCGATCAAACCCTGGACCGATTCTTCGCCTAATGCCACGCAAGCCAATTGTGCAAGCTGACGAACGCGATAATCGGCATGCTGCATCCAGCGCAACAGTTCGGGAAGCTCACGGTCTTGCATGCCTTCTCCCAAAACCCGCTTGGTTTCAAGAACCAACTCGGTTTCTGTTAGCGCATCGTGACTCAGCTTGTAAATGCGTCCCTTGCCGGGCCCCACCCAACCGCTGACCCAATCGCTCAAGTACAGGGAGCAATCAGGTCCGAAGTCCACGTCCGTAGCCAGCACGCCCCACCAAAACTGCTCGGGTTTTTCGATGGTGAATCCCGCACCGGATGGTTTTGTTTGGAAGCGGTAGATACCGCTACCGGATGCACCGCCACGGAAGTCTGCCAAAAAGAAACTGTCGTCCATTTCCGAGGGCAAGCCCACACCCGGGTAGTGGGTGAACCCCGAAGGCCCCGCCGCCATGTTCAACAAGGGCGGATTGAGAAACGCGGGTTGCCCATCAAACGCCGGCTTCCACCAGCTCTCCGACATCCACGGACCGCGGTCGGGCAGGTATTGAAAGTTCATGCTCCAGCCGCAATCACTGCCTTCCATCACATACACCATGCGCGCCGCATCGCCTGCATCACAGTTGTTGTCCCCCGTGTAAAGGTTCCCGTAGTCGTCGAAAGCCAATTCCTGCGGGTTCCGAAATCCGCGCGCAAAGATTTCCAAACCACTGCCGTCGAGCTCGCAACGGAAAACAGCTCCGCGTCCCGGATCGACCAATCGCTCTCCCTCTTGGTTGATCACGTTGTAGCCACGGTCGCCGATGGAGAAATACAGGCGCCCATCGGGTCCGAGCACCAGGCCGTGCATGTCGTGACCCCTAAAAGCGACGCGCACACCGTACCCGTGATGCATCACTTCGCGCTTCTCGGCAACGCCGTCCCGATCCGCATCGGTCAACTTCCAGAGATTAGGGATGCACGTGTACCAAACCTCGTCGCCCCAAGCCCAAACACCTGCGCCCGTGCCGTCCAACAGGTCGGAAAAGCCACCCGCGAAGACCCCGCTCGAGTCCGCCACACCATCGCCGTCTGTATCCTGGAGCAAAGTGATTCGATCCTCTTTATCGGTCCATTCCGTTGCGTATTCGGGGTGATACTTGAGGTACATCTGCCCGCGCTCCTCGACCGTTTGCAATCGCAGGTCGTCCTCCAACCAGTACCGGTGGGTGCGGTTGTCCGGCACGCCTTCGGTCTCCTGGCGGAAGGTCTCGGCGACATACATGCGACCTAGGTAATCAAAGCAAAAGGCCACGGGGTTCGCCAAAGCGGGTTCGGCGGCCCAGAGTTTAGCGCTGAAGCCTTCCGGAATCTTGAAGCGCTCGATCGCGTCGAGCGCTTCCTGGGGGGGCGTTGACTCCGCTTTCTCTGCGCTCTGTGGAGCGGAGGTCGCCAGCGCGGTGGGCCCGAGAAGCAGGAACAAAACCGAGAGGCATACACGGGAGTTGGGATTCATGGCGCCAGTATAGCGCCTCACCTTTCATGCGGTTCGAACGTCCAAAAAGTTGCGTAGCAACGCATGCCCATGCTCGCTCAGGATCGACTCGGGGTGGAATTGAACTCCGTAGCGCGGTAGCTCGCGATGTTGCACGGCTTGAATCGCTCCATCCGGTGTGCGAGCGGTCACTTGCAGTACTTGGGGTAACCCATCCGGGTCGACCACAAGGGAGTGGTAGCGCCCCATCGAGAGCTTGGCGGGCAGACCTCGGAACAACCCGATCGCATCGTGCTCGATCGTGCCCACCCGGCCGTGGCTGGGCTGCTCACTGCGCTGAATCTTCGCGCCATAGGCCAAGGCGAGAGCTTGATGACCAAGACAGACGCCTAGGAGCGGGACATGGGCTGGTAAATCCAGGGCCAATTGCTGGCTGAGCCACGCTTGATTTGGGTGCCCGGGGCCAGGCCCCGTAACGACGAACTCAGGCTCCATCTGTAAAACCGCCGCCAAATCCAACTCGGAAGCTCGGCGCACAAGCACCTCCTGGCCCAATTCCGCCAGGTATTGGGCCAAGTTGAAGGTGAACGAGTCACGATTATCGACGAGAAGCAACACGGGCGCCATCCTACCCTCGCCAAGGCCTCCCGCATCGGTCATCCTCTTGTCGTGAACCAGGAAATGCATACTTTCGATCCGGTCGTGCGCGAGCTCAGCTCCGCACCGGCATTCGCAGACGCCCTGACATGCCTGCGCGGGCGGGAAGGATTGGTGGCCCTGGATAGCGCTGGTGGCCGGCCTGCGGACTTCTCCTGGATTGGTTTCGACCCTGAAAAACTGCCCGCTGACCTGAACCGAATCGAAGACTTGCGTCCGTTGCTCGCCAGTTATGCAACGCAAGGCAGCGTGCCCGGGCCGTTTCAAGGTGGATTCATCGGCATCCTCAGTTACGACCTTGGTGTGCACGACGAGGACTTGGACTTGCCTGAGGAACCTTGGCAAATGCCTAAAATCGTCGGAGGCTTGTACACCCGGTTCTTGGTCTTTGACCAACGCCACAATCGCGTGTTTCTCGTGGTGCCGCGCAGCTCCGAATCGGAATCAGAAATGAGTGCTCTGGAGGCCCTGCTGGCGAGGCCGACCAAAGTTATGCCCTTCCACGTGGGAGCCCAGGTCCGCCATACATCCCCCGAAGCCCACCAGGCACGTATCGAAACGAGTCGCCAAGAAATCGCTGCCGGGGAGTACTACCAAGTCAACCTAGCCCATCGCTTCACAGCCCCTATGCAGGGCGATGCACTCGACCTCTATCTGCGTCTACGAATCACCAATTCGGCGCCATACTGCGGTTTTATGGCGTTTGAAGAGGGTTCTGTGTTGAGCACTTCACCCGAGTTGTTGTTGTCCTACGATGGCGGACAGGCTTTTACACGTCCTATCAAGGGCACCGCAGCGCGCCATTCGGACCCCGTCCTAGACCAGGAATCGCGCGAGGCTCTTTTCGCCAGCGTGAAGGATCGCGCGGAACTCGCCATGATCGTGGACTTGGAACGAAATGATCTTGGCCGCATTGCGCAAACCGGAAGCGTTCATGTGGATCACTTTCCCGAGCTGGAAACCTATACGCGGGTTCATCACCTGGTAGCCACCGTGCGTGCCCTCCCCAAACCCGAAATCGACGCCATCGACCTACTGCACGCCCTCTTCCCCGGGGGCTCCATCACCGGAGCCCCGAAACTCGCCAGCATGGAAGCCATCGCTCGGCTGGAAGGGGAGGGCCGTGGCTATTTCGCGGGGTCCATGGGATTCCTGGACTTCACGGGCAAAGCGCTTTTCAACATTCTCATCCGCACTGTGATTTGGCGCCCAGCCGGGGAAGGCCACGGCGAAATTTCATTCCGAGTCGGCGGGGGAATCACCCACGCCTCTGTCGCCCTGGATGAAGACGAAGAGACCCTGTACAAGGCCGCGGGCCTGATGGACGCCTGGAGCTAGATCATGTACTGGCTCCTAATCCCCGTGGGCTTGGCCCTCGTCAACGCATTCTGGCTGGTACTCGTTCTGGTCGGATTGCCCGGAACCTGGCTGATTGTGGCTTCTTGCGCCCTGGTGGACTGGTGGACGGACAAGGAGCTATTCTCAACGCCCACTCTACTCGCTGCTGTGGCGTTGGCAGCCCTCGGAGAGGTCGTAGAGCTCATGGCCGGGTCCGCCGGAGCTCGCAAGGCCGGTGGGGGCCGCCGCGGCTCCTGGGGCGCCCTGGGTGGCGGCATCGCGGGAGCCATTTTGGGTACGTTTTTCATCCCCATCCCACTGTTCGGCTCCCTAATCGGCGCCGGTATAGGCGCATTCGCCGCGGCCTCTTTCCTGGAGCACGATGGTGGCAAGGACATGTCGACGGCTCTCCGCATCGGGCGCGGCGCCGCCTGGGGTCAATTCTTGGGCACCTTCGCCAAGCTGTTGGTCGGTATTTCGGTTTGGCTCCTGGTCTCTATCGCTAGCTTCGTATAGCGAGCCACCTGTCAAACGACAAGTTCTGCCCGCTTCCACTGGTCAGCGGATCGCGCTAGAGCCACAATGGCTCTGACATGACTTCTTACGCCGACACGATCCGCGCTTCTTTCGTAGAAGCCCAAACGACTCTGAACGCATTCCTCTCCGACCCGGCCCAAATGAAGGCCGTCGAGGCCTTTTCTGCCGCCGCGGAGAAGACTCTCAAAGCTGGGGGTTTGCTCATGTCTTGCGGCAACGGCGGATCCATGTGTGACGCCATGCACTTCGCCGAGGAATGGACCGGGCGCTTCCGCGGCAACCGGTCGGCACTGCCGGCCATGGCTTTTTCGGACCCGAGCCAACTCACTTGCATCGCAAACGACTTTGGCTATGACCAAGTATTTTCGCGTAGCGTTGAGGCTTATGGCAAAGAAGGCGACTTGTTGGTCGCTATCTCCACCAGTGGAAACTCTCCAAACATCCAGAATGCTGTGGCCGAAGCCAAGAAGAAGGGCATAACGACCGTAGGCTTGCTCGGCAAGAAAGGCGGCGCCCTCAAGGACCAGGTGGACATCGCCATCGTTGTACCCAGCGCCACCACATCGGACCGGATCCAAGAGCTCCACATCAAAGTGCTGCATATCACCATCGAGGCCGTTGAACGCTCCCTCTTCCCCGAGAATTATTAATGGATGAAGCCGACCAACAAAGGCTGTACGCGCTGCTCCCGAGTGGAGCTGAACGTATCCATCTAGATCCATTTCCGGACCCATTTTACTCGCTCTACAAGACGGTAAAGCCGGGCATTTACGAAGCGGCGCGCACCTACGAAGCAGGGCGCATCTTCGGGTTTGAAATGCATCAAGAACGCATGGAGGCGGGCATGCAGGCGACAGGGTTTAAGGGCACCCTGACGGAACAAGAACTGCGCCGAAGCCTCCAACAGGCCGTGGATGAGTTTCCAAGCTCCTCGATCAAAGTGCGCTGGGATCTCTGCCCTGAGCCCTACACGCCACTCAACACCGAAGCCCACATGATCGCGACTTTGGTGCCTCGCGAGCCGGTCCCGGATTGGGTGAGCGCGGAAGGCGTATCGCTTTCGTTAACCACCGAGCTGCAACGTAAAATTCCGACCACGAAGGGCGCCGCATTTGCGCTGGAGAGGAGCAGGTTCACCCTCGGCACGTACGAGAACTATGAGCCGGTCATGGTCGACCCGGACGGATACTTGCTCGAAGGCGTGATGAGCAATTTTGGTGCGATCCTGGATGGTCGTTTGCATACCAACCCCAAGAAAGTTCTACCAGGCATCACGATCCGCACGCTGCTCAAACTCGCCGGGCATTCGGGTCTAGAAGTCGTTCACGAACCGATTCACCGCAGGGACCTGCACAGGATCGAGGAAGCCTTCCTTTGCTCATCAGTGCGTGGCTTGGTTTGCGCCACCCGCATCGACGGCACGATCATCGGCTCGGGGAAACCAGGACCGCGCCTTGCAGAGTTGGCCGCAGCCTATATGAGTCACGCGGAATCCTCAGCCAGGCGCTTGTGGCCCCTTTAAATCAGTTCCGCGGCGGGGAATGCTCACCGCCGCGGAACCGCAAGCTTCGCAAAAAAGAAGACAGAACGCTAAATCGAGTCTAGACCCCAGATGAAGGGATTCAGGGGCAGTCCGTCGAACCGCAGGCCGGTTTCCTTTTCAATGACTTCAACCACACCCCGGTTCCCTTGAGGCGGCCAAGTTGCAAGCAAGGCCTGACTGCGATCGAGAACGATCGAGCCATTCGGGCCGGTCAAGCGCAAGGAATCCTCGTCCGCCGCAGTTTGTAGACGCTCATCGCCAAAGCGCTCAAAGATCTGGGTCATCGCGGGCATATCCAAGACACGAGCCATGGCCAAAACGCCCTCTAATGCCGGT
>JBLFXY010000237.1:0-6113 GCA_047611645.1 Glaciecola sp.
CGGGCCATGGAGGAACTGGGCTTGGGTAATCTCTCCCTCGGTCAACCCATCCATCACCTGAGCCGGGGTGAATCCCAACGCATCAAGCTGGCGACTCTGCTGGGGGCGGAGCGCGCGACGCCGAGTATTCTTATGCTCGACGAGCCCGACCGGGGTTTGCATCCCAGCGATGTGGAGCTTCTGATTCGAGCTCTCAACGCCTTGGTCGATCAGGGACATACGGTGATCGCGATTTCTCACCACCGTCATCTTTGGGCAGCCGCCGATGGAAGGACCCAGGTACGCGAAGGGCAGACCCTCGCGGATCCTACTTTGAACTATGCCCCGTTGAGTCGCGTGCAGGCTCCACGCGCCCCCAGTGTTGTTCCCGGCGGAATTAGGCTGCGCGGTGTTCAGACCCATAATCTTAAAGGTGTGGATGTGGACTTGCCCCACGGTCAAATCATCGGGTTGATGGGGCCGTCGGGATCGGGGAAAAGTAGCCTGGCCTTTGACACCCTAGCCGCTGAGTCTTGGCGTCGATTCTCCGAGAGCTTACCCTTTCAGGTGCGACGCTTTATTAGGCGCTTACCCAACCCCACCCTCGAGAGCGCCCATGGTTTGACCCCTGTGGTCGCATTGCGCCAGGGGGATGCGCGCGCGGGGAGGCGCTCCAGCGTGGCGACCCAGAGTGAAATCGGTCCGCTGTTGCGCTTGCTCTTTGCACGCATTGGCCTTCTAAATGGCGAACCGTGCGGTTTGACGGCCGGGCACTTTAGCGCGGAGCAAGGCCTTGGCGCGTGTCCCGCATGTTCGGGTTTGGGTGTGGTGGCGCGCTGCGACGCCGGACTGCTGATCAGCCATCCCCTGTTGCCGCTGGCGCACGGTGCGATGAAGGCTTCTCGTCCGGGCAAGTTCTTTGGCGAAGCCGATGGGCAGTACATGGCCACGTTGCAAGCGGCCGCGCCGGGCTTCGACTGGAACGTCCCGTTCGGGAATTTGCCCAAGGACATGCAGGAGTTGGCCTTGCGCGGGAGCGGAGAGCGTACGTACCACGTGCTATGGAAATTCGCGCGCGGGCAGCGTTCGGGCGAGCATAGTTTCGACGGTCCTTGGATCGGTTTGTGCGCTTTGGTCGAGCAAGAGGCCAAGCGCAGGGTTCAGAGTAAGGCGGCTGTGGAATGGGCCGCGCCGCTCGCGGATCAACCCTGCACAAGTTGCGCTGGGGGGGGCCTTCGGGATGACGTGGCCGCGGTTCAGGTGGGACCCTGGACCCTTCCTGCGTTGTTGGATCTGCCGCTGGAACAGGTGCTTCCCAATCTGCAAAGCGTGCAAGGGGATGCGGCTCAGCAAGAGGTTTTGCAAGCCGTACTGGCCAATCTGAGGGGCCGCCTCGTGGATCTCTGTGAATTGGGTTTGGGGCACCTTCAGCTTTCCAGGGCCAGCCAAAGTTTGTCCGAGGGCGAGCTTCAGCGCCTGCGACTGATCGGGGTTTTGCGATCAGGTTTGAGCGGTATGACGGTGGTGTTGGACGAACCGAGCACGGGCCTACACGCGCGCGATGTGCAGCGATTGGTGAAGCGCTTGCAGGCCATCAAACAAGCCGGAAATACGGTCATCGTAGTTTCCCACCGCGGGCAGATTTTGCGCGCGGCGGACCATGCGATCGAACTGGGACCCGGCGCGGGCAACGAGGGGGGGCAGGTCGAATTCCAAGGTCCGATGGGGGATTACTTGAGCGGGCAGGGAGCGACCGCGGTGGCCTTGCGGCAAATTTCTTTTTCGAAACAAGAAGGGCCTCTCGCGACAGAGGTGATGGAGTTTCGTGGCGTGCAGGCGAACAATCTGACGGGTTGGAACGTGGAGATCCCCATGAATCGTGTGGTTGCGATCACAGGCGTTTCCGGTTGTGGCAAGAGCAGCTTGCTGTTTGATGTGGTGGAGGCCTCGCTGCGCGCCGACCGGGCTCGGGGTTGTGAGGCTTTCAGCTTGCCGGGTGGCGGTTCTGCATTCCGCGCCGTGTATTCCAGCAGGGATTTGGGCCATGGGCGCACGGTCTTAACCGCCATGGAACTGATGTCATCCATGCAGGCCCTATTCATGTCGCAGGCCAAAATTGCGGGAGCTACGATCAAGAAGCAAGCCTTTGCGTTCAGCAGTCCGGCGGGACGCTGCGAGGTCTGCAAGGGGACTGGGCGTGAGAGAATTGCCATGGACTTCATGGGCGATTTAGATTTGCCCTGTCCTGCGTGCGAAGGTCGCCGCTACCGGCCGGAGAGTTTGGAGATCGAATGGCAAGGGTGGAATGTGGCTGCATTCCTAGTGCAACCCGCACAGACGTTACTGACGCGATTCGAAGGGGCTGGGCTGGGCAAAATGTCTCACGCACTTTCGGCATTGGTCGAAGCGGGCCTCGGACACCTCGCGTTGGGCCGCGATATGTCGAGCCTTTCTGCGGGTGAACGCCAGCGAGTCATCCTGGCCGCGGGCGCCTTGGATTCGAAGGGCCCCGCCCTCTACCTATTGGACGAACCCGGCAAGGGCCTGCACGAAACCGACATCCAGCGCCTCAATCGCTGGCTGCAGAAACTCGTTGCGCAAGGTCATAGCATCTTGATGAGCGAGCACCGGCTCTCCCTCATCGCCCAGGCCGATTGGGTCATCGACCTCGGACCCGAAGGGGGCCCTGCTGGCGGGCAGCTCATGGAAGCGGGTCGGCCCGCTTCCCTCGGTCGGGGTCACACCGCGCACGCGCTGAACACACTTCTCAAATCGTAAACCGTATCTTTTCACCATGGGCCATCAGGATCGCACACCGAACACAAAGCGTCAGGGATTGGGCCGGCGCACCTGTCTCTATTGCTTTCATGCCTTTCGCATCGAGCGCGGCCATGCGGCCTGCCCTCGCTGTGGCGAGCAGCAGAGCAAACTCGAGCAAGATCGGTTTTGGACCTTACAACCCATTTGGAAGCGGCGCCAAGGATTCGCCGGGGTGGTGAGCGTGATCGCGTTGGTGGCATTAGCGGTTTTCTTGGCCATGCAGATTGGCTCGGACGGAGCTTCACTCTTCTGGGGGCTTGGAATGCTGGTGATGGCCGGCTTTCTCCTTTTGGAGACGGTCGGACTGCTAACTCGTAGGAATTCAAGCTTGCCGCTGCGGTTTCTCTGGCCCGCGGTGCTGTTGTGCATAGCGTTTGGACCGATCCTTTTCTCAACTCTGCTGCACTTCATTGGAGGCCAAGCGCAGGCTGGAATGCGTTGGCAGGTGGGGCTGATGTGGGCCGGGCCCTGGCTGGTGCCATTTGTGGCTAGCCTCTGGCTGCCAGGTTGGCTGCGCCGCCAGCGTGCAGCCTGCCTGCGCTCCGGCCCAGGCGACTGAAAAGGTGGTGCAAATCGTATGGGACTCGGACCCGCGGGGGAGACCGGGCTTAGCGCTTCTTGTATCCTGCTCGGGATTCTGACTCGGCTCCTATGAAATATCTCTTACTGCTTTCCTGTGCCCTCTTTTTGGGCTGCCAATCCACTGCCAAGCGTCAAGCGGAGCTCAGCGTTCCGTTCAACGCGTTCCTGGAGGACGTATTCAACGAGGAGTTGCACCACAGCCCCGAATGGATGACGCGCATGGGCATGGACGATCGCAACGGGGAGTGGACCGATCGTTCAGAACGCGCGTTGTTAGAGGGGCAAAACCGTTTGCAGAAAGCCCTGAACCGCATGCGCTCCGAATTCCGCAAGGGGGATTTGAGCGACGACGATGCCCTCAGCTATAGGCTGTTCGAATACAACGCGGAGCGCCGCATCGAGGGTTATCGCTGGCGAATGTACAGCTACCCGGTTAATCAAATGTTTGGGCGGCACAAGGGAGCGCCTGCGCTGCTGATCAACGCGCATCGGGTCAACAACTTGCAACAGGCGGAAGCGTACGTCAAACGCCTCGAGGGTATGGGGCCACTCCTGAACCAGTTAGCGAGTGACCTCACGCTTCGCGAAGAGATGGGGATTATTCCCCCGAGTTTCGTATTCCCTTTGGTCATTCAAGATTGCCGCAACGTGATTGCCGGTCGTCCATTCACAGAAATCGGCGAAGCGAGCATTCTTCTAGCGGACTTCACAAAGAAGGTTGCAGCTTTGCAAGACCTTGGACCGGGGCGCAAAGAGTTGTTGTTGGCCCGGGCAGAGACTGCTTTGGTCGCTTCTGTGAGACCCGGTTACGAAGAACTCCTCCGAGTTCTAGAATCCCAACAATGGCTAGCCACCGAGGTCGCTGGCATTTGGAAATGGCCGGCAGGCGATGAGTACTATGCCTTCGCACTCGAACGTACGACCACCACGGATATGACCCCCGATGAGATCCACGAATTGGGTCTGGAGGAAGTGGCCCGCATCCATGGAGAGATGCGTGCGATTCAAGAGCAGGTGGGTTTTAAAGGTGACCTCACAGCGTTCTTTGAGCACCTGCGCACCGATTCAAAATTCTATTACCCGAACACGGATCAAGGTCGCGACGACTACCTGGCCAAGGCCACAGAGATCGTGGCCAACATGCGCAAACGCATTCCCGAGGTCTTCAAAACCCTGCCAAAAGCCGAAATGGAGGTGAAAGCCGTAGAAGCTTACCGCGCCAAGTCTTCGGGCAAGGCTTTCTACAGCTCTGGCACGCCCGATGGCAGCCGACCGGGAACGTACTACGCGAACCTGTACGACATGGCCGACATGCCCACCTACCAAATGGAGGCACTTGCATTCCACGAGGGCATTCCCGGGCACCACATGCAAATCGCGATCGCCCAGGAATTGCAGGACGTGCCGCGCTTCCGCAAGTTCGGTGGCTACACCGCATACAGTGAAGGCTGGGGCCTCTACTCCGAGTACCTGCCCAAGGAAATGGGCTTCTATGAAGATCCGTACTCGGACTTCGGGCGCTTGGCCATGGAACTCTGGCGGGCCTGCCGTCTGGTGGTCGATACGGGCATTCACGACAGGCGCTGGAGTCGGGAGCGAGCGATCGACTACCTGGTGGAAAACACACCCAATCCGCAAGGTGATTGTCGCAAGGCTATCGAGCGTTACATCGTGATGCCTTCGCAGGCCACCGCCTACAAGATCGGAATGATCAAAATTCTGCAGGCGCGCGCTGACGCTGAAAAGCGCATGAAAGGTCGTTTCGACCTGGGGGAGTTCCACGATGTGGTGCTGCGCTCCGGTCCCGTTCCGCTTAGCGTTCTTGAAGAGCGAGTGCGGGCCTGGAGTCGCAAAAACCGGTAGCCCGCTTGACCTCCCAGCGACCTGACCCTGCGCATGAGGCGTTGCGCAAAGCCTATGACCCGGAGGCCTTTCGCGAGCTTGGCCACCGCTTGATCGATCACGTGGCGGATTACTTGCAATCCGCCATGGCGCGCAACATGCCCGTGCTCGACATGCCGGCGCCCGATCAAATGTTGGCGGCCTGGCCCTCCGAATTTCCCAATCAGGGAGACGGGCAAATAGTCGAACGCTTGCAGAGTTTCATCGAGCAAGCCAATCACCTGCACCACCCGGGTTTTGTGGGGCATCAAGTGTCCGCCCCGCTACCCGCGGCGATTCTATGCGACATGATCGGGTCCCTGCTCAATAACGGCATGGCCGTGTATGAGATGGGGCCTGCGCAAACCATGGCGGAGATGCATGTGGTGCGCTTCTTGGCGGAGCAGATCGGTTTTGACGGTGATCCCGGCGGCGTGTTGACCCATGGAGGATCCATTGGGAACCTGACCGCATTGCTGGCCGCACGCCAGGCCAAAGCCCAACAGGATGTATGGCAGGCCGGCCAAGAACAACGCTATGCCGTGCTGGCATCGGCGGAGAATCACTACAGCGTCTCGCGGGCTGTGCGCATCATGGGGTGGGGGGCAGGTGGCATCGAGCCCGTGGATGTAGATGCGAACTTCCGCTTGCGTCCGGAGTGCTTGCAGGCCGCCAAGCGGCGTGCTGAAGAACGTGGACGCCAGGTCCTTGCGGTCGTGGCCAGCGATTGCACCACCTCAACCGGCTCGTTCGATCCGATTGAGCCCATTGCGGATTTTTGCGAGGAGCAGGATCTGTGGTTGCACGTGGATGCGGCCCACGGGGGCACGGCCCTGTTGCATGCAGAGCAC
>JBLFXY010000238.1:0-6099 GCA_047611645.1 Glaciecola sp.
TGCGCCGCAACGGAGCGAGCAAGGCATCCACGGCAGCATTCCTGGTCTCCACGCCGGAGACCGGCCCCGATTCCATCGGCATCACCTTCGGCCTGTTCGATCCGCTCTTCGCGATCCTGCGCCCCTTGCTCGCCCTGTGGAGTGCCATCGTGGTGGGCATGTGGGTCGATCACACCGAAGACGAGACCGAGGAGGAGACGCCTGTGCCGGAAGATCACGGGCATCACCACCAGCACGACGATGATTGCGCCGAGGCTTTGCCTGAAAAGCGCAGCCTCGGTCGCATGCTGCGTTTTGTATTGGGTCCGCTCTGGAGCGACCTGGCCCCGTCCCTGGCGATCGGCTTCGTACTCGCCGGCCTCTTCAGTGCCGCGCTGCCGGCCGAGACCATCGAGCGCTTCCTGCCCGCGGGCATCCTGGGCATGTTGGCCATCGGCTTAATGGGCATTCCGCTCTCCATCTGCGCCACCGCTTCGACCCCCCTGGCCGCCGCGCTGGTGGACAAGGGACTGGGCCCGGGCGCCGCTCTGGTGCTATTGCTCACCGGGCCGGCCACGAATCTCGCCACGCTCGGCGTCGTTCGCGGCTTGATCGGCAGCCGTGGATTGGCGGCCTACCTGGGTGGCATTTTCGCCGCCGCCTTGGCCGGTGGCATGGTGGTCGAAAGCCTTTACAGCTACCTGGATCGCCCCCTGAGGCGCGGTCAGGCCGTCCTAGAGCACCACGACCACGGAATTCTGGCCCAGGCCAGCGCCGTCTTGATCGGCCTACTCTTCGCTTGGTATGCCCTGCAATGGGTTCAAACCCGCCTGCGAAGGGTCTAAGGACCGGACCCCAAAGTGAATCTGGCCCAGATTTTTCGTGCAGGATCCCTAGGAATCCTGGACAGGTGCCACTCTCGTGGGCAGAATGCTGCGCTTCCCAGCCTGGGGATCCCCTAGGCCTGGTGAAACCGTACAACCAACACACCCCCCAAAACCCCTTCCCAAGTACCCCACCATGTCCAGAGTTTGCAAGGTCACCGGCCGCGGCACCCGCGCTGGCGGAACCATCGCCCGTAGGGGTCTCCCGAAGAAGAACGGCGGAATCGGCCTCAACATCACCGGGCGCTCCAAGCGCAAGTTTAAGGTGAACGTCCAGCCCAAGCGCATCTGGGTCCCCGAACTGGGTGAATTCATGAAGATCCGCATCTCCACGCGGGCCCTCAAGGACATCGATCGTAAAGGCGCCTACAAGGTGCTACTGGACGCGGGACTCATCTCCCCCGCCCGCGCCCGTCAGGGCAAAATTACGACAGCCGAAGCTTAGGCTTCGCTGGGCTCAGTTGATCTGAGCCTTCCTACGATCGGGTCTCCCGGACGGTAATCGAAAGCGCGCATGCGTTTCGAACTTGCCGACCAGGGGACCCGATCGCTATTTGCCTCCGACCCCCCTCCAACCTCAAACCGCTCCCGTCATGTCGATCCAGATCCACGACACCATCAGCCGCAAAACCCTGCCCTTCGAGCCGATCCAACCCGGCAAGGTCAGCATGTACCTGTGTGGTCCCACGGTCTATTCCGATTGCCACATCGGCCACCTGATGGGACCGGTGGTTTTCGACACTGTTTCGCGCTGGTTCAAGGCGCGCGGGAACGACGTGCAGTTCGTGATCAACATCACGGACATCGATGACAAAATCATCAACCGCGCCGCGGATGAGGGTGTGTCCTGGCAGTCGATCGCTGAGAAGTACACCGCACAGTACTTCGACTTCCTGAAAGAACTGGACGTGACCACCATCACGGACCACCCCCATTGCACGCACCACTTGGATTCCATGGTGACCTTCATTGGGGACCTGATCGCCAAAGGCCGCGCCTACGATGCGCCCGACGGCGTGTACTACCGCGTCGAAAAGCAACCGGACTACGGCAAGCTCTCGGGGCGCAAGTTGGAGGACATGCTTTCCGGTTCACGCATTCAAGGACAGGAAGGGCTCGAGAACCCCGCAGACTTTGCCCTCTGGAAAAAGGTCAAGCCCGGCGAGCCCTCCTGGGAAAGCCCCTGGGGCCCCGGCCGTCCCGGCTGGCACATCGAGTGCTCGGTGATGGCCTCAGACCTGATGGGTTCGGCCTTTGACATCCACGGCGGCGGAGACGATCTCAAGTTCCCCCACCACGAAAATGAAATCGCGCAGAGTGAAGCCCACGGCGACGCCTTTGCTTCGATCTGGATGCACCACGGCCTCGTGCAATTCGGCGGTCGCAAGATCGGCAAGAGCGATCCGCTCATGAAGGACCCGGAGTTTGCGCGCCAATTCGACGCGCGCTGGTTGCTCGACACCTACGGCGCACCGGCCGTGCGCTACTTCCTGGTGCGCTCGCCTTACCGCCGCCCGGTGGACTTCGAGGCCTCGGCCTTGGACGCGGCTCGCACGGGACTCGTACGCCTGTACCGCCAGCTCGGTTCCTTGCTCGAGGAAGCGAGCTACGCATCGCTCACCGAGATCATGGGCCGCGACTTGCCCGAAACCTTGCAGACCGAACGCCAGGCCTTCTGCGAGTCCATGGACAACGACTTCAACACGGGCGAGGCTGTGGCCGCTTTGTTCCGCATCGCGTCCGTGGCGAAGTCCGTGGAAGGCGCGGCCAACACCCAGGCCCTAACCCTGATGCGCGACCTGGGCCGATTGCTCGGATTGCTGCAGGTCGGTGACCTGCAGCGCACGGAAAAGGCCGGCATGGACGCGGACTCCGACCTCGCCATCCTGGTCGAGCAGACCCTCGAAGCCCGTAGCGAAGCCCGCGCCGAAAAGAACTTCGCCCGCGCCGACAGCCTGCGCGACGCGCTCACCGAAGCGGGTATTCAAGTCCTTGACAGTTCCGCAGGCACGACTTTCGAACGCACCCCCGGCGCCACCGGCGACCCGGAAGCGATCCTGCGCGCGGCACTGTAGGTTCGACCGAAGGAAAGCTCCCCGGGGCCCAATGGAAACGGTGCAAACCGCTTCCATTGGGCCTCGGATTATTTCCACGTGGTTGCGCTGAGGTACGCTGCCAAGACGCATGCTAGCGCCTGACCCTACCCTGGCAGCGTACCTTGCCGCTGGACTATTGCTGCGGCTCGGACAACGCCGATTCCAGATCCCCTGCTAGCTTCGCATAGACAACGGATCGCACTTCTTCCATGTCGCCCGGGACCGAACGATCGCGTACGACGCTTATCATCCGTACCCAGTCGTAATATTGGATGACGCGACCTTGCGCATCCAGCAAAAGGATCTGCGGTTCGCCGCTGAGTCCCCAAGTTTTGAAAGTGGTCAGCTCCGGATCGAAGAGGGTCTCGATGTCGGAACCCAAATCTTCGGCCCGCGCTTGCGCGCTTTGGGGTGATTGATTCCCGCCCAAGACCACTGCATTGATATCCACGCGTCCATCGAAGTTTTCTTCGAGCGCATTCCACACGGGAAGCGCATTGACGCAGCCGGCTCAGGTAAAGCCCCAAAGAATGATCAGTTGAGGACGATCGCTCGTCAGGGGAAAGGTCACTTTTTCGGCGGTCTGGCGCAGCAGCTCGACCGGGGTCGGGAGCACTCCGGTGCGAGCATTGTTTGCCGCACGCAACAGTCTCTGTGCATCACGCCTGACGTCCGGCGCCAAAGCCGAACAGGTCAATGCTTGCTCAAGCTGCTGGCTCGCTTGCGCAACTCGATCGCGTTGTGAGGGTTCCGAGAGGTGCCCTGTAATGGTCAAGATTCCAAACCGTGCGCGAAGTGCGGCCGCGCTGTGGGGATCGCTGGATGAATTTGCCAAGCGCAACAGGGCTGCACCGTATCGATCGGCCACGTCGCCTTGCAATTCATGCAATCCTGCGATGCGGCGCGCCTTGGGATCCCTCCGCGCCCAGCGCGAGAAGTCCGCAAAGCGCGGGGCAAACCAAGGGTCATCCAATCCGACGGCGGCCAGGGCTTCCATGTAGCGGGGCTGGTCCCCATAGTCGAATCCCTCGGACTTGATGAAGCGGACAAATGCGAACAGGGCTTCGGGGCAGCCGGCTTCCATGAGTTCTTGCAGGTAAGTGACCTGGTCCCGATTTAGGCTGGATACTGAAGCTTGCTCGAGGGCCTCCACATAGAGGCGCGCCTGCTGACGCAGGAGATTGTCGACGGGTAGGTTCGCGGGTAGGTTCGCGGAGATTGGGGGTGGCTCGGGCAGCGATTGGGGTCCGGCGCAGGCTGCCAGAGGAATTAGGAGGGCTGCTAGGAGGGCTTTGCACATGGGGTTAAGATACGCGCGCTGGGATGTACGGTACCAAGCATTCTCCCTCCACTTATGAAAGAGCCCGATCCCGGCGTTGCCGGGATCGGGCTCTTTCATGTGGAAGGATAATACTCGGCACCGTCCCTCCCCCCCTGTAACGGTGTTAGGCGAGAGAGGGTTGGGGAGGGCTTAGATCGTTGCTAGGCTCTCGGCGATGTTTAGGGCGTGGTCCTTCACCTTGCGGTAGCTGTTTAGGATGGTGGAGAACGCCATGCTCTTCTGCGGGTCGACCCTGGCCTCGGAGAGTAGTTCCAGGTGTGCGTTGCGTAGCTCCTTGATGTGTTGACGGATGGTATCGGACTCCGCGAGGGCATAATCGAGATCTCTCACCTTGGGATCCGCAAAACTGCGAGAGATGTGATCCACGTACTGAGCGACCTCATCGTGCACGGTAAGCAACGGACCAATTTCGCTCGGCATGAGGTGCATCTCTTGCTCTTGGAGTCGTAAGCGGGCCTTGACGACAGAACTGACGTAGTCACTGACCGACTCGAACTCATCGACGATCCGCAGCTGCTGGCGCGCTTCGACCACCACGTTGTGGGGCGTCTCGGCCGACAGGATATTCGTGAGGAACAGGATCACATCCTCTTGAAATTCATCCGCTCTTTCCTCGTGCTGAAAGACGGACCGCACGAGCTCGTCGTCGGGCTCGCTATCCTCCAGAATGGCCCGTGTCCATTCCAGCATCTCTTGGATCTCGCCAGCCATCTTATTAATCACCGCATGGCTCTGTTGGATTGTGAACACGGCCGGTTCCATGGAGCTGGGATCCAAATTCAGGCCAGAGGCGCGTTCTTTGGCTCGCTCCGGAATGAAGCGTTCCAGCAGTCTCGCCATCAGGGGTAACAGGCCAATAAAAAGTACCGTGTTGGCGACGTTGAATCCGGTGTGTACCGCTGCGATTGCGAATGTGATCGTCGTCGCGAATGCAATGGTCGTGTTATCGGGAGTGAACTCCGAAGAGAACAGATCAAGACCCGATTTCCATTCCACGACATGACCTATGAGCTGGATGTAGTAGCTGAAGATCAGTGTGATCCAAAACACTCCCAACAAGTTGAACGCGATATGAGCATAGGCGGCTCGCTTGGCGGCGGTGCCCGAACCGATCGAAGCGAGCCATGCGGTGATCGTAGTTCCGAGGTTCTCTCCCAGTACCAATGCAGCGGCAGTCTGGAACGGAATCGTGCCCGTAACGGCAAGCGAGATCGTGATACCGAGTGTGGCGGACGAGCTCTGCACGAGCAGCGTCAAGAAACAGCCCAGGGCCGCGCACTTGAGGACTCCAATATAGGAGTCCGCCGCGAACCACGCGAAGGCCTCGGTGAAGGCCGGGATGCTGCGCATGGGTTTGACCCCGTTCTTCATCAGCTCGAGTCCGAAGAAAATCATGCCCAATCCCATCACGGCCATCCCGATGTAGCGCCAACGGTCGCGCTTAGAGAACAGGTACACCAGCGCGCTCGCGCCAACAATAGGCAAGCCGAACTTGCCGATCTTCAATACGAGAATCCAACCGGTGATGGTCGTGCCGATGTTGGCACCCATAATCACGCCTATCGCCTGCTTGAGTTGCATCAGGCCACTGTTGACGAACCCCACAACGATCACTGTCGTGATCGAGCTGGATTGCACTAGACATGTCACTCCCGTGCCTACAGCGACGGCCATCAAGCGATTGTCGGTTACCGCATTGATCATCTGACGCAGTCGCTTGCCCGCGATCGCTTGCATGCCCTCCGACAAATTTCTCATGCCAATCAAGAAGATGCCGAGACCGCCGAGAACCGCAAAA
>JBLFXY010000239.1:0-6093 GCA_047611645.1 Glaciecola sp.
TCGTTCTTGTCGTAGAATACCCTTACTGCGGAGGATGTCCGCACCGTTGTTAGATTTGAAGGGGGCTCAACCCCTTGGTAGAACAAGAGTTAGCAAAAAGCTCACCTACCTGAAATCGAGCCCCTACGCGAGATACCGCGCGAGATACCGAGCCGCGTTCGTTATCTTCGTTATTGACTGGAACGTACCGAGCATGAAAAGGTCAGCAGCAAGAGGGTTTCGGCCCCTTTTATGCGCGGTACGTTCCTGTCAAAAACGGTAACAACGAACGCGGCTCGGTATCCCGGCGGAACTTGTAATACTAGGCCCGTTTGAACGCGGCGCGGAAGATCGTGCCGCCGCCTTCGCGGCCGTGGACTCGAAGGGACCCGCGCATGGCGCGCATGGAACTCGCGCAGAGATTTAGACCCAGGCCCGTGCCCGGTTGCGAGCGCGTGGCTTCGTCGCCGATACGGTAGAACGCATCGAGTACCCGTTCGCGTTCTTCGGGCACGATGCCCGGTCCGCGGTCGAGCACTTCGAGCAGGATTCGGCGCCGGGGGCCTTGGCGCGTGCGTACCAATATCGCTTCTCCACCCGGCTCCATGGGGGCGTACTTGCGTGCATTCTCGACCAGGTTTGAGAGTAGGGTGTGCACGCCTTCGGTCGTGAAAAGGGCGTTGGGCAATGTGGACTGCAAATCAAAGGAAACGTCCTGCGCATTTGTGAGGCCAATAATCTCGGCTTGACGCTGCAACTCTTCGTTGAGATCTCCGGCGGCCAACTTTGTAAAGGTGCCCGCCAGGCGTCGTTTGTCCAAGACGCGATCGACCAGTAGGGCTAGACGATCCGACTCGCTCACGATGCGTTCGGCGTATTGGCGGCGCTTTTCGGGGTCCTTGATCCAATCGTCCTGCAGCATTTCCCCGTACAGTTTGACCACGGAAATCGGCGTACGTAATTCGTGCGTGATCGAAGCGACAAAGTTTTCGGTGCGGCGAGCGTGCTCGGCTGCGATGCGGATACGCCCGAGCAGCAGGCGCAAACCCAGCAAGCACGAAACCAACATGATGGAGGCCAGGCCTGCGAACCACATGTTTTGATGACGATAGCGCTTGGCGAGTTGGCCGATGTTGACCGCCACGTGCATACGACCCAGCTCGGGTCCAAAAAGATTCTTCTCGAAGGTCACGTCCTCAAGCATATCCACCGGCGTTTGGGCCCAACTTTCAGTCTTGCCGGGAACGCGCATGGTGCCATAGAGCAACTGTCGGTCGGCGAGAACCGTGTTGGCCACTTGGCGCGGTAGGTCTTGAAAGAGCCAATCTCCATCCAGCCAAAAGCCCTGAATCCAATGCTGATTCGCAAACAAGGGTTCCATGCAGGAGGGAATACTGCGGGCTAAGGTGCGTGGGATGCGTTTGATTTTGACATCGCGCAGGGCCAAAATTGTGGGCTTGCCATCGGGTCCTGGCAGCAAATGTAGAGTCGTGCTCTGCAAGACCTGATGAGTCGCTCCATCCAGGGATTTGAGAAAGGACTCGATCTGCTCATCCCTGCAGTTCATGCCGCTTGAGCGATGGGTGAAGTAGGCCGTCGAGCCCAGGTCCGGCATCATGAGGCTGGTGCTTTGCTCCCAATACGCATCGCTTTTTAGCAAAGTGTCCCAGCCGTGAAGATCGCGTGAGTTGTAGTTGTATAGCGTCTGCTCTACAGCCTGTTCTTGAAGCCAGGTAATGTCGGTGCGTAGCACGTCCTCAGGTGGAGCCGCGTCCGATCCAAAGAACATTTGTAGATGAGCTTCCAAGCCTTCCGCGTAGTCGAATTGGAACCAACCCTGGATGCCCGCCGGCCGCTTGGAAAACTTGAGGGGGCTTGGAATCTCGCTGGCGGGGCCTTCGCCTTGCGTAACCAAATGGTAGTCGGCGTACTGGCTGAAGGGCCGTCCGGATTCATTGGAGAGCAGGTCTCGAATGCGACGACGAACCTCAAGTCCGAGGCGGCCGCTCGCATCGCTCACTTCACGGGGAACGGTTTCCAAAGTCCGACTTTGGTCCGCACGTAACTGCTCCCACAATAATCCCCCAAAGACGCCAGCTGGAAGCAGGATCAGAAGCGCATACAGGTAGACCGCTGTGCGCGGGCTGCGGAGGCCTCGCAGGAGGCTACGGAGTGGGGAGGGCATAGTGACACATTAACATTAAGGGAACAGCCCCCGGAGCGCTATGCGCCGGGGGCTGAACCTGTAAGTTTACCACGTTAGGACGAACCCTCTTTCCAAACTCGGCTCGGCTCTCTTTTAGGAGGGCCTGCAAGTGATCTGCTACGCGTCGTGCCAGCGGTAACCTTTGCCGCGAACTGTTTGGATAAGCGTGGGGTGGGTGGCGTCGGGCTCGACCTTGCGGCGCAAACCCACGATGTGGATGTCCACGGTGCGCGTTTCGATGTTGGCACTCTTGTAGTGCCACACGTCGAGCAATAGGTCATCGCGCGTGACGACGCGATCGCGGTGCTGGATCAGGTAGGCCAAGATGTCGGCTTCGCGGGGGGTGAGCGGGATCACCTGTTCGTCGCGGTGTACTTCCAATCGAGCGAGATCCACGCGGATGTCGCCAGGCAACTCCAAAATCTCGGCCGGGCTGCTGTCCATGTTCACGCGGCGAAACTGAGCTTCGACCCGGGCAACCAACTCGCGGGGCGAGAAGGGCTTGTTCATGTAATCGTCCGCGCCGGCTTCTAAGCCACGTATAATGTCATCTTCACCCGCCATGGCCGTGAGGATGAGGACGCGCGAGCGAACCCCTTCGGCGCGCAGATTGCGCAGCACATCGATGCCATTCATGCTGGGCAGCATGAGGTCCAAAACGATGAGGTCCGGTGCGTCAGCGCGAACGGTCTCCAGCGCGACTTTACCGTCGTGCACGACCGAGGCCTGGAAACCCGCCACGTTGAGGGCGTCTTCGATTCCAAGGGCTAGGGCTTGCTCGTCTTCGACCACCAAAACGGTACGAATTTTTGATTGGCTGTGGGCTGATTGGGGCATGGTCTCGGGGGGTGCAGGGGATACGGAAACTTTACCAGTAGGGGCAAGTGCTTCCAGGGTGCCTGTGGGGGGCTCGGGGAGGGAAACCACCCCATGCCTGTAGTTTGTGCTTCAGGGCTTACCTACGGATGAACCCTAAGAAGTGTGCATGAAACCCCATAATTTCAGGGAGTGCGCAGCCCGGGTCCCTATCTGCGCACAGGACCGGAGAGAATCCCCTCCGGCCAAGCCTTGCAGCGCGCCTTATTGGGGCACGATCGGTAGGACCTTGCGAGCCCATTCTGGCAGCCCGTTGCGCTCCACGGCCGTCAGCTCCTGCCACTTCAAGCCCTCAAGTTCTTTCCCGGCTTCGTCTGGCTTGCCAGCCAGGGTCCAAGCCGCGGCCATCTCCAAGCGTAGGGCGTTCGGATCTGAAGTGGCGGAGGTCGCCCGTCGCGCATAGCGCTTGGCTTGGCGATAACTGCGCACGGCGGATTCGTAGGCACCCATGGCGATGTGATCGCGGGCGAAGAGCAGGTGCTCGCCCGCCAGGAAGGAGTTCTCTTCGGCGTCCTTGCCATCCAAGCGCGCGAATTGAGCTTGCTGGTGGCAGACGTTGGCGTCCGTTACGACCCACTTGGCGTCGGCGCTCGTGAGAAGGACCTGGGCGATCTCCGGCCGGCCGTTTCGCAGGCAGGAAAGACCCCAGGATCGGATGTAGCTGGGCTCGAACGCCTCGCTCTCGAGCGCGAGTTGCAAGTGGGTGCGCAGGGACTCCAGGTCGCCACGGTCCACGTTCATGCGCACCCGGTTGGTGTGGGCGGGTGTGAACTTGGCGTCGAGCGAGAGCGCGTGGGCGAAGGCTTTGTCCGCCTCGTCGTATTGCCCCGCGATAGCCTGGGCGCGGCCCCAATCGTTGTGAATCCCCACGCCGTAGGGTCGCATCGCCAGCAGTTGTTCGAACTGGGGTAACAGGCCGTCGAGCCAGGCTTGCGCCGCGGGGCCTGCGAGCTTCGGAGGCTGAACGGCGTGCACCGCGAAGTCCAGGGCTAGCGGGGAATCCGGGGCGATCGCCAAAGCTTGCTCAAGCGCGCGCGCGTCCTGTGGCCCATGGGCCAAGGCCCAACCGTGGCGTAGGAAATCCATACTCCAAAGGACCTGACCCGCTGCCAGCACCAGGCAAGTCGCGGCCAGGGCGATTCCAACTTTGGCGGAGCGCGGGCTCTTCATAGGGCCCATGGCCATCCCGAAACACAACCAAGCTAGAGGGTGGGAGACCACCGGTCCCAGCAGGGGTGCATTCCAAAACGCCATGGCCAATAGGCCCACGCTGGCAAGGGAGGGGATCACACGCGTGCGATCCTGCTGGAGCAGATTACCGAGGGACATGCGCAGAATCCAAAGGCAAAGGCCAATCCACAAGAGGCCCAGGGGCCAGCCGAGCTCCGCGATCGCGATTAGGTAATCGTTGTGGGCGTGCTCAACCTCGATCGCATTGCGAAACTTATGCCTGTGTGTGCTGTGAGCGATCTCCGCCTCCGATCGGTAGGGGGGGAAAGCCATTTGGGACTGCCCGGGTCCGACGCCCAGCATCGGATGGGCCTTGGACATCGCCAAAGTGCTCTTCCAGATTTCCAAGCGCACCTCGAGGCCTTGCATTCGATCCCTCTGCAGGCTCTTGTCGTAGTCCGATCCATACTCGACGAAATCGTTGGAAAAACCCGAGCTCTTGCTCTCCTGCCAATGTCTCGTGCCCATGGATATAGCGCACACCAGGCTGGCGAGCAGCAGCAATCGACCGACCCTCGCGCTCGACTTGGAGCGAACTCCCCCAAGCAGCCCAGCCACAGTCATGGTGAATAGGGCCAGCACCCCCGCGTTCACCGGGGTCCAGCCTAGGAACCAGGCCACGATGCAGGCGGAGGTCAGCAGGATTCCGCCCATCGCAAGGTGATGGCTACGCAGGAAACCAGCGACCGCAAAGACCACAGCGGGGAGCAAGAACTCGGCCAAGTCCCCTCGGTTTCCGAACTGTAGGCTGGTGGAGAATGCGGGGCCTTCGGCAAGCTGCCCATGGATCGCGAGCGTGGCGACCAGACCGGCCACGCTGGCGACCGCGAGCCAAGCCATCATGGCCAGGAAGAATCTCCGGCCGCGTTTGTCGATGCCGCAACCTAGGGCGAAACAAAGTGCGGATGTGGCGAACACCACGGAACTGCGGCGGGCTGCAAAGGTGTCGACTTCGAAGAAACTACGTCCAAACACGATCAACGCCAGCAACAGCAACAAGCCATGGGGCCAGCCCAGACGCTTGGCGTTGGGTCCCAAAACCAGAACCAGACCCGCGGGAATGAAGAGCGGTAGCACCCAGCCTGGGCCTGCGCTTTCCGTGCTTGGCACACCTTGAAGAACAGGCAGCAAGGCGATAGCGAGCAGGGGCAAGGCGGCCAGGATGGCCAACCAAACGTCCCAGCCAAGGGGACCCGAATCGGATCCTGTTTCCTGGGGGACGCGTTTCTTTGCTAGCTGCTTTTTGCTGGCCATGCTTTTAATGTGGTTCGTTTAGACGCCTGCGGAGCCGGTGGCGCTGGCCACGATGGCATCCACGAAGGCGGTGGGGTCGAAGGGATCCAGGTCCTCGAGGGTCTCCCCGGTTCCCACATACATCACGGGCAAACCGAGCGCGCCTTGAATGCCGAAAACAGCGCCGCCGCGGGCAGTGCCGTCCAGCTTGGCGATGATCAAGCCGTCCACATTGACCGTGGCCGTAAACTGCTTGGCCTGTTCCACCGCGTTCTGTCCGTTGGTGCCATCGAGCACCAGCCAGGTTTGGTGGGGGGCTCCGGGCAGCTGCTTGGCGATCACGCGGCGCACCTTGGAGAGTTCCTCCATCAGATTGTGTTGCGTGTGCAAGCGACCGGCGGTGTCGACGAGAAGTACGTCCATTCCACGGGCCTGGGCTGCGACCACTGAATCAAAGGCCACCGCAGCCGGGTCCGCACCGTCGTGTTTCTGGCGCACGATCTCCGCCCCGTTGCGCTTGGCCCAAATCTCGAGTTGGTCCGCTGCGGCGGCGCGGAAGGTGTCCGCCG
>JBLFXY010000240.1:0-5992 GCA_047611645.1 Glaciecola sp.
GGAATCGATCTTTGAACTGATCAGGGCTGGAGTTGCCGCTCTTTAAACGGCGGTGAAGTGCCTGGTATCCGCCTACCAATTCCTGTTCTCGCTTGAATCTACGCTCAACTAGGGTCTCTACGATCGCGGGGTCAAATCCTCGGTCTTGACCGGCGCGAACCTCCAAAAAGGCTTCGACCAGATCGGAGGTGGCATCGTTTTCGATATTTGTGAACGCCTGAACCTGCTCCTGGGCCGGAAGAGCGGCAGCTTCCTTGTACTTCTCTTGCCAATCCCCACCCCTCAGGTGCTGCACCAGATCCGTACGGGTGATGACCTGGTCTCCGGCGACCACGACCACCGAATCCAAAAAGCGCTCGTTGAGAACCTGGATGTCCTGCTCTGTCAGGGCTTGAGGAAGGCTCTGGGCGCTGAGGCTTGAGCCAAGACCAAGGATCGCCAAGCCGCAGAGAAGCAGCCGAATGGGAGCGCTGAAAAAAGTCATGGCCCTATCCTGGCCTTACCGATGGGGCGGGTCAATTCCGGGGGTGCCCCCCGAGTCGACTTTACATTCACGGGCGGGTATTGGGGAATGACCGGTCCCGGCACTTTCACGCCACTTGGCGGCCGAATTGCGATGACTGGCCGGGAAACCGCGGATTTTCAACGGCCTGGTAGCACCGGAGCCACCCGAGAAAGTCACAGATTCGGCGCACTCGCGCAGGGTCCCGTTCCCGTTCACCCTGCACCGCCACGCCAAAATCCAGCCCCTGCTCCATGACCTCCAGCAAGCCCTACCTATGGTTGCCCCTGGCCCTGCTCTTGTTCATCAGCTGCCGTTCCGTGGGTCTGATCCAATCGGCAGCCCTCTCGAGCTACGCAAACCTAGAGGTCAATGAGGACGAACGAGCCCGTAAATCCTTCATCTCTCCCGCAGTCAACCGGCAGGCCTACAACGCGATCGTGCTCGAATCCCTGCGCGTCGGCACCAACAAATCGAGAAGGATGGATGGTGCCTGGTATGATCCTTCCCCATGCAAAAACGTTTACGGCTGGCGCAGCCAGCGGTATGCGTTTGTGCATAGGTGAAGGGAGAATGCCAGGCTCCGTACATCCGTGCAGCATCTCGGGACCGTCCGCGCATGGGTCTTACATGAAAACGCCCAACTCCCAAACGGCTGACGATTCAGAGAAACAGTCCGGAAGTACCGTACCGCACACTCTCCCTCCACATCGCAGTTCCGGCTGCGCCGGGACTGCGGTGGAAGGATAGTCAGCGGCACACTACTTCCTCGCGCAGGGGCGTGTTCAATCCGTGGGTAGGATGTCCTCGAGCCACTTTAGGACTTCGATGGGGGTGTCTACGAAGCGCGGGGGGATGAGGTGGGCGACTCCGGATTTGATGCGGCGGACGTCGAGTTTTTTGGAGCCTTGGAGATTGGCTAGTAGGGTTTCAAAGAAGACCGGGTCGTGGTATTGGATGACGAGGGCGTGACCTTGGAAGGTGATGCGGTCGAGGAAGTAGCGGTCTAGGCGCGTTTTGAGTTGGAACATGCGCAGCAGCGTGAGCGCGGGTTCGGGCAGGCGGCCGAAGCGGTCGTGGATTTCGGCGCCAACGGCCTCGACTTCAGCGGAGGTGCGCGAGCCGGAGAGTTCGCGCAGGATCTCTAGGCGGGACTCGGGGTCTTCAATCAAATCGTCGGGAAGGAATGCGACCAGGCCAAGCGAGACTTCAACGCCGGCTTCGATCTCTTCCATGCGCGGACCTTCGGAGGCGGGGCCGCCTCCGCCTTCCAGGCGTTCGACCGTGGCCCGTAGTAGGCGACAGTACATGTCGTAACCGACGGCGGCGATTTGTCCGGACTGCTGAGCGCCGAGAATGTTGCCCGCGCCGCGCAATTCCAGGTCCTTGATCGAGATGCCGAAACCGGCGCCCAGGTGTGAGAGCTCCTCGAGCGCTTTAAGGCGTTTCTTGGCGATATCCTTGAGCGGTTTGTGCTTTTCGACGAGCAAGTAGCAATAGGACTTGCGCTCGCCTCGGCCCACGCGACCGCGCAATTGGTGCAGTTCGGAGAGTCCGAAGTGGTCCGCGTCGTCGATCAGAATCGTGCCTGCACTGGGGATGTCGATGCCGTTTTCGATGATAGTAGTGGCCACCAAAATGTCGGCTTCGCCCTGGGAGAAGGTGCGCATGACCCCGCGCAGTTCCGTAGAGCTCATCTGCCCGTGTCCGATGGCGATGCGAAGGCCAGGCATGAGTTGAGAGATGCGCCGAGCGGCGAGCTCGATGGTTTGCACACGGTTGTGCAGGAAGTACACCTGGCCACCGCGTGCAAGTTCGCGCTCCAACGCTTCCCGGATCATGTGGTCATCCTCGCGGTAACCGAGGATGGTCTGAATGGGTTGGCGTCCCGGAGGAGGCGTGGAGAGGGCGGAAATGTCGCGCAATCCGGCCAGCGACATGTGCAAGGTGCGCGGGATCGGTGTGGCGGTCAGCGTGAGCAGGTCCACCTCGGCCCGCATACGTTTGAAGTGTTCCTTGTGGGTGACTCCGAAACGCTGTTCTTCGTCGATGATGACCAGGCCAAGGTTTTTGAAGGCGACTTTTTTGCCGAGGATGCGGTGGGTACCGATCAGAATGTCGACTTCGCCTTTCGCCGTGTCCTCAATGTTCTTCTTGTTCTTGGTGTTACCCACATAGCGACTGGAAACCTCCACACGCACGGGGAAGTCCGCCATACGTTCGCGGAAGGTACGGTAGTGTTGATCGGCGAGAACGGTGGTCGGAACGAGGACGGCAACTTGGCCTCCTCCCGCTACCACGCGAAAGGCTGCGCGCACGGCCATTTCCGTTTTTCCGAAGCCCACATCACCGCAGAGCATGCGATCCATGGGCTTTTCGCTGGCCAGGTTTTCCGCGATTTCAGCGCCGGATGTTTTTTGGTCCGGGGTCGGCTCGTAGGGGAAGGTCTTGTCGAAGGATTCGATCAGCTCTTCGTCGCCGGCCCAGGCATCCCTGCGGCGCAGGGCGCGTTTGGCTTGCACTTCGATCAGATCGGAGGCCATGTCGAAAAGCCCGCGTTCGACCTTCTCCTTGCGTTTGCGGAAGGATGTTCCACCAATCTTATCCAGTTTAAGACCGGTGCCGCGCGCGCCGACAAAACGTTGAACCATGTCGATACGACTGGTCGGCACGAAGAGGCTTACATCGTCAGCGAAGGACAAGTGCAGGTGTTCTTCTTCGCCACCCCCGCGTTTCATGCGCTTGAGTCCGCGGTACAGGGCTAGCCCGTGCACGGCGTGTACCACATAGTCTCCGCGCTTGAGCTCAAAGAACGATTGGATGGCCTTAACCTTGTGCTCGCTGAGGTGTCGCACACGACGGCGCGTGCCCTGAATCCCTTTGAGCTCGTGGTGCCCGATGATAATCAAGCCCCATGCAGGGACTCGGAATCCCTTGGTGATCGTGCCCACGCGAGTTTCGATCGCCCCGGCCGGCACAGCATTTTCAAGTGTCTGAACCAGACGCGCTTCGTCCCCTTCGGAGTGGCAGGTGATCAAGATGCGAGAACCACGCGCAGCCTCTTCCGCGAGCAATCCGGGAGCCATCTCCATGCCGACTTCCAAACCGGCGACCGAGCGCGTGTCTAAAGAGAGCGTGTCCCCGGGCAAGGTTTGCAGGATCAACTGGCGATGGTTGTCCTCCTTCTTCTTGTAGGTTTTCCAAGCGCGTTCGAAGGCGGGAGAACGGATCGCAAGCGCTTCTCCACGTTCGTTGATGCGTAAGGGCTCCACAAGCACCAAGCGTGAATCGGATCGCAGAAACTCCAACGGCGTCAAACCGCCATCTTCTACCGAACCCGTGTCGGCGATCAGGCAGACAGAGAGGTCTTTGTGGGTGGTGATCGAGAGTTGACTGACCGCGTCAAAGCTGCGCAGGGACTCGATTTCCGCATCGAACATTTCGATGCGGATCGGGTTCTCAACCGCGTAGGGGTAGAGGTCGAGAATGTCGCCGCGCAAGCTGACCTCACCCGGGTTCTCCACCAACGGAACACGTTCATAGCCTAGGTGTACAAGACGCTTGAGCAGCACCTGTACGTTCAGTGTTTCGCCCAGGTTCAATTCGAGGGCTTCGGCCTCAAGTGCCTTTAGCGCGGGCAACGGCTGCAGTAGAGCCAATATCGAGGCAACCAGAATGTGCGAGCCTTCCCCGTGGGAAGTGGCGCGGGCCCACTCCAGGCGGCCGGCGATAGTCGCTGGGTCACTGGGGTCGCGGGAGGGCAAAGGAAGCGACGGAATACCGAAGGCCGCCATGTCTAAGGCGAAAGATTCCGCTTCTGCGTCGGTTGAGAGCACGATGCAAAGCGTGTCGCCTCGCAGGGGTTCCTGATTCATCAGCGCGGATAGAATCAATGGCTGCGCGGAACCCCATAAGTTACCGATCGAGACTGGAGCCGGTTTTGCCAGGTGCTTCGCGGCTTTCTGTAAGTCAGGGAAAATGGCGAGGTTGGCCGCGATCAATAGCGGCACAAAACCATCGGCTTGAGGAGCTTCTTTGGTCTCTGTTTGCATTACTCTTCTTTGGGCGCGTTTTTTGCTCGGGAGCGCTGATTGATCAGGAGTAGGGCTTCGATGGCCGCCCAGGACTCGGCTTCTTTAATGGATCGGCCCCATGCGCTGGGGTATTTTTCCCCGTGCAGGACGGCCTGCACCAGGAAGCCGCGCGAGTGGGCTTCTCCGCGCGTGTCCAGCAGCTCGTACTGCGGGGGCTCCCCGTAGGCTTGCTGCCCGTATTGTTGAAGGTCTTGTTTAGGGATCGGGGCGTTTTTCTTTTTGGAGTCCACTTGGAAGCGCACTCCCATGGACTCTCGCACGAAATTGCGCGCGGCTTGCAAGCCTTGATCCAGGTAGATGGCGCCGATCACAGCCTCATACAAATTGGCGAGCACCGAGCGCGAAAGGGTGGACCTACGCAAGCCTCCGCCGACCTTGGCCACCGACTGCAACTCCAGTTCCGACGCGACTTCGGCAAGGGTGGCGCGCGAGACTAAATTCGCCTTCATCTGGGTCAGCTCACCCTCGGCCTGATGCTTGTGCCTATCGAAAAGATCGTGGGCGACAATCAGGTCTAGCACCGTGTCGCCGAGGAATTCCAAGCGTTCGTTGTTGGCCTCGCTGGTGGTGGAGGCGTGCGTCAGCGCCAGATCCAGCAAGGCTGGGTCCGTGAACTCGGGAAGGCACTGCTGCAAGCGTGCCGGGTACGGAGCGGGCTGAGTCAAAGAAACGGAGCTCTTCGAGAATCGGGGGATTCCCAAGAGTCTGCTAAGGATAACGTGTTTGCCTATTCGTGAAAGCTAGGAGTGTGTCGGGCATATAGGATTTCGCCAGAAACTGCCCCTACATTACGGCACGGCGTTGGAGCTGCCCCCGATAGCGTTCAACTATTGGGGGTACAATCCGCCTTGTTCCAAAATGGATGGTCGATTCCAGGCAAAACCCTCTATGCCCGACACACTTCTAGGACCCCGTATTTGTGAATGGACTGTTGTGAAGGGCAGAATCCGCGAAAGGAAAAGGCGGGCGGCGAGTATCCTGGTGCTATGACCAGTGAACATGTGATCGAGGCTACGGGATTGGAGCGTCGCTACGGCGACATTCAGGCCCTCAAGGGGGCCGACCTGAATTTGAAGAAGGGCGAGTTTTTGGGACTTCTGGGTCCGAATGGAGCCGGAAAAACGACAACCCTGCGCATGATCGCCTGTCTGGAACGCCGGGATGCGGGCGATCTCAGGGTGATGGGGCACGACCCCAATACGGGCAGTTCCGAGATCCTCGGGCGCTTGGGAGTCGTCCCCCAGGAACTAGCGATCTATGACACTTTGACCGCCAAAGAGAACTTGGACTTCTTCGCAGGCATGCATGGTTTGAGTGGAGCGCGCAAGAAGGAACGCGTGGAGTGGGCGTTGCAGGTCTCCGGGTTGACCGAGCGGGCCGGGGACTTGGTGAGTGG
>JBLFXY010000241.1:0-5982 GCA_047611645.1 Glaciecola sp.
TGCGGTAAAACTCTAAGCTCGGGTACCGGCCCATCGAAGGGCACGCAGGACATGCCGAATAGTCGCGTATGCATTGGGTCATGCCCTCTCGGGTGTGCTTGGCGTGAACAGAAGCCAGTGGGGTTCCCAAGGTCAGCAACGCTTCGATGCCAGTTGACCGGCCTCAGTTGATGGGCCGTGGAGCCCTCGCGAGGAGCCGAATAGTGCCCTGAGAAGCCGTAGGAGGGCGTTCCCTGCTGGCGTTGCGCCCCAGCGGCTTCGGGCGGGTGATTGGATTTTCTTCCAATTTTCGAGGTTTGCCTGAACCCTTCTCCGGCAGTGGCGCGACTCAACAAGTGGCCCAAGGGGAGCCGTTTCTGATTTTTGCCTCCCCAGGTGCCAAAAAGACGCATTCGGACTTGCGGCTCTCGATCAGGACCCTCTGCCCAACAAACGGGCTCGGGTGAACTGGCAACGAGAAACCCGCCAGCGCCGTTTGATGATTAGACGATGCAATTGTCTTCCTGCTTAAGCCCTTCTTACGAGGGCTTTGGGAGGGCAAAACTGCTCCGGTGGCGTTACCGGGATCAGAGAAGATTTCTTAATAAAGCAGCACCTAGCGCACCATTTGCAAATTGAACTCCTTCGCTGCGGAGTGGGCCGACCGGCTCACTCCGCGGCTCCTTTTTTTGGGCCCCGGCTGGCCTTTGCTTGCGGTCCCGCTGGGCTTCGACGCGCTTCGACGCGGCGCGGACATCAATCGTGGAGCGAGCTTCAGCAAGGCCGGTCAGTTCTCGGGATAGGGGAAGGTCTCCACTGGCCCAGGGCCAGCCATCCAAAACACGAGTCTCCTAGCGGTCCAAGCAGTCGAGCACGCGGGCTTTGATCGAGGTCATTTCGATGGCGTTGCCTTCGGGTGCGGGGTTGCCTTCGTCGAACGGGATCGTCGAAAGGTAGACCGGGCCGTTCTTGGGGTTATCGGGCAGGCGGCCGTGGCTTCCGTGGATCAGGCTGGCATCCAACGGGATCAAATCCATGCGATAGCGATAGCCCGTCTTCTTTTGCAGAAGCTTGCCCACGATCTTGAGCTTGGGGAAGCGAATGGCCGGGTCGAGCAACATCTCGCAAGGGTCGTAGCCCGGCTTGCGGTGGATATCGACAGTGCGCGCAAAGTCGGGTTCCTCGTCGGGGTCGGACCAGTAGTAATAGGTGAACCACGAGCGGGCCTCCGAGACCACGACCAAGTCGCCTGCATTCTCGTGGTCGATACCGAATTCCGCTTGGGCCTGGCGATCGAGAATCTGATCCACGCCGGGCAAGTTTTCTAAAGCGCCGCGGGCCTTTTGGATCGCAGCTTCGTCCTGGCAATACACGTGCGCGATTTGGTGATCGGTTACAGCGAAGGCGCGGCTGGCGAAGAAGTCGAGCATCTCTCCGGTGGGTGTGGGGCGCACGGACAATAGTCCAGCCTGGCGCAGTGCCAGGTTGATGTGCACGGGCGCGTCGACTTCGGTGATGGCGTATTCGGAGACGCCGATGACTTCGGTCTTGTTCGCCGCGGCCGCTTCGAGCAGCTTGCCGACCAGATTGTCGAGATCCTTCAGGGCCTGGATCGAGCGCGGATGGTCGGGGCCGAAGCGTTGGTGGTCGTAATCCAAGTGGGGCAGATACGCCATGGTCAGGTCGGGCTTGCGCTCCTCAAGGGTGCGAATGGCGGCCTTGGCGATCCAGCGGCTCGAGGGCAGCCCGGCCTTAGGGCCCCAAAAATCAAAGAAGGGGAACGGCCCCAGACCATCTTCCAGATCCTTGCCATAACTCGGCGGGGCGGAGTACACAGCGGGAATTTTGCGGCCGTCGGCGGGGTAGTAGGGGCGCGGAGTGATCGAAAAGTCCACCGCGGCGCCCATGTTCCACCACCAGAAGAGCTTGGCGCAGGTAAAGGAGGGGTTTTTACGGCGGGCGGCCTCGTAGACCTTCTCCCCGTGTACCAGGTGGTTCGATTGGCGCCAGAGGGCCACCTCCATCGACTTGCGATCGAGCCATCCATTGCCCACGGCCCCGTGCTCGCGTGGCATGGTGCCCGTCAGCATGGTGGCCTGAGCCGAGCAGGTCACGCCCGGAAGGATTCCCGACATGGGAGCGATAGAGCCGGTGCTGGCCCAACGGGACAGGTTGGGCGTATGTTCACCGATTTGACTGGCGGATAGACCGACCAGATTGAGCCAGAGCACGGAAGTCATAAGGCTCGCATGCTATCATCCCCGCCACCATGCTCAGCAAATTCCTGAAACTGTTCCGCAAAGCCACGGTCGTCGTACCGGGCGCCGATAAATTGGTCAAAGGCGAAGCTCGTACGATCGAAGTGGGGGACTACTTGGCCGGCGGCAAGCAAATCCTGCTCTGCCGCTCCCCAGAGGGCCAGGTCTACGCGTTAGACACCCATTGTCCCCACGATGAGGGCGGGAAACTGCTGCCAGGCCCCCTGTTTGGGGGTGATAAGGCCGTGTGCCCTCTGCATAACTTCCACTTTGACGTTAGGACTGGGAAAGTCGACAAGGGCACCTGCAAGTCCGCGATCACCTACAACGTCAAAGAGAAGAACGGCGAGTTCCACATCACCTTCTAGCGCGGACCCTTCCGAACAGGCCTTATGCCCGAACTCCCCGAGGTTGAAACCACCGCGCGCCTGATTGAGCCGGGCATCTTGGGACGCACCATTCGCGGCGTACAGGTTGAATGGCTGCGCAGTTTGGGCGGAATGTCGCACATTAAGTTCGAACAGGCGGTGGTAGGGGCCAAAGTGAGCAAGGTCTGGCGCCGTGCCAAATACGTGGTGATCGATCTGCAGAGGCGCGGCAAACCGGCTGGCGTATTGTTGGTGCACCTGCGTATGACCGGTCGTTTGGTCGTGACGGGGCGCGGGGTGGAGGCACCGGACTACAACCGCGTGAGCTTGGAGCTGGATCGCGGCAACCTTCATTTCCTGGACGTGCGCAAGTTTGGCCGATTCACTTTCCACCCCGAAGCCGGGCCCGCCCTGCAACATCTGGGGCCGGAGCCGCTCGTAGAGGCGTGGACGCCAGATGTGTTTGTCGAAGCCCTGCGGGCCCGTCGACGCGCCATCAAACCCCTACTCCTGGATCAATCCTTCCTGGCTGGGCTGGGCAACATCTATGTGGATGAGTCCCTTTTCGGGGCGCGCATCCACCCGCAGGAATTGGCCTGCCACGTTTCTAAGGCCAAGGCTGTCGCGCTGCACGGGCGGATTCAGACGGTGTTGCGCGAGGCTATCGTGCGCGAGGGATCCAGCTTTGACGCCTTCTACCGCACACCAGAGGGCCAACCAGGCTCCTATCAGCACCTGTTTAAGGCTTACGGGCGCACGGGCAAACCCTGCGAACGCTGCCAGCGACCCATCCGCAGGATCGTGGTGGGGCAGCGCGGCACCCACTTCTGCCCGCGCTGTCAAGTGCTCGGAAAAGCCAGTCGCTAGAAAACCAAATGGAGTCCAGCTAGTGGCCTCCGGTTTCAGACGCTACACTCTCTCCCGATATGATCGATACCAGTGCTTTCAAGAAGGGTGTTTGCTTCGTTTTTAAAGGCGAGCCCATGATTATCGCGGATTACACCGTGAGTACTCCGACGGCCCGAGGTGGAAACACCATCTACAAAACCAAGCTTCGCAACTTGCAGACGGGACAGATTCTCAACGAATCGATCCGCTCGGGCGAGAAGTTTGAAGATGTGGATATGGAGCGCCATAAGGCGAGCTTCCTCTACAGCGACTCGAGCTCCTGGTTCTTCATGGATGATGAAACCTACGAGCAGTTCGATTTCGAGAAGAGCGCGCTCGGCGGAGCCGAGCTGTACATCACCGACGGTATCGAAGGCATGCAAGCCATGTTGATCGACGGACATGTGGCTAGCATCGAACTGCCTATGACCGTTGTGATGACCGCTGTCGAATGCGACCCGGTTATTAAAGGCGCCACCGCCCAAGCCCAGCTCAAGCCGTGCACTACGGAAACGGGTTTGGTCGTGCAGGTCCCCCCGTACTTGACCACCGGTGAGACCTTCAAGGTCGACACGCGCGACGGTCACTTCCTCGAGCGCATAAAGCAGTAGATCCGGTGGTAGATACGGCGTCTGACGCCGTATCTACCGCCCTATCTACGGTTGAATCATCTGCTCGGAGAGCCGCTCAAATTCAGCGCGTAGCTCGGCGTTCTCAAAGCCGCGCAAGGGCGGTAGATCGAGCTTAAGCAGAGCCGCGAAGTTACGTGAACCATCCTGCAGCAACTTCGCGACCTCGCTGGAAAGCGCCACGGTATCGTAAGTATTCTGCGCATCCTTCAGACTGATCTGTAGCAGCTCGTTGCGGGCCTCGATCTCATCGGCCTGGTTGAGCAGATACTCGGCGTACAACTGCGTGGCGCGCACGGTCAATTCATTGGAGCGGATGTTTTGCTCGCCGATGGTCCTGTTTCCGCCGTTGGCGATATTGGCTTCTGCTTCCTTTGCGATGGCCTGGGCTTTCACGGCCAATTCACCCAGTTTCGGCGCCATCACTTCGCGTGCGCGACGGATGAGGTCTTTTTGCACGTGGTCCATGATGCGGATCAGTACCACGTAGGAGCCGTAGTAGCGTTTGGCGGCATCGAGAGATTCCCCGGACAGTTCGGTGAGCTCTTGCAGTTGGCCGGTCATGCCGCGCACGTTGTCGAAGACCACGCACATTTGCACGAAGTCGTCGCCGGTGACTGTGGAGAGCAGCCCTTTGGCTCCGTCCAAGTCGAGCTCCACCCCGATGGCGCGCATTTGGCGCACGAAGTCTAAATGCAGCTGCAGGATGCGGGTCTTGTGCTCGCCCATCTCCTTGTCGGCGGCGGCGATGCTCTCATCGTAGTCCTCCTGACTCGTAGTGATGGTTTTCTGCACGCGGTTTAGATCAGCCTCGAGCGGAGCGCTTAGGCGGGCCTCCCGGTCGCTCATCTGAGTTTTTTGCAGCTTTTCGATGCGCTCCTCTAGGCTGCGCAGCTCCTGACGAGTGGTGGCGATTTCGGAAACGCCGAGGGCTTCGATCGCGTCGTTGAGCAAGCCGTTGATCGTGTTCTGGTTGTCGTTCTTGTCGGTTCCAAACCAGGTGCTCTCCTCGAGGTCCTCGTGCTTGAGGTAGGCTTCGGAGGCGTCGGTCAACGGCTCGATGACCTTGCCGAACAATTTACCTGCGCGTTGCTTGCGCTGCGTATCGGCTCGCTCGATATCTTCAAGATCCTGTTCGGTCGGCTTACGCTGGATCTTTTCTTTGGCCTTTGCTTCTGCGGCACGTTTCTCGGCTTCGATGCGAGCCTCGGAAAGCAGGGACTCCTCGGCGAACTTTTTCTTGACGGATTCGTCGCTGCCCTTGGTGGCGGGATCGTTCGTCGTTTCGGCACTCTCAGAGTCTTGGGTGACTGCGGGTTTTACCGGAGCGCAGGCGGCTAGGCCCAGGACGAGACTCAGGACCACAGGGAGGCGTTGGTGGCGTTGGTGGCGTTTCATGTCGGAAGGGGGCATATCGGAGGTTTCGGGAAGCTGCTTAGCCCCTACGGATTTCAGGGGGCCCTATTCGCACCCGTTGGCGGCGACTTCCGGGGCCTTAGCCTGCCGTATCGGGGCGGGGCTAGCGAGTCCCTTTTAAGTAGCCTTGACGGACGTCTTCTGGGAGCTTCTCAATGGCATATCTAAGCATGGTACGGGGCATTTTCGACCCGTTTGAGTCCAGGAAGTCGAGCAAGACATCCTCATCTTGCTTACCAAGCTCCCGCAGCATCCAGCCCGTGGCCTTGTGAATCAAATCCTGGTCGTCCTTGAGCAGCTTTTTGGCCAGCTTCAGGGTTGGGCCCAGATCGCCAGCCTTGATGAAGGTATAGGTGGCGAAAATGGCGATGCGGCGTTCCCACAGCACGGGGGAGCGCACCAGTTCATTCAGCACCTTGCGCGGGCGCTGCAGCAGGTAGTGAC
>JBLFXY010000242.1:0-5947 GCA_047611645.1 Glaciecola sp.
GGAGTTGCCTGCGCCTGAGGACGCCACGGTGCTGTTCGATGGCACCGACTTGGCCCAGTGGCAGCACGGCGATGGCGCGGATCCGCGCTGGGAGATCAAGGATGGCTACTTCCAAGCCAAGGGTGGGGCCGGCGACTTGCAAACGAAGGCTGTATTCCGGGATCAGCATCTGCACTTGGAATGGCGGGTGCCTAAGTCCGAGAAAGGCAAAGAAGGCCAAGGCTTCGGAAACTCCGGCGTGTTTCTCATGGGCGCCTATGAGATTCAAGTATTGGAGACTTCGACGAACCGCACCTACGCGGATGGCATGGCTGGAGCCATGTACGGTCAATACCCCCCGATGGTCAACGCTGGCGCGGGGCCGGGTGAGTGGAACTCCTATGACATTTTTTTCCAGGCGCCGCGCTTTGATGGAGATGAATTAAGGAGTCCGGCTTGGATTACAGTCTTCCACAACGGACACGTCATCCATGAACGGCAGGAATACTTGGGCGCCACGACGCATAAGCGTCGGGCCGCCTACTCACCCCACTCTGGTCAACTTCCTCTACGCCTTCAAGACCACGGAGATCCCGTTCAGTTCAGAAACATTTGGGTGCGTCCCCTTCCCATCCAGCTCTCTAGCGAGGACGGAATCCACCGAATTTACCATTTGGAGGCCAAGGACCGGATGAAAGGGCGGCTTAGCGAATACGTACGAATGCTATCCATCATCAAGCCGCGGCCAGATGGAGCCAATCCGACTGGCATGCAGATTGCGTCCAGTTACATCGCAACCAAATTGGCCGGGATGGGGTACAAAGTCCGCAGCCAAACGTTCTTCGCTGAAGGCCAATCCTTCCGGAACGTGATCGTACGGGTAGGATCCGACGAAGGCCCGCTGACCGTAGTGGGCGCCCACTACGACGTTTGCGATTCAAGCCCGGGTGCCGATGACAACGCCAGCGGCGTTGCGGTGCTTATGGAGTTGGCACGCCAATTGAAAGCCTCGCCCCCCAAGTCCCCCATCGAACTCGTCTTCTACGCCCTGGAAGAACCTCCCTACTTCCGCACCGAAGACATGGGCAGCGCGCACCACGCCAAGGCTCTCAAAGCCGCCGGCACCGAAGTGCGCGGCATGATCTCCCTCGAGATGCTCGGCTACTACGACGAGGCAGAAGGCTCGCAGTCCTACCCCATCCCCGCCATGGCAAAACTCTACCCGAGCGCCGGTAACTTCCTGGCCCTGGTTGGCCGGCCCGAGGATCAGGCATGGCTCACCCACATGAACAACGCCATGTCCGCAACCATGGACCTGCCCCTGGAAACCCTGGCCGCCCCGCGCCAGCTCGAAGGCGTAGACTTCTCAGACCATCTCAACTACTGGGACGCCGGTTTCACCGCTATGATGCTCACCGACACGGCGCATTTGCGCAATCCGAACTATCACGAGATGAGCGACACGGCCGATACTCTGAACTATGCCCACATGGCCGACATCGTGGGTGGCGTCCTGGCTGCCCTCCGGGCCCTCGACAAAGACTGATCCCTGGGCTTCAAATCCCAATAAATGGGTCACAAGAACGCCGGCCCCCACGTAACCCAAACCATGAAACGACTCGCACTTGCCCTGTATATCATCCCCGTTGTAGGCCTCTATTTGCGCCTGACGGGCGGCTGAGGCGATCTCCAATCCATGCTCGGTACGGGCATGTTAGTGGCGGGATTTCCCGTCTACCTTTGGAATCAATCCTTGAATGCAAAACCCAAGAGCGGGCAAGTCCCCGCCGATGACGCGGATGTGGAAGGCGACGAAGATCGCCCGAGCTGAGACAGGCTCGGGATGCCGCTCTAGAGTAGGGCGCGGGTAACATTCGAAGTGAGAGGGCAGGGCCGGGCTCCGTTGGGAGCCCGGCCCTGCTATATTAAACGGCGCCCCGATCCCCATCGACTCTCCCATGAAACTCTCCGCCCTGGCCCTGATCGGCCTCGCCATCTTCGTCCCCATCTCCACCGCCTGCGGGCAATCCCAGGAGCCCAGCCCGGTGGAGCCCTCGATCGAAGTCGAGCGCGCTTTCCCCAATCTCAAGTTCGACAAGCCGCTCTTCCTGACGCCGGCTGGAGACAAGAGCGGCCGGCTCTTCGTGATCGAAAAGAAGGGTGTGATCCGCGTCTTCAAAGACGAGCAAGAAACCAGTGAGTCCAAGGTCTTCTTGGACATCAGCGACCAGGTCAGCGTGAAGGGTAACGAAGAAGGCCTGCTCGGAATCGCCTTCCATCCCAAGTATGCCGAGAACGGAAAGTTCTACCTGCACTACTCGTCCTCCGTCAAAAACAAGGTCGGAATGCTTTCGGAGTTCCAGGTACACAAAGAGGATCCTGACAAGGCCGACCCTGAATCCGAGCGCGTCCTGCTCGAACAAAAGCAACCCTGGCGCAACCACAACGGCGGCATGATTGCATTCGGTCCGGACAACTATTTGTACTGGGCCTTGGGCGATGGCGGTGCGGGCGGCGACCCCTTGGGCAGCGGTCAGGATCTCACAACCCTATTGGGTTCCATTCTGCGTATCGATGTGGACACGAAAGAGGAAGGTCTGGAGTACGGAATCCCTTCAGACAACCCGTTCGTTAAGGAACCGGAAGGCGCGCGCGCAGAGATTTGGGCTTTCGGTCTGCGCAACGCATGGCGCTTCTCCTTCGACCGTGAAACCGGCGATCTCTGGGCGGGAGACGTGGGCCAAAACCGTTGGGAGGAAGTCGACATCGTCACCTCCGGGGGCAACTACGGTTGGAAAGTGCGCGAAGGGTTTGCACCTTTCGACGAGAAGGCTGAGGTTTCGAACGGTCCAGTCATTGACCCCATTGCGGTCTACGGCCGCAGAGAAGGCATTTCGATCACGGGTGGCTACATGTACCGAGGCAAGCGTTTCCCCTCGCTCCAAGGGTCGTACATCTACGGTGACTACGCCAAGGGAAAAATCTGGCGCATCACCAAGGACCAGGAGGGCAAATACCACAACGCGATCGCCCTTGACAAATCGAAGCTGGCCATCGGTTCCTTTGCAGAGGATGCCGCGGGCGAGCTGTATGTGCTCAACTACGGCAAGGGCGACATCTGGCGCATCGTGCCCAAGAAGCCCTAATCAGCGGGGCGTGTATGGGCAGTGGCGGCAGCCCAAATCGCAGCATTCACGGCTGTTCCAGATCGTCTTGGCGGTCTCGACAAAACTGCCCGAGATCGGATCATGGTAGCGCGCGGCGCCGGCCTGCATGGCCGCATCGTGCGCCGCCATCACCCGGTCGTAGCGCGGGTGCGTGGGATCGAAGTAACGCGGATGGGGCTTGCAGCGCTCGGGGGGAATGGGCCCTCGGCCGCGGGGCTCTTTGGAAGCACTCATACGATTAAGGTTTGCGGAAGCGCAGGTAGTAGTTCTCTTCCAAGCCAGGGAGGGTGACCTCCTCCATGAATAGGAATCCAGCGGACTCGATCTCCTCACGCACTTGGCTCTTGCCAGCGCGCACGTGGCCCATGATCCAGTCGCTAGACTCTCCGGGGATGCGTTCGAAGTCCACGATGTTCAGCTTTCCGCCGCTAGCGAGCGCGCTATGCAGCGAGGCGAGCATGGCGCTGTGGAATTCGAAGTGGTGGTACGTGTCGCAAATGAACACCGCGTCGATGGAATCATTCGGCAGACTGAGCGAGGTTTCGCTGGAAGTGTGAACGCGCACGTTGACCAGTGCCTCGTCGCTCTTGCGTTGGGTCAGGTGTTCGATGAAGCGCGGAGAAATGTCGGCTGCGTACACCACACCACTTTCTCCGACGACCTCGGAAAAAGGAACCAAGTACAAACCGGTGCCCGCCCCCACGTCGGCGATGCGATCGCCCGATTGGAGCCCCATGGTTTGCACAATGGCATCGCGGCAGGCGCAGGCCTCGCGGCTCTCGACTTCCCAACGCTCCTGCCAAACGGCCAGATCCAGTTGGGTATCGATGAAGTGGTCGTTGATTCCTTCAGGCACGTTCGAGCGCTCCGGAGATTGGATAGTGGCGCTGGGCACCGAGGAACAAGAGGTCAAGCAAAGGCCCAGGACGGCCATGGACCCAAGAAGGCGATTACGCATGGGCACAGGGTGGAAAAGAAGGCCACGGGGGACAACCCCAAGTGTGTGAAAGTGTACCTGGTTCCGTATTCCCTGCTATCTTCCCGGCCCATGACGAATGAGCCTTGATTCACTCATGCGCGGCGGCGCATGAGTTGTGGGTCACATACTTCTTTTTGCCATGACTTTCTCAGCCACCTTCCTACTCGGGCTCTGCTTGCTCTCGCCCCTCCCCGACATCACGTCGCCGGGATTCAAGAAAGTGTCCCACCAGGTCGCCATCGAAAACCCCAAGGATTTTGACGGATGGCAGGTAGTGGTCGCGACCTTGCTTGGGCCTTCCCACATAACCGTCGCCGAGCCTGGGGTTCCTTTCTCCTACTCGAGCAAGTACGGAACTCGCATCTACGCGCTGCCAAGCGGTACAGAAGTGCCCACATCTCCGGAGGGGATAAGAGTGTCGCGAGTTGCGTTCGAAGGTTTCCTCCAGGCCAGCCCGCCCGTGTCCAGCCCTTCTCAAGTCTCTGTTCTCTCGCCGGTTACGAGCGTCCTGACGACCATCCGCATCGTGGACATCTCCGCTGCGGGCATCCAACTCAAAGCCGTGCGTACCCAAGAATTCAATTCCTCCAAGAAGCCTATCAGCTGGTTTCGAATCTGGGCGCTTCCCATCGCAGCCGTAGTTTGCGGAGCCGCAGGCCTGATCGCATTGCGCAAGCGAAGGCTCAAGCGAAGGCTCAAGCGAGCAAGCGCTTGACTCTCTCCACCACACTATTGTTCGGGCTCTGTTTGTTTGCTCCTCTCCCCGACATCACGTCGCCGGGGTACAAAAAAGTGTCCCACCAGGTCGCGATCGAAAACCCGAAGGACTTTGAAGGGTGGCGGGTGTTTGTCGCGGAGACATTCCCTGTGTTACATCCCTTCACCGAGGCGGAACCTGGGATCCCTTTCTCATTCTCGAGCAAGTACGGAACTCGCATATACGTTCTCCCCAGCGGTAATAGAGTCCCCAACCATGCGGAGGATTGGGACGCAATAAAGGATACTTACGATAATTTCATCCAGGCTATCCCGCCCGTGACCAGCCCGGAACAAGTCTCTGTTCACTCACCGGTCGCCAGCGTGCTGACAACCATTCGTATCGTGGACATCTCTGATTCGGGCATTCAACTCGAAGCCGTGCGTACCCAGGAATTCGATTCCAACGGCAAGCCCGTGAGCTGGGCTCTATTCTGGGTGCTCCCCCTCGGAGCCGTCACTTGTGGCGTCATAGGCCTGATCGTATTGCGCAAACGAAGACTCAAACGAGCCCTATCTTGATCCTCACCTACGCCTTCACCCTGTTCGCGACCCTCGTTGTGGAACTCGCGATCGCCGCCTGCCTGACGATCAAGTCCAGACCCAAGGACATCCTGTTCGTCGTGATCTGCGCCAATCTGGTGACCCACCCAATCACCAACGTCCTGTTGTACAATCCCGAGCACAACATCGCTTTCTGGATCGTCGAAGCCCTGATCGTCCTGATCGAGTTCGCGATTTATTACTTAATCGCAGGCCTTACCGTGAAGCGCGCCGCAATCCTCGCGAGCGTGACAAACGCGATCACGATCGCCCTCTCATTCATTCTCCTGTAGCTCCCCGCGCTTGCCGGACGGCTAAGACTCGTGATCCCACGTGATGTCGTCCACGTGATTGGGCACGATCACAAAGACAAAGGGGCGCGTCTCCACTTGCAACTGCGGGGCATCAACCTTGGGTGTTGTTTCGCTGGTGCGCAGGATCCAGCCCTTGGAGGTGCGCTTCAATTCGAGGACCGAGAGGGAGTAACCGCTCGTGGGTCTATCTCCCAAGAAGATGGCCGCAA
>JBLFXY010000243.1:0-5928 GCA_047611645.1 Glaciecola sp.
CCGTGGGGTACGGGCGGCAATACTTTTTACGAAGAAGCGGTGCGGCAACTCGTGGCCTACCTGGGCAACATGGGGGAGGGGACGTACTTCCGAGTGGTGCTGTTTTCCTCCGACGCCAGGGTGATGGTACCCCTACAGAAAGTGGAGGAAGGCACGTTGAAAGATGTGGAGAAGGCCATGCTCAAACGCAATCCCGATGGTGGAACGGCTTTGGGGTCGGGCGTGGAGCTCGCACTGCAGCGCAACATCCGCGACGAAAAGCGTGACAAGCAGGGATCCTCCGATGCGTTTATCGTGCTGTGCGATGGTACCACCATGGAAGGCAAAGTCTGGGCGCAAGACCTGATAGCGAGCGAGGAATTCCCCTTGGGATTGCGCTTCCATTGCGTGCAGCTGGGCCGTTCGCCGGCAGGAGCCATGAAGGCACTAGCAGAAGGAACCGGCGGCAAGTTTGTTCGGGTCCAGCCCTAGCGGAAAGCCCACCAAACGGGCCTATCTGGTACGAGCACCCAGCATGACGGGAAAGTGACCGATATGCGCTTTGGACACTCTGGTGATGGATCAGGCGTGATGGTGAAGCTCGACGTTGACTGTCGACGTTGAAAGGCAACGTTGAAAGGCAACGTTGAAAGGCAACGTTGAAAGGCGTTTGAGCCCGGATCCTTCAGGAGCAGACGACAAGCTGCTGCGCTTGCATGCCAAAGTGGGCAGCCAACTTTCAAAGTAGACTGCCCGCTTTTACGAACGTTCGGGGTCACCCTGATCGGGTGCCCGATTGCTCGGCTGTACGCTTAGGGGGATGTTACCGACAACCAGTTCGAGTCATTCCTGTGACCGCCGGCTGCGCGATGAATGACCTGAAAGTGCCAAGAGTCACCACTTAAGATCATGGGGTCGCCAGGGATCGGCACCACGCCTGGGAGATCAAAACCGCTTCCGGTCGATGACGTTCCTGGGGGGTTTTGCAGGATGCCGTTCGAGTCCAATTGGCCGATTGAGTTAGATCCGCCTGCAGACGCGGTGCACTTGCAACCTGGAGTGCGCGCCAGGTTTGGGCTTTTACCCGGTACGGAGACGAGCAGGGATACGGCGTCTGACGCTGCAGGGATACGGCGTCTGACGCTGTATGTCACTTACCCCGCCAGGGCTGCAGCCCAAGCCGCTGCAATCAGCGCCGTAGAACTCACGCCAGCGATAAGTTGGTGGCGCGAGGTCCAACCGATGGGCCAGCGCAACCAGGCGAATAGGGCTCCCAAAATACTGCCGGAGACGAAGCCCGTCAGATGCGAGAGAACGTCCACTCGGCTATTGTCTTCTCCGCCACCCATGCCCAGGAATCCGAGCAGCACGGCGCCGGCGAGCAGGGTCGCAATCGGACGATAGCGGTACGATCGTGGGTATTGTTCCTTGATGCGGTTGCGACGCGCCCACTCGTAAACCGTGAACAAACCCAGGGTTCCGAAGACGGCGGTGGAAGCGCCGACAGCCAGGTGTCCGGGACCTTGAATCCAGGTGGTGAGCAGGTTTCCGATCACACCGGAGAGCAGGGTGGCGGCCCAGGTCAGGCCCGAGCCCAGGGCTTGACTGGTCAAGGCGCCAAACAGCAGCCCAAAAAAAAGGTTCGCCGCGATGTGTCCCACGTCCGCGTGCAGGGTCAGGGAGGTCACGACGCGCCACAATTCTCCGTTTGCCACCAGGGTCGAATCCATGCGGCCCGCTTGCCAAAAGTTCAGGCCAAAGAGTCCATACAAACCGGCCGGGAACAGGGCGCAGACGATGAGTGTGTAGGCCAGCAAGCCTGGAATGCCTGGGGCAAGCACCTGGGGCGGCGGCGGTCGATCGTTGAAGCTCACGTTCTCCTCTTCGTAACTGCGCAGCTCTTCCAAGGCGGCAGTCGCATGTTCCTCCGGCACGATCAGGGTCCAGGAATCACCTAGATTCTGGAATCCGAAAGGAATGCCGACCGCCCGCAAAACGAGCGCTCGGTCGGCACAGGCCCGCTTGGTATGGGCTTGGAAGACGGTGATGGAGGTGGGCAGCATGGGGGGGGGGCGTGGGTAGCCTGCTTGGGAGAGGGTTCAAGCGGCCCGCTCCAATCGGGGATTAGCCGATGCGCAGTCCACATCCAGGGCACTGTGTGGAGCCCTTCGGGATGGGATCCATGCAGGCCGGGCAGGCGTTGGAGTCCGCATCCAGATCGATGACCGCTCCCGCGGCGGCGAGTTCGACCTCGCTCATGCCCTCGCGCTCACGTTCTTTGAGCATCTCAGCAGCGGTTTCTGCATCTTCGCTTGCGACCGCAAGCATAAGGACCGTGCCTCAGCCGCCCGGATCCTTACCGGGGGGGCAGAAGATCTCGTTGGGGATGCCCTTCTTCTTCAGGAAGGCACTCGTAGGATTTAGGGTCGCAAAGCCGCCTTGCAGCACGACCACGTCGGAGGGATTCATGTGGAAAGCATAGGACACTCCCACCCGATTGGCCACCCAACTCTAACCCCCATCCCAATCTGCTACTCGGGATCGGAATCTTGGCCGGAGGGCGCCTCGCTTTGGGATTCCCCGTCCGCCTTCTCGAGGGAGTACTTTTCAATGAGACGACTTTGGGCCAAAAGGAACACGAAGCCCGCGGGCCCGAATCCGAAGGTCTTGGCCATGGTCCAATCGTCAGTGTTCAGGGTGCGGCGCAGGATCTCATTGCCGATGGCTAGGGCGAAAAAATAGAACACCATGCGCTTGGTGAAGATTCTCCAGCCCTCTTCGCGCATGGGCAGGGCCTTGCCCAGCACGTTGCGCAGGAACAGCCGTCCGGTCATCAAACCACCGAGCAGCAGGCCGCCCAAAATGCAGTTGATGATGGTGGGCTTGATCTTGATGAAAAGCTCACTGTCCAAATAGATCGTGAGTCCGCCCATGACGCCCACAACGACGCCGGTGATCAAAGCGACCGGGGGCCAGCGCTTTTCCTTGATGCGCGAGAAGAGCACAGAGATAGCGGTCGTGATCATCAGCGCGATCGTGGCCCAGTACAAACCACCAAGATGCTGATCCCTCGTGGCGCGTTGCACCACAAAGAAGATGAGTATGGGACCGAACTCGAGCGCGGGCCGAACCCAACCGGGAAGTCCGCCGGACGTGGGGGCGTCGGGGGACTCGGGACTATTGTTGCTTTTGTTTTGAGTCAAGGAGAGGCGCGATGATTTCGAAGTGGAAGGGTAGCCTGAGCTTTTGCGACGATCCGGTCTTATCGACAGGCTTGTTGAAGAAGGAATCGACAAGCGACCGGCGCCTAGCAGGGCTCAATTGAGCGAGCAACGCGAGCAATTGCGGCTTGGTGAGTCCCTGCTCTAAACGTTGGTTGAGGTACAGCAAACTCTCCTCCGTCGTAAACGGGTGGAAGTGCTGAATCCCGATTCGGCTGTCCTCAAACGTGCTTTTGTCGATCCCGCTGGCATTCCCATACCAATCCGGATGGAACTGCGGCCCGGCCGAGAGCTGCCGTTCCCCAAGTTTCAAACGGAAGCTTTCAGGTGTTGCACTGACGAGGGACCAGCCTTCCGCGATCAGCGCCTCGCGCAGTTTCGCGAGTCGAGACTCACGGTCGGATCCCGGCTTCAAAGCCCAAGCACTCAGGTCGTGAACCATCCAGGCGGGCCCTTCCTTGAGTTGTTTGACCTCTGTGCCCAAGTCGGCCAGGGCTTGGGGGCGTTCGCAGACGATCGGTCCGTGCAGGAGCTCGATGCCGAGCACGGCGGAACGTTCCTGCGTTGCGCCTTGCAGCGATTCCAGGTAGCTGTCCACCTGCGCAATACCAGCGAGTTCTTCACCGAGGCGCATCCAACGTCCCGCCGCGGAAATCAAACCGACACGGGCACCGTCGTAGTGCAGCAGGCTGGTGAAGAAAGGAGCCGTGATCTCTTGCTTGGTGCGGTCCAACGTGTCTTGTAAACGCGGGGTGATCGTCAGCGCGACGGTTCCCTTGGCGGAAAAATAACCGGGCAAAGTGGTCGATGCGTGCTCGATCTGATTCAGGGTGATCCAAAGATCGGGCGGCCGAAACTCGGTGATCGGTAGTTGAACAAAAGGGAAGAACGCCACCTCCGCCATAGAGTCCTGGGTCAGCAGTTCCTCGACAAGGGCTTCTCCCAAAGCATGCGCGGGTTGGCCCGGCGTCTGGCAAACCACCCAGATGCGGCGGGTGGGGTATGGCGTGGGCAGACCCCGATCCAGCGGCGCACTCCAACTCACAGACCCCTGCGAACCGAAGGCCGCACTCTGATTCCAGCGCAGCCCGCGCCAATGCCGCAGGTCCAGATTGCGAACCGACCACTGCCCCTCCGGATCCCGCGTATACATGGGCCCATAATCCATGCCGCGCGTCAAAGGCACATACGTCAGCAGGAAAAACAGAACCAAGCCCAAACCCCAAGCCCGAAATCGCCGACTGCGGCGCGGCGCGCTGGGGGCTGAATTGGATGGGGGCTCAATAATAGACACGCCCAAATCCTATCGCCCCATCCGACCCAATGCACACCGCAGCACCCGCCCTTCCCGAATTCTTTCGCCGATCAGTTCAGCTGGATGATTTCTCCCCGTTTGAGGTCCAGGAAGATACGACGCAAGAAGGCATCCCCGTTGTAGAGGACCAGTTCTGAAGCGCTGGCTCCCACGACAAAGGTGGGCAGGGGCACGTTGGGCTTGATCCAGTAGTCGGGTGAGGACACCTTGAACAGGGATGTGGAGCGAGCCAGAATTGATAGGGTCGTGCGGCTGTCGTCCAAGACCCGGAAGCGCGTGGCACCGGCGACAGCCTGTGGATTCAGCTGGAAATGGAGCTCCAAGGGAACCTCAATTTCAAGCAACTCTCCCTCGAGCGCCCTGGCGTGCCAGCCGGTCAGGTCCACGTGCACTCCGGTGATGTGCAGGCCTCCGGCGCGGAAACCCACGGCGCTTGTGGGCACATTCTCCAGCTCGAAGACTCCATCCTCTTCGGCCCGACCCAGTTCCTTAAAAACCCAAGAGTGTAAACCGTCGGAAATGTGGGTGGCAAAGGTGGCATTCAGTGTGGCTCCAGAGACCCCGAGTCCACGGCTGTCGACCACACGTCCCTTCAAGAGGGGGATTCGAGTGGCCGGGTCCAGGGTGATTACCACGTCCGTTGCACCGGGGGTGACGCCTTTCACACTCGCGCCGAGATAACTCTTCCGGTCGTAGGCATCAAGGTCATAGCGATCTTGGAAGAGGCCGCTGATAGTAAACTGACCCTCCCTATCGGAAGTGATGGTCCGATTCGGATTCTCGGCAATGTGCTCTTCCACGGACACGCTCGAAGATCCATCGGACATGGCGCTCCTAAGTTTGATTTCGATGTCATAGAGCGGAGCACCGTTGGCGTCTTGCACTCGACCTTGGATCGAGCGCGTGGGGTCTCCCAGGCGCAAAACCAGGTCCTGTCCGGTGGAAGGATCTGCGTTGAGTCGAGTGCTAAAGTCCTCGGTTACCGAGGGAACAAAACCCTTGGAGTAGGCCAGAAGATGCTTGCCGTCCAAGACGTAGGGGATCTCGAATGCGAACTGCCCATGCTCGTCTGTTTGCCCCTCGGCGTAGGCCAGGCGCACCGTTGCATCAGCTACCGGCCCGCCAGTAGCGCCGATCACAATCCCTGAAACCATGGGCCGCACAGCCCGCTCCTTGAGCACTACATCAAAAGTCGCGGGAGGGGAGCTGGGCAGGAACACGGTTTCACGGCTGTATCCAAGCAGTGAAATCGAAAACCAGGATCCAGCGATGTAGGCCGTGGTGGGGAGTTGGAAGTTTCCGGCGCCGTCGGATAGGTCCGCGCGGTGCACGTAGCCGCTGGAGGGTGGGGGCAACACAAAGGGAAAGCCGGCCATGTGTTCAATACCCGAGTGGAGCACGATCTCCGCTCCT
>JBLFXY010000244.1:0-5902 GCA_047611645.1 Glaciecola sp.
GTTTGGTTCGGCGAGCACGGTGGTCGGATCTTCCGGCGTCGCGGGTGAGCTCGAGCTGGTGGATGTCGATGGCGACGGGGACTTGGACCTGATCCAGGCCGCACCGGGTGCGATCACCAACCTGTTCCTCGGTGATGGAGCCGGTGGCTTTGCGCTGAGCGCGGCCGCGTTCGGCGTATTGCAGGCGGACCGCTTGGCGGTGGGAGACCTGGACGGCGATGGCGATGCGGACGTGATCCTTGGTTTCTTGGCCGCTGACGACGCCATTTACTTAGGCGATGGAGCCGGTGCTTTTGTGGACTCCACCAACGTGATCGCGGGCCTTGTAACCCAGGCCATCGAGTTGGGCGACTTCGACGGGGACGGAGACTTGGACGCCTTCCTCGGAACCTCTACGGCCAACCGGGTGGCGCTCAACGATGGCGCGGGTCTATTGACCTTGAGCGGTGCAAGCTTGGGCGCGGGAGATACTTTGACCTTGGCATTGGCCGACGTGGATCGCGACGGCCATTTGGATGTGTTAGCCGGTAACGCTGCTGCCGCTGTGGATGTTTTCCTCGGAGACGGTGCGGGTGCATTCCCCGTGGTCAATACTTTTGGCAGCGGTACGATCGCGGCCATTTCCATCGCGGACTTCAACAGGGATGGCCAATTGGATGCGGCTATCGGTGACTCCGCAGGGGCTACGAGCCGACTTTACTTGGGCAATGGCGGTGGTTTGTTCCCGACGGCTGTGGAAACTTTGGGGGCCACCTCCGTGCTCAATTCCTTGACGGGCGACTTCGATCGGGACGGCGATCTGGATTTGTTCCAGGGCAATGGAACGGCTGCGGATACCACATGGTCGATCGATTGAGAGTCAGGCATGTATGAAAAAAGCCCCGCGAACGTGCAGCGTTCGCGGGGCTTTTTTTCAGGGGCCGTTTAGCGGGTAACGCGCGCCAGGACTTTGACTTCCATGGCTTGGGCCTGATTTTCAAGTTGCAGGGTCTCCGCCAGGAACGCCTCTCTCTGGGCTTCGTTCGTCAGGTCCTTGGCGTTGGTGCGCACATTGAGGCCTGCGCCTTTCACAGCAAGGTTGGCGCACAGGGCACCCACGCCCACATCGGAAGAGGAAGCGGGCATGCCGTGCTCGGCCATGGCCTCACAGATTTCGAGGGCCTGGCATGCGGCGCGCATGACTTTGAGCGGGGCTTCAATGGCTTGCACTGTGGCAGCCTGAATCGCCGCAGAGCGTTGATCCTTAGGCGCGCTCCAAGCGGCCATGATGGCGTTGAATGCGGCCGTGTCCTCATCTACTAGCCTGAGCAATTCTTTGTGCAGGGCCTTGCCCTTGTCGGCCCAATCGGAGAAGAACAACCAGCGCTCATCCCAGCCGCGCTTGTGACTGGATAGGTTGCCGACCATGGTGGCAAGCCCGGCACCCAGGGCTCCGACCAGGGCGCTTACGGAACCGCCGCCGGGGGCGGGGCTCTCCGAAGCTGTCACCTCGACGAAGCGGGTCAAGCTCATGTCGACCAGGTTCTCTTGGCTCTTGTCCGCGATCGCGTATTCGATGATGCGCTCTTGCGGTACGAAGGGGGAGAGCTCATCGAGCCCCATGCTGCGCACTGCAATATGGATAAGCTCGCGGTCTGAGATACCGGTGGAGCGCTGCTGCTGGTGCAGGAAGAACCGGCCCGCGTCGAGCATGGCATCCAAGGGAATGAGGCCGACCAATTCGGAGCCGGTGACACGGATGCCACGTGCCAAGGCCTTCACGCAGCACTCGTTGAATGCCACATGTACGGGCGTGGTGCGGATGTTGGTCAGATTCATCGAGATCTGGGCCACGCCGTATTCCTCGATGAACCAGCCGATGCCTTTGACGCATTTCAGTGAACCGGGCACCCATTCGGGTTTGCCCTCCGCATCCAGCACGATGTCTCCGGTCACGGGATCGGGTGAACGATGGACGCGACCTTTCTCGCGCACATCGAATGCGATGGCGTTGGCGCGACGCGCGGAGGTGGTGTTCAGGTTCACGTTGTACGCGATCAGGAAATCCCTGGCGCTGACCGCGGTGGCGCCGCTCTTGGCGTTGAATTCTGCCGGTCCGAAGTCCGGTGCCCAGTCGGGATCCTGGAGTTTGGCCTGCAGGCCTTCGTATTCGCCGGAGCGCACATTCGCCAAGTTTTGCCGGACGGGTGATGTGGCCGCGTTTTCGTAGCAGTAGATCGTCAATCCAACCTCCTCGCCCAGGCGTTGGGCCAAGGTGCGCGCGTAGGCGGTCGTTTCCTCCATGGTGACGCCGGCGATTGGGACCAAGGGGCAGACATCCATGGCGCCGAAGCGAGGGTGCTCTCCCTCGTGCTGGCTCATGTCGATCAAGTCGGCGCCCACCTTGGCTGCGCGCACGGCAGCTTCGATGACAGCTTCGGGTTCACCGACGAAGGTGAAAACCGTGCGGTGGGTGGCGGCGCCAGGGTCCACGTCGAGAAGGGTGACTCCGGGTGTGCTTCGCACAGCTTGAGAGATCGCATCCAGGGTTTCCTGGTTGCGGCCTTCGGAGAAGTTGGGGACGCATTCGATGAGGCGGCTCATGGGGATGGGTGGGTTGGTAGGGAGGGCGGCGCTGGGAAAAGGTCGGAGAGGGCGACACTCTAAGGGCACCCCAGAGCTGTGCCAACCGCGAGTTTTCCCGCCGGGCTTGTTCCTGGTCGCTTACGGGGTCAAAATGATCCCATGTCAAACAGCGCACATCCGCACGAAGGGGGGGAGAAGGCCCCGCCCGGGCTGGATGTGGGGGTTTGTACCGAGAAGGACCGCGCCGACCAGGTGGCTCTATTTCAGGCTAGTTTTGGCGGGGATGGAGCCGCGCCCGTGTTGCGCTGGCGCTACGACCAATGTCCACATGGCAGGCCGGTGACATTGCTTGGCAAAGCGCAGGGCGAGGCTGTGACGGGATATGCCTGCAACCCGAGGCTCATAGGGTGGCAGGACGGTGGGGTGACCATCGGGCAAACCGGTGATGTGATGACCCTCATCGCGGCACGGGGAAAGGGTTATTTTTCCGCCCTAGATCGCAAGGCCATGCAGGCGACCGCTGACGTGGGCTGGCCGGTGGTATTTGGTTTGCCCAATCGACTGTCGGCGCCGCTGTTCCTCGAAAAGCTAGGCTGGACTGGTGTGGGGCGTTTGCGACCCTGGACGTTGGTATGCCAAGCGGACGCCGCAGCGCGGGCCGAGCGCTTGCGAGCGGGTCGTCTCGCCGCATGGCTGACGGGCTGGGCTCGCTTTCAAGGGCAACGGAAACTGGGAGCGCTCAAGCAACTGACGGACGGATTTACCACCGAACCCATTGAGCGCTTCGAGGATTGGGTTGAGGGGCCTGCCCGGGAGGTCTCGAGCCGTTATCCATGGATGGTACGCAGGGACGCCGATTACTTGAACTGGCGTTTTTTCGAAGGGCCCAATGGTCGGTTTTCTGCTTACAAGATCGTAGGGCCCCACGGAGAACCTGCTGGTTTCGTCGTTGTGCAAGCTCCTTTGGCCGATTCGAGCTTGGGCTATTTGGTCGACCTGGTCGCTCCGGATCCGGGTGCCCACGCCGCAGGCATTCTGTGCGCCGTGGATAATCTAAAAGAGGGTGGCGCCAGCGTTGTGCGGGCGCATGCGATCGAAGGCTCCGATTGGCAAACCCAGCTGGTGGCAGCCGGTTTTCAGGCTCCCAAGCCAGAGGATGAAAAGTGGGTCATCGCCTATGTGCATCAAAGTGACCACCCTTTGGCCAAAATCGCCATGGACGCCAAGCGTTGGTTCTTTACCGACGCGGATCGTGACGATGAACTGGTGCGTTAGGTTCTAAAACCCATGCTCAAACATCGTCTCAAACATCGTCTCAAAGGTTGGTTCCGTGTCGTTTTCGGACGCACCGTATGGCACACGGGCGCATGGCGTTTGTTTGATGCTTATATGCCCCGGCGACTGACGATTCTGGCGGGTCACTGCGTGGGGCCGGCGCGAGGCTTGCCCAGGGATCTGACCATCTCCGAAGGGCGCTTGCTTGCATTGCTTCAAGCCCTAGGCGCCAACTTCGATTGGTGCACGATCGGCGATGGGGTCAAGAGTATTGACGACCGGTTGAAGGGTCGCTCCATGGTGGCCTTGTCATTTGACGACGGCTACCGGGACAACCACGAAGTGCTGCTTCCGCTCTTGGACCAGACCTGTGCCAAGGCCACGATCTTTCTCGAGGGGGCTCCGCTCAGCCAGAACAAGGTGAGCTGGAGTCACAAGTACTTCTGGTTGATCCATGTAGCGAAAGTGGCTCCCAAGCAAATCGCAGAGGAATTGCGGGGAGTTGCGGGGTCGGCAAAAGGATTCGAAATGTTAATCGCCGCAGTTGCTGCGCCCGAGCAGGATCGCGAATATCGAATCAAAAAAGTCCTGAAGTACCAATGCGATGCGGATCAGCGCAACGCCGCCATGCAGCGTATTTTCCTGGGTCACGGGGGAGTTGAGAGCGAATTGCGCAAAGCCTTGTACCTTTCCAAGGAGCAGATCCTGAAATTAAGGCGTGCCGGCGTGGAATTGGGCGGGCACACCGAGGGGCATGAGGTCTTGTCCACGCTGCTACCGGATCAAGCGCTACTCCAGGTGGCTACGGGCAGGCGTTCTATGGAGGCCTTGCTAGGATCGGATCTCTCGACTTGCTTTGCGTATCCCTTCGGCCGCCATTGGGACTTTGACGAGTCTACCAAGCACGCCGTGATTGCTGCTGGCTACAACATTGCTGTGACCACCCACGCGGGGGTCTATCAGGGCAAGGAAGACAAGTTGGCTTTGGGACGCACCATGCTCTCCGAGGACCTGCCGATCTACCAGGTCATGATGGAAGCCTGCGGAGCGAACCAATGGCTGCGTCGATTCGGAATCGAGCTAGCCCAGTAAGCGCGTTCGCGCAGTCTGCCTAGATCTCGTAGCCGGTGATTTCTCCGGCTCCACTGCCGTCGCCTGAGAAGACCAGGTAGAGAATGGCGCCCAGCACCAAGAGGACTGGCAACAGGATGTAGATCCAGTTTTCTTTGAGGAATTTGCCCATGGGTGGAACCTAGAAGAGCGTGTAGATGAAGGGGGCAACCAGCGGTGAGGAGGCGGCCACTACCAGGAGGCTGCCAACGGAAAGTAGAATCATGACCAGGGGCATGAGGTACCAATGTCCGCGCCGCACGAAAGCGATCAACAATTCGAAGATCGTCGAGAGCCGGTCTCCAAGCTTGTAGAAGATGAAGCTGAACATAACGATGATGGCGACCGCAAATACCATCTTCGCCGTGGTGGGCGGCATCAAGGACAGCAGCTTGGACCCTCCAACCGCCACGGTGAAGATCAGCGCGAGCATGCCTCCAACCTTGAGGAACAAGGGCAAGATCTTCTCGTCCTTGTAGAAGGCGCCATACAGGCTGCCTAGGATGCCCCACAGGGCGCAGTAGATCAGGAGCCAGCGCGGTATTGGCTTGCTCGGTGCGGGAGGCGTGGGCATATCCGCAATGACCTGTCCGGCGCCGGGAGTCATGTTGTTTGTGGCAAGGCTGTCGTGCACAAATTTGGCGATCACTTGATTGCCGTGGGCGTTCAAGTGGAAGTCCTTGTGGAAGTAGGTCGGACCGGTCGCTTCGGTGGCCTTGCGCAAAGCGGATCGAGGATCCAAAGCTGTGAGGCCAGCGGACCTCGCGGCTTGCAAGAATAGGTCGACGGGCTTGTTCGGATCCCAATCGTCGCGCGCCATGCCCAGCATGGAGGTCGCGAAGAGTTCGGCGTAGTCCTCGTCGATGGCGCTGTGGGAGGGAAGGACCACCACCGCCACTTTCGCATTGAGCTCGTCACACTTTTGGCGCAGGGCTTTGAGGGCTCCTGTCGT
>JBLFXY010000245.1:0-5831 GCA_047611645.1 Glaciecola sp.
GGCCTTAGCCCGGGGCTGCGTGCCCCGGGTTGAAGCACCTTGGAGTTTGGCGCTACGGCTTTGCAACTTCCATTACGGATGGAGGCCTGCGGGGATCGAAACAGGAAACAACGCGCGAGATTTTGGCGTGTTACCTCGGTGGTGTTGCGCCCCGAGTTCCTCCTCTTCAAATCGCCTAATGCCTAAATCCCTAAAGAACATCGTTATGGACATGCGCTCCCTGGAGGCCTTTCCAAAAGTCGCCACCAGCGTTCTCTCCATTGCAAACCAACCCGGGGTGGTTCCCGCCGACGTGATAGATGTGGTACAGACCGACGCGGGGATCACGGGAAAAGTCCTCAAACTCTGCAACTCTGCCTACTACGGATTCCAGCGCGAAGTGGGATCCCTGAAAGAAGCAGGCAACATGTTGGGTACGGACACCCTGGTCAATCTGGTACTCACCAGTAGCGCGAACAAGTACTTTCGTAATACCGGGCAGGTCACTCCGCAACGGCAAGAAGAGTTGTGGACTAGTTCCATAACCCAAGCGCTTGCTGCACGCTTGATCGCTCAGAGATTCGGCTATGAAAATCCGGATCGTGCGTACACGGCTGGACTGATGCAGAACATTGGCACGCTTGTCATGGATCGCTTCTACACCCACGAACTCAGTCATGTGCAGGCTGAAGTTCAAGCCGGGCGATCCGCGTTGTCTGCGGAGCGCGCCGTGCTCGGAATCCACCACGCTGAGATCGGGGCTCGCCTGGCAACGAAGTGGGAACTGCCCGAGTCCCTTACGGACACCATCCGCTTCCATCACGACCCCGCCAATGCCACGGTGGATCCGCTGCTCACCAGCACCGTGCACCTGGCGGAAACCATGCTCGACCAGCGCGAGGATGGCGACCAACAGACCCTCGTTCCGCACGAGGTTTGCGAGGCTGCCTTCGAGCTCACAGGGCTTGATCCTGAAGACTTCAAGCATCTGGGAGTGATGCTTGCCGACGAACTGCTGAAGGCTCAGGATCTCTTTACGGCCTAGCCTTAGGGCCTCCGCCGAGGGGCCTGTCCGGGGCCTCTAGCTAGCCACACCGCGACCACTGTGCGCACTGGCTAGCGGGCACTGGCTAGCGGGCACTGGCTAGCGGGCACTGGCTAGCGGGCACTGGCTAGCGGGACGTCTACTTCAGCAAAAGTTTCCATGGGGTGGGCAACGGGTCTCGAACCCGCGACCTCCAGGATCACAACCTGGCGCTCTAACCAACTGAGCTACGCCCACCATGGATGCTTGAAGCGGAAGGGAGGATCCTCTGGTGGGGCTCCCATGTCAAGTACCACGCGATTTTTTTCGTCGGGTCCGCTCACTTGGGGCTTATTTCTGTTCAGCTCGACTGTCGCGCGTGACCAAGAGAATGAGCTCCCACTCCTAGCCTGGACAAAACCCGCTGGGCAAAAGTGGAAGTCTGCGGCGCGGATAGGCGCTTCAAACGAATTTCGAGCTGTTGAACTCTGGCCTGTAGGATCTGGTTGTCTTGCTGCAAAGTTCCAACCAGGACCAGGGCTCTCCTGGACTTGGCCTCGCGGCGCTGGACTTGAGCTTCTATGCGGTCCACGTAGCGCTGCGTTCCTCGCTCAACGAGGCTTGCAATGCCTAGTTTTCGCTCCCCGCGGACCTGGGCCTCCTGAATCGCATGCAACTCCCTGGACAGTCGAGCCACTTGCGTCTGATAGGCTCGTTCAAGACGGCCTGGGCCTACGGCCTTCAAACTTTGGGAATCCTGGCCGGGAAGTATCTGAATCTTCGGCGAAGTGGGAAAGCGCTTGGCGGGAACAGAGGGCGGATGCAGTGTGTACATGAGTGTTTCCTGGGGCTATTAGGCCTAATAGGGAGTGAGACAGGCCCCCATCCCCAGTGTCTCCATCGGCTCGCAAGCTCAACTCTTGCCCCGGGGCTGCTGTGAAGACCCTAAATCTAGCTCTCGAACCCGGCCGCCGCGTGATTAGCCCTCTCCGACCCGTTAGAATGCACCACACCAAAGGCCCCTCATATGTGTCCCCAATCAACCCCACCCGGCTCAGACCCCTCCAAGGATGACCAGCAGCCCCCCAAAAAGAGCTTTGGCAACATGGGGCCGGATCACTGGACCAAAAGTCGGGGCGATCGCAATGACGAAGCGTTTGAATACTACCGCGAGCGCGGGCATGCTCCAGGGGTAGCGGAGGGCGGAGGTCCCCGAAACTTCTATTGCATGGACTGCGACGGTGTCATCCCCAGCGTCCCTCCCGCCACGAAATGCCCCCATTGCGGTGTGGCCATCCGGGGAGAGTCTCGGCGCTATTTCAATTGGGTGGAAATCGACACGCCCCCCTCCAGCGATTGGTTGGCCCTGCGTCCCTATTTCCTGGGAGCCTTGCTCATTCTCGTCCTCCTCATCTGGTTCATTTGGTGGCTGATTTGACCTCGCAAACGGGCCCCGAGACACGCTTCGATCGCCAAGTTCGTTTTGCCCCGCTCGGTATGGACGGACAACAGCGCCTTGCTCAGGCTTCCGTGTTTATTCTCGGCGCTGGCGCTTTGGGAGGAGTCATCGCACAAGCCATGGCTCGCAGTGGGATCGGACGCATCGTCATCGCAGATCGTGATTCCGTGGAGTGGAGCAATCTGCCCCGCCAAATTCTCTTCGAGGACCGCCATGCACGCGAGGGCGCACTCAAAGCTCTCGCCGCCAAGGAATCGTTGGAACGCATGGGAGGCCCCACAATCATCGAAGCCCACGCCGCGCATGTGGACGCGGAAAACTTGGCTGAATTGAGCCGCGGTTGCGACTTGCTGATGGACGGCAGCGACAACATGGAAACGCGCTACTTGCTCAATGACCTAGCGATTCAAAAGGGCACGCCTTGGGTATATGCGGGCGTCGTAGGCGGCGGAGGTTTGGTACTTCCTGTTGTGCCCGGGCGCGGACCTTGCCTGCGCTGCCTCTTCCCGGAACCGCCGCCTTCGGCCACTTTGGAGACTTGCGACACCGCGGGAGTTTTGATGCCCGCCGTTGGAGCGATCGCATCCATGGCGGCGGGCGTGGGCCTGCGCCTGCTCGTCGATCCAGAGACCATCGAGCCACGCCTCATGGAATTGGATGTATGGCACGGGGAAAGCCGCTCACTCACTATACCGAGAAACCCAGATTGTCCGGCCTGCGGCCAACGCCAGTTTCCGTTCTTGGAAGCACCGATCACCGAACGTACCTTGACCATGTGTGGACGTGACACGGTGCAGGTACGAGGCAACGGACAACGCATAGACCTTGCGCGGATGGAGCAACGCCTGCGCGCGGTCGCCTCAGAAGTCACTCCGATGGGGCCCATGTTGCGTGCGGCTCTGGATGGCTTCCGAATCACATTGTTTCAAGACGGCCGCGCCCTCATCGAAGGCACCCAAGACAAGGGCAAAGCCCTCGCTCTATATGACCGCTATCTGGCCTGATTCGGGAGCCCCGAGCCTCGTCATTTTGGCCGCCGGTGCTTCCTCGCGCCTCGGATCGCCAAAGGCTCTGGCGCCCCTTCCCGGAGGGACTCCTGTAGATCGCATCCTTATGGCCTGGCCATTGAATGGGTCCACCCCCACCGTTGTGACCGGAGCCCACCACAAGGAGATCTCGGAGCATTTAGCGGGCAGACGGACTGCCGTTCACCTGCTTCACAATACACGTTGGGACTTGGGGCGAACGGGCAGCCTGCAGGCCGCTATCCAGCAGCATGCCAACAAGGATCTGGTGGTGGCTCCGGTGGACTGCCCGCGCATCCCCAAACCCGTTTTCGAAGCCCTGTTGCACGCATGGCACACGGCGGGTTGCCCAGCCATGGGGTGGCTTGCGCCCTACTTCGCAACTCACGATGGTGGAATAAAAAGGCACGGGCATCCCATTTTGATAGGCCGCGGTCTGCTACTCAAAGCGCTCGATTTAGGTCCTGATGACCCCCTCCGAGGCCTCAGAGCGAGCGCAACCCCGTGTTTGCACACCCCCGTGTCGCATTCCGAGATCCTGGAGGACCTGGACACCCCGAGGGACTTGGAGCTGTTGCAAAAGGAGGATTGCCAATCGCCTTAAGTAGTGCCTAGGCGGGGGTCGAAAAAAGTTCGAGCCCGTTGGACCCGGGCTTTACTTGTCCCCTAGGTCCGAAACCTCCCAGCCACTCTCCCCCCCAACACTCCATGAGCTTTCAAGGTGACGTCCGAGGCATTGGACTTGCAGAACTCCTCCAAGGTCTCGCCCGAGGACGCAAAGAAGGTCTGCTCTCACTTGGAGGTTCCGAACGCTCCAGCTGCCTCATTGGCCTCTTAGATGGCCGCCTGCTCCTCTTGCCGGATGAAGACGAGGACGATGTGGCGCTGTCTGAGCGCATTCGGATCGCTAACTCCCACGGCCTGGAAGATGCCGTCGATACGGCCGAAATCGAGGCCTTGGGCCACGCCCAGCGTTTGGAACACCTGTATTGCCTACTCGACGGCGGTGAGGTCCATTTCCGATTCGACCCCGGTGAGCTGGAACAGCTGGACACGAACATCGGACCGAACTCGGGCACGCAACTCGAATTCATCCTGCTTGAGTACGCCCGCATTTGCGACGAGCTCGAAGGTTATCCGAGCCTCTCGTTCTTGGCCCTCAACGCGGTGCCGCAGTGGGTCAATCCGGCACTGAGTCATAGCGTTAGCGAACGTGTGCGCCAAAACATCGACGGACGGTCCACCGTTCAGGAGATTGGCGACCGCATGTGCTGGCCGATTCGCCAGACCCGCTTGACGCTGGCGGGCCTGTTTAAATCGGGGGCCCTCCGGCTCTCCACCGATCAAGAGCTGCTAGCACTCACTCTCCAGGAAATGGAGTTGCGTCAATTCTCCCGCGCTTGCCAAAGGCTGCGTGCATGGATTGAGTTGTGCCCGCCTGGCCCCCTGCATCCCGACGTGGCTCATGCCCTATCCGAAGAGTGGGCTTCTGGTCGTTTACCCGCATCGATGCGGGGCATGCATCCCCGAGAAACGCGCAGCTTCCTGCGACGCTTTGATTCGGCGGTCGACAACCCTGCCAACGCCGTTCTCCACTGGAACGAAGCAGTACAGATCCACCCCGAGGACAGACTTTGCCGCATGCATGCGATGATGCTGCAATACGCAGAGGACAATCGGTCCGAGCGTCCGACGGTACGCGACTTACTCGCCCTGGCCCGCCAACTCAAAGAGGATGGCCACGCCGAAAGGGGCGCCCCGCTTCTACTCATCGCAGTACAAAAATACCCCGAAGGCTTGGGTCAAAAACTCGAGGTGGGACTCGGCTTGATCGATGCCGGGGAACCCGAACATGGTGGCCCTTGGGTATTGGCTGCCACGCACTCGCTAGTCGACAGGGGTCAAGCGGACCGGGCTATTGCGCCGTTGCGCACTCTGATCGACGCCATTCCCCAAAGCCGAGAAGCCAAGGCTCTCTACAGCAAGGCCAAGCGCGCATCGACACAAGCTAAGAAGATGCGCCGCAACTTGGCCATCACCGGAGCCCTGGTTGTCCTTGCCGCCGGAGTGGCCCTGGTCAAAGTACGCGCTGATCGTCAGTGGGAAAATCACTATGCGGAAGTCCAAGCGCTGATCGATTCTCCCGATGCAGCCCTCGCCGCGTTGAATCGCTACTTCAGAGATGACGACACGGTCACGGTTATGCGGCTTAGGCAACGCATAGAAAAGAGCCAGAGGGACATTGAGTCCGAAGATCGTCAAACCTGGCTCAACTCCTACAAAGACATCCACGACAGCTCACGAACAAACTCCCCTGCCGTGACCCTAAAAGCGATTCGCGCCC
>JBLFXY010000246.1:0-5815 GCA_047611645.1 Glaciecola sp.
CGCGGTACTGGGTCGGGGCTGTGAAGTGGAGGGAGAGTGTGCGGTACAGCGCTTCTTCAGAGGCCTCAGTTCCGCAGTGCAGCAGAGGCCACAGCTAGCGGCACATCAGTCGTTGACCTGCACGCGAACCTCCGCGGAATTACCCTGGATCTCGGGCACATACATAGCCGTCGCCACCGCCGGTAAAGCGTGGAACGTTCCGGGAACCTCGGCTCTTAGGGTGCTACGGATTTCCCAAACCCCCGTGGGCAGTTTGTCCGCAAAGAACACCTGGGCTTCGTCGCGCAGCTCGTGGTAGAGCCATTGGGAGCGTCCGGTATAACCCTTATGCCGCTTCAGCACCGCATCGCCCGTCGCACGGTGGTTGGCATTGTCTTCGGAGCCTTCTCCAAAGCGTTTGTCCACCTCATCCGAGCGCAGTTGCCGCGCTTGTTTTCCGCCACCCGATTGCAGCGCCGTGGCTTCCAATCCAGCCGGCTTGGCGTCACGAATCATCATGTATTCCATGTCATTCGTGGCATCCAAGGTAAGCACGACTTCGATGCGTTCTCCACTCTGGACGGCATCGCCATCCTTGAGCAGCACGCGTTCAAAGACCTTGCCCTTGAGCAGGGTGTCGTGGGGCACGAGGCGGAAGTAATCGCGACGCACAAAGATCTCGGAGGCGCGCGCCTGAATGGGTTCTTCGTCGCTGAAGAAACGCGCGCTCGCCGTCCAATAGAGCGGCCCTTCACCCGAGGTACGTTCGATCACGATCTCGTGGGATCCGCTTGTCGCGCCCGGGATGTCGAAGGGTTTTTGCGCCACCAGCAGGGCTTGACCCTCCAAGTTGCGTTCGCCGATCAACTCGCCATCGACCCAAACCTTGAAGCCCACCGCTTGGCTGGCTTCGCCGGTCGCTTTGAGGTAGTCGCACATAGCGAGCACACAGATGGCCGTATCGCGTGTGCTCTTCCATTGGGAGCCGCGACGGTTCTTGACCAGCCACGACATGGTGGGGGCCACGAGCTCGTGCTTCGGATCCACGGCCAACAGGGCACGCAGGGTGAACGCGGTGGATTCCACGGCGCCTTCGGACCAATGACGGTAGCGACCCTCGCTGCCCCAGTGGGCGGTTTTCAAGGCGCTGCCGCCGGATGTGTTGGAGATGGCGCTGCCGCTGGCATCGCCCCAAACCACACCATTGGCTAGGTTGTCCACCAGGATACGGGCTTCGTCGTTCTTGCCAAGCGCTTTGGCGCACAGGGTCAAAAGCGCACGGCCATAAGGGGAGAGTCCGACTCGCTGGGTGTACAGCTGTTCGAACGTTGCGCTGCTGTTTCTAGATTCAAGAGCGGTATTCCGAACGCGACGCACTTCGCAGAGGGCGTGCAGGATCCAGGCCTTCATGTTGACGTCGGTGGTTTCTTCCCCCAATGCGATGTCGAGCCAGATCATGGCTTGATCCAAAACTTGGCTGGAGACATCGAGCTGGGCGTCTTTCGCGAGAGCCAGGGACCAGGCCGCGTAGGCCGTCATCCAGCGGTTGCTCGGGCCGCCGGGCCACCAGGCCCAGGAACCGTCATATTGTTGCACCGCTTCGATCTTGGCCAAACCGGCTTCGGCGGCCTCGATGAACTCTTCGAAGTCCTTGGAGCCTAAGGGCTGGGTCTTATCCGTGAATTCTTCTTCGATGCCGCCAAAGGAGGCGCGCGCCACAAAGTTCGGATCCAAACCCATCTGTTGCAGGGTGCGCGCGGCCACCGCCGTGGGCACAAAGCGCGACAGACTCTGCTCCAAGCAACCGTAGGGGTAATGGGTCAGGTAGGGCAAGGCGTCCAGCATGGTGGTGGCCAAGCTGGGGGCAACGGAGACCTGCATCGAAGTGCGGCCTTCCTTGGCGGGTGGCAGCACGAAGGTGTGTTCCAACTTGCTTCCGTCGAGACGCCCGCTGGCGGAGGCCAGGGCTTCGATGCCGTGCTCGATGATCGGCAGATGGCGCAGGACAGCATCGGATGTGTTTCCGGCGCGTGCGGTGAGTTTTACGCTCGCTTGGCCGATGGCGAGCGGGCGCACTAGGAAATCCAAGCGTGCGTCGCCTTTGGCCGGCACTATCAATGGGGCTTGCGTGCCCGTTTGCAGCGTATCCCCAACAAAGAATCCGAGTATTTGAAGGCCTTCGGATTCCAGGGCGACCTGGCATTCGATGATCGCATCGGTGGTGTTGGTCAAGAGCGCGCTGATACGCGCTTCATCGGTTTCCACGAGGAAGCGCGGCATTTGCGGCCGCAGGATCAGGGGCAATTCGGTGACGGCGCCCTGTTTGCGATCGGAACCAAATTGATCGCCTCCATCGTTGGCGAAGGAAGAAATTTGCCAGCGCGTGGTGCTGTCGGGTAGCGTGAATTCGCCGCTGGCCTGACCTTTTTCGTTGGTCAACAGAGTCGGAATCCAGAGCGCGGTTTCACGGAAATCGGCTCGCACAGTGATGGTGCTCATGGGGCCTCCTGCAGATTGGCCTCCGCCCTCAATCTGCAAAGTGTCGTTGGCCCTAGCCCGGGATTTTTGTGGGGCTGCTGTGGCTAATTCCATACTAGCTGAGTCGCCAGTCCTACCACCGGTGGAGAAACTTCTCATCGACGGGTCGGAAGCTCCCGGGGGCATGGTGTCCCCGGGGCCCCGGTAGAGTCCCTCTTTTCTTATGATGATGGAGCCATCGTGCTTGATGTTGAAAATCGGCCGGTTGCTGTTGTAGTTCTGCAGCTCAGCCGGAGTCATCAAGCGGCCCTGAGCACCCTCAACCAAACGCATGTACCGGAGCAAATCGAAGCACGTGGCCTGGGTCACACGTTGTGACCGATCGTGGCCCCAAAAGAACTCGCGCGGGTCCGGGATCAGATCCTGGGCGATGCCCAGAAGCGATCCGTCATACAGCGAGAGTGAAACTTCGGATCGCACGGGGTCGCCGTTGGAATCGAGAACTTGCACTTGGAAAGTTCCTGCGGCGCCCGGCTCGTAACTCTCAAGGTCGAGGGTCACATCCAGGTCCAGGAAATGTTTGGCGGGAGGTACGACGAGCTGCTCTCGAGCGGTGCGTAAGGTCCCATTGCGAACTTCGTTGGCGGTCAGAAACACGTTCGGAACGTGGGTGACATCCAAAGGGATCGAAACCAACTTTACGGAGCCTTCCAGGTGTAGGACCTCGATCGACATCAGGGTTTCGGCTTCCACGGTGAAGAGCACGTGGCGATCGCTCGCGTCACTCAACACCAAAACCTGTGCGGTTTGGCCCTCGGCGATGGTGCTCTTATCGAGCAATATTTGCAGGCCCTCCTGGTTGTAGGCCAGTTCCATGGATTTGCCGTCGGCGGCGAACATCCAAACTTCCGCGCTGACCTCGGAGCTACGCGGGTCCTGGCTTACCCAGGTGAACTTGTAGACGCCTTCCTTGGCCAGGGTGGGGGACCAGTTGGCTTTGCCCTGCGCGTTGGTGCTGAGCTTGAGGCCGTCCACGGCCTCGAAGGCATACTCCGCGCGGACCCTTTTCCAGCCGGGCTTCGGGAAGAGGGCCGATTGACGGGCTTTGCCAAGCGTGCTGGAGTCGACCGGTTGATTGTCCGGACCTGTCCAGACCTCCACCCAGCGGCCGCGGTACAAAAACAACTGACCTTCGACGGACATCGCATTGCCATTGGAGTCCTGGGCGAGTACGGAGAGCTTGGCCTTGCTACCGGGTGCGACGATCGTGTGCTCTAAATCCAGCTCGACCCGATAGCTCTGGCGTTGAACCAGAACGTTTCCCGTGCCTGTGACCTCGCGTCGCGATGCATCGGTGACGCGCGCCTCGATCGTGTATTTGTAACCTTGGCCCTGCCCGAAGGGCGTGGCGAAGGTCAGTCGTGCACGTCCGAATGCATCGGTGGAGAGCTCCTTGCGCAACACTTCCTCGCGATTGTTATGCCGGTAGCGGTTGGATCGCTGCCAACTCGGAACCAGTGAGTCACTGAACCATTGGAAGCGTGCGCGGTGCATCGAACCAGGGTTGAAATGCTCCTTGTAGAGCACAACCTCCACCTGGGCTCCTACGACGGGGCTGCCAAAATAGGTCATGGCCTGGATCTCGGCTTGCACTTCATCGCCGAGTACGAAGACCTGGGGGCGCGCTTCCATTCCGGTAGCGGGCTCATCCATCGGCGTGGATACCTTGACCTCGAATTCGGGGCGCTTGTATTCCTCCAAGCGGAACAGGGCGGCGCTCGCAATCTGGGTTTGGCCGTCGGGGGCCTTGGGGTCGATCAGCTGCAAGCTGTATTGGCCGAGCGCCATATCCTGCCCCGTTTCGAAGGTTCCAAAGGCGGAGCCGAAATCGTTGAGCTGTACTTTCGCGCTGTCGATTTCTTCGCCGCGGGGACCGATTAGTTTGGCGACCAGGCTATGGCCGGAAGGTGTGGAGTATTGCAGGCCGGTGTGCCGGCGTGCCGATAGTTTCCAGCTCACGGTTTGATCGGGGCGGTAGGCGGGCCGGTCGGTGACCACGTGTACTCGCCAAGCGTTTTCGGGCTTAAAATCGTTCTGAGAAAGCACTGCAAAGGCGGAACCTTGTTCGGTTTTCACGGCGACGAAGGCCTCCCTGTAATCGTGGGTTTGCGGGCCGACCAAGTGTGCGAGGCCATCACTTCCTGTCGTGGCTTGCACCTGGCGCCAGAAGCCGCGCCCCTTGCTATCGCGCACGCGTACGCGCGCTTGAACCTGTTGGCCTGGCACGGGTTTGCCGGTGATGGCGTTCGTGACCCACGCGTGCAGATCCTGGCCGGATGATTTGAGAATGAGGGCGGTTTCGGTGACCAGCACCAGGGCCCGATCCTTGCGGCTGCCGCTGCGCACTTCGAGCAGGTAGGCGCCCACGGCCAATGTGCCCTCGAGTGCCAGTTCCTTGTAGATTGAGGCGTGCGGCGAATCCTCTTGCAGCGTTATCGTCCAGCGCTGCACAGGTTCTCGGCCGCTGACTTCGATCTCAGCCAACCACTGGTGCGTATGTTCGGTGCGCGCATCCAACTCCACATTCTTGGTCAGGTCGATTGGCGTCAGAGTGCAATCGATCGAGGTCATGTTGCGCGTTTGCAACACATAGCCGGCCTTGGAGCCGGTGAGGAATGCGCCGTTCACATGCACGGCAAGTTCTTTGGCCAGGATGTTCTTGATGTGTTCCTGGGCGCCCTTGCGGTAGGCGCTTGCTTTCCAGGTCTTGTCGTTGGCCAGGACTTCAAAAAGTGCAAGTGCGCGCGCCGGTTGCACCTTGCGTTGGGCTTGTCCGTCTACGTTGTGTTGCCAGGGACCGGTGTTCTCCAACCAAAGAGCCTCAAACCAGAGCGAAGCGTCGTAGAAGCCAGTTTTCGTGCCCATGGCTTGCAGCGCATCGAAAGCCTGGGTCATGCGCCGATCCCACCAGGGACCGTCGCCTTGGTTTTGCGCGCTGCGAGCGATGAGGAAGAGGATGCGGGCGCGATCGTGATCCGTGTTCACGATGGTCAACGCTTGCTCCAATCTGTTTAGTGGAATCCAATTGTTGCGCTCCCCATATTGCCCGACCCCGTCGCCCCACGCGGGCCAGGCCATCTTCCAAAGGATGCGCAACCAATTCTCGCGCGCGACTTCGATCTCGCTCGAGCCCGCCCAGAAATCCATGGCGTACGTATAGGGCTGCAGCGCGTTTCCGAAGCCCCACGTGTGGCGGATTTGATGGATATGATCCCCGATCGATTCGCCCGCGAGTGCCCAGATGCGCGTGCGTTTTTCGGGCTCTAAATTCGAGTCAAAAAAACCGCGCAATGTGGTC
>JBLFXY010000247.1:0-5748 GCA_047611645.1 Glaciecola sp.
TGGCCAGCGCCATCCTTTGGGAGGCAGACATCGAGCTGCTTTTCGCCACTCCGGTCCAGCCAGGCAAGTACGTGATACTGCTGTGCGGCTCGGTCGAGGATCTGCGATCCGCCATGGCGCGCGGCACGGAATTGGCCGCAGGCGATCTGATCGACCAATTCCTGATTCCCCAGGTACACACCCAGGTGGAGCAGGCTCTGCGGCGCCACGACGGTGAAATTCAAGGCGCCATCGATGCATTGGGCGTGCTGGAAACCGGCACCGTTGCCAGCGCTATTTTAGCAGCTGATGCTGCATTGAAGAGTGCGACCGTCGACTTGCTCGAGCTTCGCATTGCCAATGGCCTGGGCGGCAAGAGTTACATCTCCTGGACGGGCGAGGTCAGCGACGTGCGCTCCTCCATGATGGCGGCCAGCCGGGAAGCCGAGCGCACGGGTCAGCTCCTGCGCCAGGTCGTCATCCCCAGCCCGCATCCGAGCCTTGTGCGCTTCCTGTAGGGAACCAAGCCATGGGAAAACGATTCATCACGGTAGAGGACATCAATCGGGCGGGCCGCGGGCCGCTGGTGGTCGACGCCGACACGGTGGTCACGCCGCAAGCTCAATTAGCAGCCGAAGCGGCGGGCATCACGATTCAAACAGGCAGTGGGCAGGCTTATGCGGAACCCCTGCCGGACCGGGGTCCGGACGCGGGACGCAGCGCAGATCCGGCCCATCGACTGCCCGAGCCCGAAGGCCAACTGGGTCGCGGCACGGGCGTGATCGTCACGGTGGTAGGGCGCAATCGTCCCGGAATCCTGGCCGAGATCACCGTCGCTATCGGCGAAGCCGAAGCCACGGTGGTGGATATCAGCCAGCGGACGGTCGATGCATTTTTCCATCTTGTGTTGACCGTGGAGCTTGTTGGCGGCGCCGACTTCGCGGGTCTAAAACAACGTCTTGACTGCCTTGGCGGTAAGGACGACTACTCGGTCAGAATTATGCATGAGGGGGTTTTTCGCTTCATGCATCGCGTCTGAAATATACGGTGTCAGGCACTCTGTCGCTCATTTCCGACAGATCGGTGCCAGGGCAAGTGAAGAGAAACGTCTTGAGAGGAAAGTGAAGCGTAGGGCTTCACTTGACCTGGCACCGAGCTGTCGGAAATGAGCGACAGTGTGCCGGACACTTATCCCTGCTAACCCCCCCCTGATAATCATGGTCTTTACTGATAGCGAAATTTTGGAAACTGTGCGGATGCTTGAGCTGGAAACGCTTGATATTCGTACTACGACCCTTGGTATAAATCTGCTTGATTGCGCGGATCCGGATCTGGAGAGTACGGCTGAAAAGATCTATGCGAAGATCGTTCATCAGGCGCGCAATTTGGTGTCTGTGGCTGATTCTATCGGGGCAGATTATGGGGTTAAGATCGTTAACAAGCGTATTGCTGTGACGCCGATTTCGTTGGTGGCTGCGGCTTGCGGGTCTAAGGACTTGGTGCCGTTGGCACGCGCGCTTGATGCTGCGGCGAAGGAGGTGGGGGTGGACTTTATTGGTGGTTTCAGCGCTTATGTGCACAAGGGTTTCACCAATGCGGACAATGCTTTGTTCGATTCCATTCCTCGGGCGCTGGCGGAAACGGACCACGTTTGCAGTTCGGTGTCCTTGGGCACGACTCGCGCGGGCATCAATATGGATGCCACCGCGCGTTTTGCAGAAATCGTCAAAGAGACGGCGCGTTTGACCGCGGACACCGGTGGATTGGGCTGTGCGAAACTCGTGTGCTTCACGAACCCGGTGGAGGACAATCCTTTTGTGGCGGGTGCGCACATTGGAATCGGTGAGGCTGAAACGGTGCTCAGTGTGGGCATCAGTGGGCCTGGCGTGGTGCGTTCGGCTCTCGAACGTTTGGGGCCCCAGGCGGACCTGCTCGCGGTTTCTGAAATCGTCAAGCGCACCGCCTTTAAGATCACCCGCGTGGGCGAATTGGTCGGTCGCGAGGCCGCCCGCCGCTTGGGAACGAGCTTCGGCATCGTGGACGTTTCCCTGGCACCTACGCCGGCCGTCGGCGACTCGGTCTCGGACATCCTCGAGTTGGTGGGGGTGGAGCGTACGGGCGCACCGGGAACCACCGCGGCGTTGGCCTTGCTCACCGACGCGATCAAAAAAGGTGGCGCCATGGGTTCCTCCTGTATGGGCGGGCTCTCGGGCGCCTTTATTCCGGTCTCTGAGGACGAAGGCATGATCGACGCCGTGCGCGTGGGCGCCTTGTCACTGGCCAAACTCGAAGCCATGACCACGGTCTGCTCCGTGGGCCTCGACATGGTGGCTGTGCCCGGCGACACTCCGGTTTCCACCATCATGGGCATCATCGCCGACGAGATGGCCATCGGTATGGTGAACAACAAAACCACCGCAGTGCGAATCATCCCCGTCCCGGGCAAGGGCCCCGGAGAAACCGTCGAGTGGGGTGGCCTGCTCGGCACAGCCATCGTGCAGGACCCCGGCAAATTCCACTGCGACGTACTCTACAATCGGCGCGGCCGCATCCCCGCCCCGATCCAGTCCTACCGCAACTAAGCCCAAGGCGGTGCGGTTTCGCCGGCCATTCGCTGACGGGGCTCGGCTAGAGCGCGAGCTCTTTCAGGATGCGTTCGGCGTTGTCGCGGTCCTGGCGGCGGGCGGCGCGGGTGGTGGTTTTACTGCGCGCTTCGCGGAAGGGGATGATGGCTTTGGCGGCTTGGCTGATGACTTTTTCGGTGGGCAGGCCGCTCGAGTGCAGATCTTCGCAGGTGGCGCGCAGGTGGTGGAAATAGTCGATCTCTAGGCCGATGGCGGAGAGGATTTCCGCGTTTGAAGCGATGATGGCGTTGTGGGCGGGAATGACCCTCTGTACGTCCCGTTGCACAGTGAACTCGCGCAGCCAAACCAGTGCGGTTTCGAAATCCCGGGCCTGCCAGCGGCAGTAGGGGATGCCCGGAGAAACCAGGTAGTCGCCGGTGAGCAGGGTTTTGTGCTCGGGAATCCAGACCACGCTGCAGCAGTTGGAGTGGCCTAGCAATAGGTGGATCTGTACTTCGAGCTGGCCCACGTGAAGTGTGGTTTGCTGCTCGAAGGTTTGCAGGTTGGCCACGCTATCGGCATTGGGATAGGTGAAGTTCGGGTCCTTGATACCGAGGGAGTCATCTATAGCGGTTTTAGCGGCCACGATACGCTCGCGTGCCAGAGCATTTTTATCGGCTACGGGCTGCGGTGTTGTGATTTGCGCCCCAGGGAAATGCTGCCAACCGCGGATGTGATCGTGGTGACTGTGGGTCAGAATCACGTGCTTGACCGGGCGCGGTTTGAGCGTGCCACCGCGCGTGGCGACCGCGCTTCCGAGCAGCGCGATGTCCTCGGGGAAGATGCTCGGGTCCACGACCAAGGCCTCATTGCCGTCGAACAGGCCGATGCCGTTGAAGTTCCAGAAGCCGCTACGCACCACCACTAGGGGGTCGCGGGCGGTACCGGGTAGGAGCAGGCGAGGGACTCTCAAACCGCGTAGATATCGTCGGTGTCCGTGGTCTCGTGCTCGTTCTCAAAGGTCCAAACTTGACGCACGGCCTCGCAGATTTCGGCCCGGATGACGTGGGCGGTGAGTTGGCTATTGTGTAGCGAGGAGCCGGGGTAGGAGCAGAAGAGGGGCAGGTTGGCTGCGCCGAACCAGAGTTCGGGGCTGGCTGTGTCGGTCGGCTGATAGCGCCAGGCGCTGGCCTGCTCGGGCGTAGAGCCTTCGAGCGCGTTAAAGCGCGCGGCGAGTTGTTTCAGATCCGGTCGAGGCTGAACGATGAGGCCGGGGATGTCGAACCAGGAGCGCGTGCCCACCAGGAATCGTGCGCGCACTCCGGAGCCGTCCGCTTCTTTTGCCATCCATAGGATGCGATCGGTTCCGGCGGTGTGGAACATGGCGTGACGGCCCGGTTCATCAATGGTTCCCGGAGCCGCATGCAGCACGCTCAGATCGAAGTGGATGAGCGGCACGTTCTCCGCCCGCTCCAGACCCTGAAGGTCGCGGCGCAAGCGCTCTAAGGCGGGCGTGAACAAGGCCTTTTCGCTCTCGATACCATTCTCCAACCAGGTCGGCAATTGGCGCAAGAGATGCTCGGTGACCACCCGATAACGTTCCATGCTTTTGAGGCCCACCAGTTGCTCGGCTATCGGGGAACGCTCGCGATCCCCGTAGCTCGTGATCAGCAGGTCGAAGCAAAACGCGTGTTCAGATGGCAGGTGGAAGAAGTCGCCGGCTGCAGCGATCTCCAGCAACTGATCCGCGTGTTGCAGGGCCACTTCGGGTTTCAACAGCACGAACAGGGCTAGCACCCCATCCGTGTCGAAGTGATTGTTGACCAGGGCCGTGCAGCCTCGGGTCCATTCCGCTTGGCGCGCCTCGGGAAGGCGCACAAAGTTCAGGGAAATACCGGTGGATAGCTCGTGCTTGAGTTCGTCCGGCGTGCTGTTGCCGGGCCAATGGCTCAGGTTCAGTCCGGGGCCTTCGAAGCCGCCATCCACGGACAACACCGGTTTGTCGCCCGGTTCCAGAATGTAAATCAGGGGAAGCTGCATGGCTGGGTGGGCGGCTTACTCGCCTCTTTGCTCCGCTCGCTGTTTACGGATGATGGGGTTCCGAGTTCCCACTTGGCCGGCGTCCATCTTGCGAAGGTTGTCGGCGCCATCGCGCAGGGCGGTGCGGATGCGTTCCTCTTCATCGGCGCGCTTGTCCTCGGGCAGGGAAGTCCAGCTCTCGGCCTCGATGAGCTTCTGGGCTTCGACCTGGGCCTTGTCGTAGTACTCGCGGGCCGTGTCTAAATCGCGTCCCAGGTAGTATTGCAGCAACACCGCAGCGTCGTTCAAGTAACCGGGGTCGTTGGGGGCGAAGCTGACCGCTTTGGCGTAGGCCACGTAGGAGTCCTCGTACAGTTTGATGACGTCCTCGTCCTTAACTCCTTCAACGGAGCGCATGGTCAATTCTCCGATGTCGCGGCGTAGCAAGCCAAGGTTGTTCCAGTACAACCCATTGCCCGGTTCCGTTGCGCTGAGGACCACGTTCATGCGCTCGGCCAGTTTCCAGTTGGCCAGAGAGTCTTGCCTTTGGTAGCCCGCGTCGGAAACTATGCTCGTCGCAAAGACAAGGATCGGCACGTTGGCGCCCACGTTGCCACGGATGGTCGTCACGAGGCTCGTCGGATCGATATCCCAGTAGGCAAGCCAGCCTTCGCAGGCCTCTTGATATTGCGCCTGGTAGTAACGCGCCATGCCCACGTAGAACCATGAGTTGGCGTAGTCCTTGTTGCGCTCTACGGACTCGAGGAATGAAACCTCGGCGGCCTCAAAGTCCTTGGCCGTCAGTTGGCCGTACCCGAGCCACCAAAGCAGCATGCCAGCACCCGCTCCTTGCTCGCCAAAGCGCTTCTTGTAACCGGTCAGGCCCGTGGCGAGGCTCGCGTTGAATGCGGTCAGGTCGCTTTTGGGCGCCATGGTCTGCCACATCATGTTGTAGTCCATCATCTGCGGGTCCCAGGAAAGGGCCTCCGCAAAGCACTCGCCAGCTTTCGACAGGTCCGTGAGCCAAGCGTGCACATTGCCCATTTGACGCCAGATGGCGAACTGTTGGGGAGCGCTTTCTTTTTTGTCCGGGGTTAGATCCGCTGCGCGCGAAAAAGATGCCAGGGCGGTCTTCGCGAAGGTCCGATCCGCGGCTTCGCCTTGCGGTGTGCGGCCGACCAGATCC
>JBLFXY010000248.1:0-5737 GCA_047611645.1 Glaciecola sp.
GGGGCCGTATCGATCCCAACTGGAGGTCGAAAATCAGTCCCGGGCAAGTTCGGAGTCGCGGGGCAAATCCCCCACCCCCTGCAGACCAAAGCGGTCCAGGAAGTCCTTGGTCGTCGCATACTCCAACGGATTTCCGGGCACATCAGCCCTGCCGGAAACACGAACCAGGCCCCGATCCACCAGGGACCGCAGAATTGGACCCGCTTGCACGCCGCGGATGGCCTCGATCTCGGCCTTGGTGACGGGTTGGCGGTAGGCCACCACTGCCAGGGTTTCCAGCGCTGCGGCGCTCACGCGTTCCACTGCGGGTCCGGAAAGCAAGCCTTGCACCACTTGCCCCATCTCAGGAGCGGTCATCAGGCCGTATCCGCCCTTGATGGAGCGTACCTGCATGGGCAGATCGGCCGCCTCCAAGCGTTGTTCTAGGATCAATAGCGCATCCTTCACCCGGCCCTTGCGGGGTCGTTCCAGCAGTTTGACCAACTTGCCCAAGCTCAGGGGTTCGACCGTGACGAATAAGAGCGCGGCCAAGCGGCGCACCAATTCATCATCGTCGAGTTCATCTCCCGGACCCAGCTTGGGATTCTCTTCTTCCTCTTCCTCTTCTATACCTGCCAGGCCGACATCCTCCGAGGATTCACTCTCGGGAGTAAACTCAGGCTCAGCGTCAGCCTCGCCCGCATCGGTGTTTTGAGGCGGCTCATTCAGCTCTTCCGGTTCCCCATGGCCTTCGGCGTCGTTGCCTATACCTGCCTGGGAGTTCTCTTCGATCTCGGGTGCGTTGGCGTCCATGGAATCCATGCCCACAGCATCCCCTGCCCTGGCGTGGGGATCAAGCCCGAGCCCTACTTCCTTTGGCCGCGGCCTCCGCACGGGGCCGCGAAGGCTATTCGTTGCCCATTTCAGGCTCGCCAACCCAACGCAGCAGGGGCCTGGTGTCGACCTCGTAGCGTGCGGAAACCATGGCTTGCCATTGCAGGAATTCCAGATCTTCGATGGGCTGGGTTGGCAGACTGGCCTCGACCTTGGGGCCGAGCTCGGACCAGGTGCCCGGCTCCGCCGCTTTCACGGATTGTACCTGCAGGTAGATGTGGCGCCCGTTTTCCACCAAGGGACCGCCCACTTGGCCGATAGGTGTGGCAAATGCAAGCCTGGAAATGGCGGCTGCCGAACGCACGATGGGCGGTATGTAGCCGCCCTCCTGACTCGAAGGATCCTGGGAAAGCTCGCCCGCCAAAACGCCAAAATCGCGCCCCATGGCCAAACCCGCCTCCACTTTGTCGGCTTCCGCTCGGGAGGCCACCACGATCATTTTGGCCTGCACGGTTTCACTCTCCAAGGTGAACGCGCGCACGCAGCGTTCGGCCAACAGGTCGAGCACGCGTCGCGCCTCCATACGCTGGCGATATCGACCGGGATCGAGTCCCAGGCGACGTTGAATGAATTGGTCCATGGAAAGGCCCGGAGCACTTTTCTGGACCTCCGCTTCGAACTCCGTGACCAACTGGGCCCACTCGCTGGCCACCGTCTCCGCAGGCAAACGCAGGCCCAGGCGGCTGGCTTCAGCGCGCACAAGTCCATCGAGCACCAAGCGGTCCACCAGACCGCGCACGGCAGCGCTGTCCCGGAACATCCAAGAAGAAAGAAGGTCCTGGGCGGTGATATTCTGGCCGGCGACGGTCGCCACCACCGGTACGGCGGTCGAACTGGCGCCCCCGGAGGTGCGCTCGAGGGTCTCTTGCCAGGTGGCTGGTTTGGCCTCGGTCGCTTGCGCGGTCGTGTCGCCTTCCGCAGCCGACTCCTTGGCGGCATAACCCTTGCCATCATAAATGGCGCGGGTTTCCTCCAAGGTCGGGCGCTCTTGCTTCTCCGGCCCGGCGCACGCTGCCCCACCAAAAGCCATCAAGCACAGGAGCGCGCTGGTCAGTTTCTGCGTCGCCATTAGCGGAACCTCACGCGCCGTACGATGCCCACGCCGTGGCATGTGTGGCAACGACTCAAGCGACCGCCTTGCGAGCTTTGGTTGCGCGTGACGCCCACCTCGATGGTTTCCAAAGCGCCGTTGCCTCCGCATGTACGGCACAAGTGGGCCACCGCGGGGCGCACTTCGAACTCGCCTGAGAATTCCACATAATACGCCAGCAACCACATGGCCCTGGCGTCCAAGCTCATCTGGCTCCAAGCGGCTTGGCGTTCCTCCACCTGATCCTTGCTGCCGCTGAAAGACGCGCGCGCCGCGCTGCGTTGGTTCTGCAAATAACGCTGCACACGCTCCTGGAAATCAGACTGGGGACCTGTTTCCTTGGCCACCGCTTTCTTCTTGTCCTTCTTGCGTTCCGATTTTTCGAGACCGGCCTTGGCGCGATCATCGCCCAATAGCCAAGTGCCGTTTCCGTAGGTAGCCACGTGGAAGCGGCCCTTCTGGCGTTGCTGCCAATGCTGTCCCACCAGCTCGGGCGTCATTTCGGGTTCGATTTTACGCACGTCATCCGCTACGGCAGCGCGCACGCGCACGGTCCAATCCCCATCCATCAGGCTCGTGAGAGAATCCATGCCCTCGTTCTTTTCGCGCGTCACAGCACGAATCATTTGCGTGGTGCGGTAGAACCAGCGTGTCTGAATGCGCTCGCCCAGCACACGCTCCTTGGTGCGCACAACCAGTGCCTCCAGCTTGTTCAAGTCTTCCATCAAGGGACTCTTGGGGAAGGCCTGGCGGAAGGCTGCGACTTGCTCCATGGCTAAGGGGAAGAGCAAACGGCGCCGCACGCGATCGATCTCGCGCAGGCGATTTAGTTGATCGGCTTGCAGCGCTTTCACACTCGCGTTCTGTAAAGCCAACTGCCAAACTCCCGTTTCTTCGGTTCCTCCGCGCAAGGCGATCGCCGCAGTGTAGTGAGCGATGGCGTGCGGAAAGTCTAAAATACGCTCGCAGTACTCGGCCAAATCCACCTGGGACAACGCGTCCTCCTGCCTGAGGTTCGCCAGCCCTTGTGCGTATAGCTCTTCGGTTTTGTACACGTCGAGCGCAGGGGCCATTTCCCCACCAGTGACCGAAACGACCCGATTCTTGGGCACCACTTGCGTGTTGCCATTCACCTTCATGAGAAAGTTATCCCCCTCCTTGGAGAGGATCACGCCCACGATTTCTTGGCCGCTGGTCAAGACCAAACGCTCCACCTGAATCAGTAGCTCGTCTTCCTCGACCTGGATGTAACCGAGTTCCGTGCGCAGGGCCAAGCTCTGTTCGATTTGCAAGCGTTCCCAAGGCAAGTACACCACGCCACCGTGGCGCGCCGAACGGAATCGGATGCCGGTGGGATCATGGCTAGCCATGAAGCCGATGCGAACTCCCCCATCGGGAAAGCGCAACATCATGGCGTTACGTCCGCGCTCCACCGCGGTTCCGGAATCCACCTGTGCAGCCCAAGCCGTATTCGGGGCCAGGAGGCAGGTTAGCAAGCCCAGCAGCGCGGGCAGTCGTCGTACGAGTATGTTCATGATTCGTTCCTACCTATTCTTTTTCTTGGCCATCTGTCTTTGCCGCATGCGCTGGGCAAAGGACCTCTGGCGCAGAAGTCTTGTTTCGTATGTTCGCGAGCGTCTCACACCCCTGGTCTCGAAGAACACTTGGATGCGAACCTCGTATTCCAAGGGGCCTCCATCTTCGGCCAGCGGCGAGTTTTCTACGGGAAACGCGACCACGTTGTAGCGCGCGCGTTCCACTCCCGGGACCTGTTGGTCCAGCAGGTCGATGGGCTCGCCGGGCATGCCATCCTCGCCAGCGGGAAAGAGTTTGACCTCCAGGTCCGCCGCGACCGCTTCGATCACGTTTGCGGATCGGGTGCGCAGTTCAGCGGCTTGGGTCAGGGCCGCACCAAAAGTAAAGAGCCCCAGAACGGAGGTCATCCCCATGGCCAAAATACCCACGGCCAGAATCACCTCGATGAGGGTGAATCCTGCCTTCTTATTCGGTCTATCGCCGTGCGGTGTGTGCAACATGATCAACGCCACTCCTGTCGAGAGGTGGGAAGGGCTACTAGGGCTTCGGTGCGGTGACCAAATCGAACCTTGGAGTCGCCCGGGTGCAAGGAGGGCAAGGTCCCGCGCTGGCCGCGCTCCACAACCATGCGATCCCCATCACGGGAAACGTAGCGCATCCATTCGGATCCAATGCGCACGAAGGTGCCCGCCTTTTTCGGCAAGGATTCCCCGCGGCTGACCTCGAAAGAATTGACTTCACGATCCACGGCATCTACCAAGCTAGGCGCGCGGGCCATCGAACGTTCGGTCTCCAACTCGATCACCAGGCGGGCCCGGCTGGGCATGAGCAGTCGGCCCTGCATGAATGGCCGATCGACTGCGGTTTCATTCTGGGCGGCGCTCTCCACATCGGGGCGTCCTTGGCCGAGGGCGTCCCAAGCCACGCGTGCCTGACCTTCAGCCACTCCCACACTCCACTCATCCGCGGTACTATCCGTGCCTAGCTCCACCGACCACCAGAGTACGCCACCGGTGATGCGCTGCAGCAGTTCGCTCTCCACGGCGCCGTTGGACGCGACAAAGTTACGATGAAAGAACGAGGCGGTATCTCCGGTCTCTCTGCGCTTGCGTTCCGCCCGGTACAGCGTACCGGCTCCCGTCACGCTGCCATCTTCGGGCAACAAGACCCAGGCGGCTTCCACCAAGCCCGGGGCCGTGGCCAGCCCCACGTTGGTCTGGTCTGCATCGAGTTCGCCGAGTTCCTGGCGCACCGCCGCTGCGGATCCCGCGCCAAATCCGAGCTCCGTAAATATGGCGCGTTGTTCGGGTGTCAACTCGCGCAAGGTCAGGCGTCTCCAATCCAAGGCCGAAGGCCGGCGCACCATGCGCAAGCGAGGGAAGGCGCGATCGTTGGCGCGATCTCCATCCAAGTCAAAGCCTTGCCACTCCATCAGAAAATCCCCCACCTGTCCGGGGTGCACGCTGATCAGGTCCTGGCGCAAGCGTTGCAAAACCGCCTGTCCACGTCCGTTGTGGCGACGCGTATCCTCCGAGCGAGACCAAAGGCCCAGGCTCACATCCACGAAGCGCACGATGGCGAACATGACAAAAGAACCCAACAACACGGCGATCAGTAATTCGACCAGGGTCATGCCCCGGGCGCGCGCCTTGCGGGCGATTTCCCTTTGAGGGCTCACTGGTCCACACTCCTCAAAACTTGGCCGGGCGCTTCATAGCCCACACCAAACCGCTTCAAGCGTGGCGAGTATTTCCAACCGTGTTCACCACCCGTGATGCTGTCGAAACAGCCCGGCTCATAGTCCACGAAAAAGCGCGCTTCCAAAGCATCAGAAACGGCGTCGAGCACCCAGGGTTCGTCGCCTTCGTCCATGCCCTTTTCCAGCAGGAACAGACCCGGTGTTTCATCCGGATCCGCATCCCAAGGCAAGTCCGGGTGCAAGCGCATGAGGACCCCCATTGAAACCCCGCCAAAGGGGATGGGCTCCGCCTGGTAAAAGACTTCTTCGAACAGGGCTCCGGGCTGATCGACGCGCAGGCCCAAGTAGGCCAACTCGGGGACCTCGGTGCGTTCCTGCCAACGGTCCCAGTAACGATAAGGGAAGAAGATCACCGGAGTCCCTTGGACCGCAGCCGACGCGGCTGTTCCAAAGCGCCCGCGGAACAGGCCCCCACCATCACCATCCTTCAAACCCACCTCCAGGGACCCACGCGGCATCACAAATTGGCTTCCCAGCTT
>JBLFXY010000249.1:0-5599 GCA_047611645.1 Glaciecola sp.
ACGCTTTTGTTTGCTTGGAACGAGTTTGGCTTACTCGTGTTTGATTTCCATGACGTTGGTCACCATGAAGAGCTCGTCCACGTCGAAGCTGCTGGGGGTAGGGATTCCGTAGCCGCGGGAGAGCTTCTTTAGTTCGATGGGGAAGTGGCCGTCCGGCTTGAGTTCGATGACGTTGGGTGCGTTGTCGTCATCGATTTCGGGGATGCGCACCAGGGCGATGGGGGTGTCGTTCAAGGGATTGGTGGCTAACTCAGCGATGTGCTCGGCGCAGTGGTCGCAGGACTTGCGGTAGATGATCACGTGCAAGGGTGCGGGCAGGGTTTCCATGGATCCGGCGGGATTGGCGAATTGCGCCAGCTCGATGTCGAAGATCATTTGGCCTTCCCACTCTTCCATCCTGAACTCTTTGAAACCGTCGAGTACATCGGTGGTCGGCACATCGACAACTTGTTGGTTGCCCTCTACCGTTACGGGCGGAATCACGACTTCGATGAAGAGGGTCCACGGCAGGATGAAAGCCAACGCAAAGAGCGGTGCGAGCGTGATGGCGCGCAGTATGGGCTTGCTGGTTTTGGGCAGGGTCTTCCAGGGCCTGCTGGCTAGCAGTAAGAATAGAAGTGTTCCGTCGATGAACATCATGATCAAGGGGGTGATCGTGATCGAGCCGCCCATGCAGCCGCAGCTTTTCACATCTTGGTCGAACAGTTGTTTTAGCAAAGCCAAGAACACCACGTAGATCGCGGTCAGTAGCATCCATCCGAGTCGTGGCCAAATCAGTGCGACCGCCGCGATGCAAAGTTCGACGGCGATGGCGCTGCGGAAGGTGTCGTAGGTCGAGAGCGGAGAGAGCGCTAGGATTTGGGGCGGTAGGTCGTTCGGGGCGCCCTTAAGCAGCTTGAAGAGGGCTCCCACCAGGAGCCACGCTACGCAAAGGAAGATGGCGAGCCGGGCAGGGGTGGCACTCGGGCGGGAGGAACCCGCGGGGTTGAATTGGGACATGGTCGGCGGTCGGAGAGAGAGGGTGGCTCGCTGGGCTGCTATTTGTACTCGCTCGAGCCGGAATCGTTGGCCAGGATTGGCCAAAGCAAGTCGTCACGGCCCCATTCTGGGTCGATCAGGCATACGTAGCGGGTTTCGCTGAGCGCTTGCAGGGCTTCCGGGCCCACGCGGTGGGCGAATACTTCGAGCTCGGCTGGACCTTCTCCGGTGCCCACGTGCAGGTACTCGCGATCCCCGTGACGCGCGGCGGGCATGGGGTCGCCGCCCGATTCTTGGGGTCCGAAATCAAAGAGCCGCAGTCGAGAGCCTTCAATTTGGGTCCGCAACTCTTCGACCAGAGCGGCAGATGCAAAGCCCACCACGAAGGCGCGCTGGCTCCACGGCAGACCATCGTGGCTAAGTGCGGGGCAAGCACCGGGCTGGGAGGCTGTGGTCAGCAGTCCCCTTTCGTTGGCCGCCGCTAGCTCGGGCACCCAATCGTCGGTCTCTTCATCGATATCGGCGGCCATCCAGCCAGGGAATGCAGGCAGGTCACCGTCCAGGAATTCGACCGTCAGCCGGCATAGGTCTTGGAAGGATGTCGCATTGCGCCAGCGCTTCCACGCGGTTTCGCTGGTCTTGGAATCCATCGGAGCATTGTAGCTTGGGAATTGGCCGGCCCGCCAGCCTGGTCGGTCCTACAGGTTTGCGGAATCCTGGACGAAGAACCGGGAAGCCCACCCGTCGCAGCCCTCCCCATCGGGGACTCTATTAGGAACGCCCATTCATGGCTTGGATCGATTCACTCTTTAGTCGCATGGTTGAGGTCGGAGCCTCCGACCTGCACATGACCTCCAACCTGCAACCCATGTTCCGGTTGCACGGCGACATGGTTCCCGTCGAGGGTTGCCCTGAAATCTCTGACAAGCAGATGCTTCAGGTGCTTATGGAGATCACACCTCCCAAGAACAAGTCGCAGTATGAACTCTGCTCCGATACGGACTTTGCCTACGCAATCCCCGGACTGGCCCGCTTCCGTGTGAACTTGTTCACCGACAGCCGTGGCCCCGGCGCTGTCTTCCGGGTCATCCCCGAAGAAATTCTGACCGCGGAGCAATTGAAACTGCCCAGTGCGGTTACAGACTTATGTTTCCTGTCAAAAGGCCTCGTGCTCGTGACCGGACCCACCGGTAGTGGCAAGTCGACGACCCTGGCTGCGATGATCGACCACATCAACAAGTCGCGCGCGGATCACATCATTACGATCGAAGATCCGATCGAATTCGTGCACCCCGACCACAAGTGCTTGATCAATCAACGCGAAGTGGGGGGCCACACCGAAAGCTTCAAAACAGCCCTACGCGCCGCCCTGCGTGAGGACCCCGACATCGTTCTGGTCGGTGAGATGCGAGATCTGGAAACCATCGAGATCGCTATCGAAACCGCCGAAACCGGCCACTTGGTTTTCGGTACATTGCACACGACCACCGCGGCCTCCACTGTGGACCGCATCATCGATCAGTTCCCCGCCGATCGCCAGTCGCAGATTCGCACCATGCTGTCGTCTTCCTTGAAAGGCGTGGTCGCGCAGACGCTGTGCAAGAAGAAGGGGAAGGGTCGCGTCGCAGCCTTGGAGATCCTCGTGGTCAACAGCGCCGTAGCCTCGCAAATTCGCGATGGAAAAACGCACCAGATTCCTTCCACCATGCAAATGGGCGTCAAGCTCGGGATGTGCACGCTCAATGATAGCTTGGAGAAGCTCGTGAAATCGGATCAGGTTTCGGCGGAAGAGGCGTACATCAAAGCCGTGGACAAAGAGGGGTTCAAGGCGGTGCTCAACAACCTCGGTGTGGAACTGAACCTAGGTGGGGGCCAGAAGGTGGAAGAGGTCGCGGACAGCTCGATGGGCTCCGCTGCTTCGGCACCGAACCACGGCATGGGCCAATCGAACTCGGAGCCGGCCGCCCCGTTACCCAGCAGTCCTCAAGAGGAGGATCAAACGTCGTCCGGTGGGGCCCCTGCCGGTATTGGTGATCCCTTCGAACGCTTCAAGAAGCGTCGCAATCAATAGTACAGCTAAGTAGAGAGAGCGAAAATTCGCCGGTCTGTGTTCTGCACAGGCCGGCGTTTTTTTTTGGAGGCTTCCGGGTTTCGAGTAGAGTTATCCCACGGGCTGCTCGGTGTCAGCTTCCCCGAAATCGACGCCCTTTTCATTTTTTCTTTGAATCGAAAAGACGGAGGATTGATGGCATCTTGCGTACTGATTGGAAACCTTCGGCGTTGTTCAAACCGGTTATTAAGGCTGATCGTGCTTTCAAGCACTGCACTCGAAACCCGCAAGCCCTTTTTTTGTTGGAGCCTGCGCTCCGAGCGTGGGGTGGGCTTCCGGAGGGGCTTCCACCAAGGTGAGTGCATGGGGCTTCCCAGCTAGGAGTGTGTCGGGCATAGACGATTTCGCCAGAAACCGCCCCTCCAATCCGGCACTGCGTTGGATCTCCCCCCGATAGCGTTCAACTATAGGGGGTGCAATCCGCCTTGTTCCGAAATGGATGGACGATTCCTGGCAAACCCCTCTATGCCCGACACACTCCTAGGCTGCCTTGCATTGCCGTAGGACCCCGCCAACTGGCGGTTTGCTGTGCATGCGAAACCTTCGCCGATCAGGAAACGCAGGTTCTCCTGGTAGCCATGCGACCTCTATGGGGAAGCCCAAAAACGGTGTGGGATGGAAAGTCCTTGCCTCCGAGGCCCGGAGCCGTATCCAATGCGCACAGCCATGGCGATTCCAATCCACATAAATAATGCGAACCTGCTCGTACTGGAAACTTACGGAGGGTTGTTTTCGGGGGTGAAGAGCCGTTGGGCTGAACTGCGCGGGGAACCGCCTGAATTGACAGCCATGTTGTTGATCGTGCTGGGGGTCCTGGCATTGGTTTCACTTGGAACTCTGATTTCTTGGTTGCGCAGGCGCACTAAGGGCGGCGAGCCAGCACAGGAAGGGACTCGCTTCGGGCGCCAATGGGTGGCGGTGGTCGTAGTCTTTGCGCTGGCTCTGTTCGTGTTGCTTCTGCTGCCCGTGGGGTCAGAAACCAAGTCGCAAATCGTGCAGGTGCTGGGGGTGGTGTTGCCCGCCTCGGTGGCGCTTTCGGCGACCGCCTTCCTAGGCAATGCCTTGGCGGGATTGGTCCTGCGCAGGATGGCGCACTTTCGCCTCGGGGATTTTATTCGCGTGGGGGATCACTTCGGCCGTGTTTCGGAACGCACCCTGATGCACACCGAGATTCAAACCGAAGATCGCGATCTGACCATGTTGCCCAACCTGCTTTTAGTGACGACTCCGATCAAGGTCGTGCGGCGGTCGGGCACCGTCGTATCCGCTACAGTTTCTCTGGGCTATGACACCCCCTGGTCGAAAGTGGAAACAGCCTTATTGGAAGCGGCCAACCGCGCGGATTTGAATGACCCGTTTGTTCAAGTCCTTGAACTAGGCGATTATTCCGTGGAGTACCGCGCAGCGGGTTTATTGGAGGATGTGCGCACCCTGTTCTCCAAGCGTTCCGATTTGCGTACGCACATGCTCGACTGTTTGCATGAGGCCGAGATCCAAATCCTCTCGCCAAACTACATCAACTTACGCAGCCTCTCGGCGAATGCTCCAGGAACTCTGCCAGGCAAGGAAGATAATTTGGCCCACGCGGGCCGAGCTCTGGGGGCCGCTCCCACCGACCTGATCTTCGACAAAGCCGAAGCCGCGGCGGCGCTTGACTCACGCAAAGTGGACCTGATCGAAGTCGAAAAGGAACTCGCTCGCGACGAGCCGCTCGACGAAGCCACTACGACGCTTCTGAAGCAACGCAAGGCGCGTTTGCTTGCTCACATAGCCTACCTGGAGAAGCTCGGCTAGAAAGAGCCAGGCGAGGCCTTGCAGCGGCGAGCGAATGGAACCCGTTCTATGACGACGACCTTCGCGCAGTTCGCACACGATGCTATGGAGAACGCGGGACCTTTGCGCGCGTTCTCTGAGCCCGACCTACACCCGAATGTGCTTGAACTCGAGCAGGTTCGTTCCGCGTAGGAAAGCGAGGCCGGTCAGACCCGTGGGGTAGGGGTCTTCGGTGGCACCGCGGCCGGAGAAGTTGTATTCACCCACGGAGCCATCTTCAAATTCGACCGTAAAGAAGTAACTTGTGGAGCCGTTCCAGCCGTTCACGACGGTCTCGCTGCGGCGGTCCACTATCATGCCCGGTCGCTTGGCGATGGGGTCGGCCAAGGAGAGCGCTCTGAGGCCCATGCCTTTCACGATCATGACGACGCCCACAATCAAACATACGACAGCGAAGGCGGACCAGGGTAGCAGGTAGGTCGAGGCCGACAGGACGAAGCCCAAACCCAGCAGCACCAGGGCGAGGATCACAAAGTTGCGACCGTGCCACGAGAAACGACCGCCGGTGAAGTAGTCCGGGGTTTCCTGGGCGTGGTGTCCCAGCATCTCGTCGTAGGTTTTGTGGACCGCGATTTTCGCGATGCGACCCGCATTGGGACTGACCCCATCGGTCTCTTTCTGACCGGCAATGATGACCGGCGTGGCGCAGTAAGAGCACAGGGAGATCGGGATATCGGG